>CALGOO010000285.1 GCA_937960715.1 uncultured Candidatus Competibacteraceae bacterium
GGGCCATGCACGATGTGGGCGACATCGGCGATGGGCAGCAGAGCGATCTGCGCGCCGTCGAAAGTACAACCCCCAGCGGTGGCGCCAGGCGTTGGCCGAGCGCAACCCGATTTGCTTTTCAGGTTGTGCGTGCAGGCCGGCTCGTTCAGCAATGCGGCGAGTTCGCTGGTTTTCATCGCCACGCCTCAGCCAAGTAGGGTGCGCATCGCGCACCGTTGCCAGTGGAGAAACCAAGTAGGGTACGCATTGCGTACCTTATCCGGGATGGAAGCATCCGGTACGTGGTGCGTACCCTACGAAGCCACCGTTTCGCCCAGCAGTTCGGGTTTCACCAATTCAAGCCACTCTTCCAGGCGTTCCTCGGTCAAATCGGCCTGATTGTCCTGATCGAGCACCAAGCCGACGAACTCGCCGTCGCGGAACGCCTTGGATTTGGTGAACTCGTAACCCTCCGCCGACCAGTTGCCAACCAGTCGCGCGCCCATTTTCTTGAGCTTCTTGTACAGAATCCCCAACGCATCGACGAATTCGTCGGGGTAGCCCACTTGATCGCCCAAGCCGTACAAAGCAACGGTTTTGCCGTTCAAATCCACGCTTTCCAGGGTCGGGAGAAACTCGGTCAGGGATTCCGGCAGTTCGCCGTCGCCTAGGGTCGGGGTGCCGAAAATCAAGGCGTCGCAGGTGGTCAGGTTTTCCGCCGTGGCGCCCTTGACGTTGAACAGCTCGATTTCGCCCTCGTCGAACTGCTTCTTGATCATCTTGGCGACCTTGCGGGTGTTGCCGGTGTCGGTGGCGTAGAACAAACCAATCTTGGCCATGATGATTACCTCTTTGAATTTAATTCAGAATCGTTTCGATCAGGAATCCACGCATTCCGTCGTGACGGCGAGCACCACGCCGGTTGCCACCTGAAAATCCTCGGTCAAGCGCAAGCAATGTTGCCGACCATCCACCAGATAAAGATTGATGCCCGCGCCCCGCCGCGCCGGCTCAATATTGTTGATGTCGTCGTCCAGACAATGGGTGAAGTACAGGCCGGGATAGACTTGACGCAAATGACTCAGGGCGGCGTAGTCCACGCCCCGGGTTTCCGCCCAGTGGGCGATGTCGTTGAGTTGGCGCGGGGTGATCACGAGGCTTCTCCCGCTTCGGCCAGAAGTGTTTCGTTGGAGATAGCCGGATTGCGGCCGATAATCCGGGCCAGCCAAGGCGGCGGATGGCCCGCCAATACCTGTTGCAACTCGCGTAACAACACGGAAATGTCCCCGGCTTGCGGGCGCTTGACGGGGTGGATACCGCTGTTCACGACACGGGCGGCGGCGGGGCCGCCGATGGACAGCACGCAAAGCAAATCGCAATCGCCGATCAACGCTACCCGTTCCGCGCTGTGATCCACGGTGAGGCGGACCACGGCTGGCGTCGGTCGCACCGCGATCAGCCGCGTTTCCGTCGCCGAGACTTGATAAATCAGGAAACGGGCGCAGGAACCGAAATGACCGTCCAGCCGCTCACCCCGGTTTGAGGCGCAGGCGACGCGGATGGAATTCGGCAAATCGCCTTCGCGGTAGGGCCGGGGATCGGGGATTGCGGCGACTGCGTCGATTCCGTCCTCGCCCTTCAGGCAGGAGAGGGTTTGGCGCAAAGTGGGGCCGTCGATTGTGCTCAGTGCGCCGTCGGCCGCGGTCTTGAGGTCCTTGACCGTCAGGCTGGCCAGCTTGGCCTCGGTCAAGGGTTCGCCCAACGCCGCGAGCAGCACCCGCAACAACTGGCGCGAGTCGGTGTCCGGCAAGAGGCGAGCCGCCAAACCGACCCGGAGCGCGATGCAGTCGGGAAGTGGTTGATCGGCGCTCATAGCCGCTTCACCCGGACGGTCAACGGCAGCTTGGGCGGCTGGTCGAACGGTTCGAGGTAAAAGCGCGAACCGTCCGCTAATTCCATCTCGCCGCCCCAGGCACCGGGGCCAGCGTGTTCGAGCGCGACCACGGTTTCCTCGTGATCCTTCTTGGTCACGTAGAACACCAGTTGGCCGGCCGCGTTGTTGCGCAGCATGACGTTGGGCATGATTGATTTTCCCGTGGTAGAAGTAGGTCGGGTTAGCGCCAAGCGCGTAACCCGACGCGCTAATCCCCGAATGGCGGGTTATGCTTACGCTAACCCGACCTACAACGTCGCTTCCCCGTCAACGAATCAGGTCGAAGGCGAAATCGGTTTCGCCCATCGTCATGGTTTCCTCGTCGAGCCGTTCCATCACCGCGTTCACCAGGGTCTTGAGGATGTGCATCGCGCCCTCGTAGCCGAGCGTGGTGTCGCGGTGCAAATGGTGGCGGTCGAACAGCGGGAAGCCGAACCGGATCAGCGGCACCTCGAACGCCTTGCCCTTGTGCAGGGTGTCGCGCTGGATGAACTTGCCGTAGGAATTGCCGATCAGGAAATCCGGCTTGTCGGCGAACACCAGCGAGCGCAGATGCCAGAGATCCTTGCCGAAATGGACTTCGGCGCCCTGGCCGTAGGGTGAATCCTTCAGCAGCTTGGTGATGTCCTTGGCCCAGCGCTTACTGCCGTTGTGGCAAAGGACATGCACCGGCTCCGCCCCCAACTCCAGCAGGAACTGGCACATCCCGGTCAAGAAATCAGGATCGCCGAACACCGAGAATCGCTTGCCGTGCAGCCAGGAATGCGAGTCGGTCATCATGTCCACCAGCCGGCCCCGCTCCAGAGTCAGCGAATCGGGAATCGGCTTGCCGGTCAGTTCCGAAACCTTCATCAGGAACTCATCGGTCCCGCTCAGGCCCATCGGGATGGTGATGGCGCTGGCCGGCTGCTTCCAGGTTTCCTGCACGTACTTCTTGGTCTTGGTCAACTGCCAGGGTTGCAAGAGCAAGGTGTCGATGGCGTTGGGCGCGTCCTTGATCTCCTCGATCCGGGTACCGCCCGCGTACATGCGAAATTCGCCGTCGGTCGGGGTGTCGAGAATCTCCTCGGGATCGGACAGGAAGGTGTATTCGACGCCCATCTCCTTCAACATTCGCTTGATCACCCGGAAATTGCCCAGATAACTCTCGAAGCCGGTCACGATGTTGAGCTTGCCGTTGCTGCCGACGGTCTTACCCTCCATCTCGTTCAGGGTGAAGTAGCGCAGAATCCCCTCTTCCATGTTGTCCCAGCCGGTGATGTGGCTGCCGACGAAGCTCGGGGTGTGAGCGAAGGGAGTGGGGAACTCCATCGGCACCCGGCCGTCCTTCTTGGCATTGGTGATGAAGGCGTTGAGGTCGTCGCCGATCACTTCGGCCATGCAGGTGGTGGATACCGCCATCATTTCCGGCTGGTACAGCTTCAGCGAGTTTTCCAGTCCCTCGAACATGTTTTTCTGCCCGCCGAACACCGCCGCGTCCTCGGTCATCGAGTCGGAGACGGTGGCGATGGGTTCCCGAAAATGCCGGTTGAAATAGGTGCGGAAGTAGGCCACGCAACCCTGCGAGCCGTGGACGTAAGGCAGGGTTTTGTAAAAGCCCAGCGCGCACAACACCGCGCCCAGCGGTTGACAGGCCTTGGCGGGGTTGATGGTCAGCGCTTCGCGCTTGAAATTGATCTGCTTGTATTCTTCCGTGGTGGTCCACTGGAATACTTGTTCCAGCTTTTTGTTGGGAGGACTTTCCTCGAACACCCGCTTGCGGGCGAAAGCAGCTTGATAATCCTCACCGTTGAACAGCGGATAACCGGGGTTGATGGCTTCGGCGTTTTGCATGACGGGTTCCTCTTCCGGGGCTAGGCGGCGGCCTGGATGATTTCCGCGCCGGCGCGCTGCCACGGCGCTTTCAGCTTTTGCCAGCAGGGGTTGTTGATGGTCATATCCATGTCGCGGGCGAAGATGGCGAAGCCATCGTAGCCGTGGTAGGGGCCGGAATAATCCCAGGAGTGCATCTGCCGGAAGGGGATGCCCATCTTGTGGAACACGTACTTTTCCTTGATGCCGGAGCCGATCAGGTCGGGCTTCAACCGTTCCACGAAGGATTCCAGCTCGAAGCTGGTGGCGTCGTCGTAGATCAGCGCGCCGTCCTGCAATTCCTTGAAGGTGCGGTCGTAGTCGTCGTTGTGGGCGAACTCGTAGCCGGCGCCGATCACTTCCATGCCGAGGTCTTCGTAGGCGCCGATGACGTGGCGGGGGCGCAGACCGCCGACGAACAGCATCACCCGCTTGCCTTCCAGCCGGGGCCGGTATTTGGCGATGATGGCGTCCATGATCGGCTGATACTTGGCGATGACCCGCTCGGCGTTTTCCTGGATGGTGCTATCGAAGAACGCGGCGATCTTGCGCAGGCTTTCGGCGATCTTGGTCGGGCCGAAGAAGTTGTATTCCATCCACGGCATGCCGTACTTCTCTTCCATGTGCCGGCTGATGTAGTTCATCGAGCGGTAGCAGTGCAGCAGATTCAGCTTGGCGTGGCGGGTGGTTTGCATTTCCGGGATCGAGCCGTCGCCCGACCACTGCGCGATGACCCGCAGGCCCATTTCCTCCAGCAGAATCCGCGAGGACCAAGCGTCGCCGCCGATGTTGTAGTCGCCGGTGATCGCGACGTCGTAGGGGGTGGACTCGAAGCTTGGGTCGTCGTCGCGGCCGTGCAGCACCCAGTCGCGCAGCGAGTCGTTGGCGACGTGGTGGCCGAGGGATTGGGAGACGCCCCGGAAACCCTCGCAGCGCACCGGCACCACGACCTTGCCGATTTCCTTGGCGGATTTTTTGGCCACCGCCTCGATGTCGTCGCCGATCAGGCCGATGGGGCACTCGGATTGGATGGTGACGCCCTTGGCCAGCGGGAACAGGGTGTCTAGCTCGCTGATGATCTTGGCCAGCTTTTTGTCGCCGCCGAACACCACGTCCTTTTCCTGGAAGTCGGAGGTGAAGTTGATGTCGTTGAAGACGTTGACCCCGCTGTAGCCGGTGACGTAATTGCGGCGGCCGGCGCGGGAGAATTGGCCGCAGCCAACCGGTCCGTGCGAAATGTTGAGCACATCCTTGACCGGTCCCCAGACCACGCCCTTGGCGCCGGCGTAGGCGCAGCCGCGAGCGGTCATCACGCCGGGCAGGGCCTTCTTGTTGGCGACGATGCACTTGTTGGATTTTTCCAGGCTGGGATCGTTGGCCATCAAGTGCTTGGCGCGCTGCTTGCCGGTGGCTTCCGGATAGACTTCCAGCACTTCCTGGATCAACTGTTCGGTTTCTTGGCGGTTCATGGTCATGAGACGGTCTCCGTTCTGGTTCAGGCGCTGGCCAGCGCGGCTTCGGCGGCGGCGGTCTTGCCGACGATGGATTCGTCTTCCTCGTCGAGGATGCCGAACTCCAGCAACAGGTCTTCCAGCTCGTCCATCGTCAGCGGCTTGGGGATGACCAGTTTCTTGTTCTCGACGATCTTGCGGGCCAGATCGCGATATTCGTCGGCCTGCTTGCAGGTGGGGTCGTACTCGATCACGGTCATCCGGCGGATTTCGGCCCGCTGCACCACGTTGTCGCGCGGCACGAAATGGATCATGT
>CALGOO010000286.1 GCA_937960715.1 uncultured Candidatus Competibacteraceae bacterium
CTCGGCGAAGCAGGAAATCACTCATGGATTATTTGTCCATGGTTGATGCAACGGTGGCTGAGCTTGGGTCGCTCCAGCGCCAAGGGTCTACTTCTGGCCGATCGTTCCAAGATTACGTCACCAAAAACATAACTACTTGCGTAACGAGTGACGTAACGATATCATCGGCGCTCCCAATTTTAGCTTTATGGAGCATCCCCGCGTGAAATCACCTAAAGAACGTCAACGCGCCTATCGTGAGCGGCGGAAGGAGCACAAGAGCGCCGGTCTGACCAAGCTCAAAATTTTGGCGAGCGCCACCGCGGCCAAGAGGCTGGACATCCTGAGCGAAATTGATGGCGCCGACTCCGGTACAGTGCTTGGCCAAGCCATCGAACTGCTTTGGACCCAACGCTTTGGCAGTTCCGAAGACGCACCAGGGAGCGTGGCGAAGCCGGCCAAAGCCGAAAAGGTCAAGCCGGAAAAGGAAAAATCGGTCAAGTCGGATAAATCCAAGAAAAAACTGATGAAGTCCAAGAGCGAGATCGAAGCGGAAAGTTCTGGGGTTTTCGCTGTATCCTGAAAGGACCTTTACGGGCGTGTTTGATGCGTCGTCACCAATAGCGAGGGCGATTCAACGCGGTTGCCCGTCACAGTTAAAGCGGCCGACGCGCCTGTTATCGAGCTATTCTCATTGCCTCATTTCGAGTTTTTCGAGGGACGTACAACGCATGTCCAAACTGACCACGCCCTATTACCTGATCGACGAAAACAAGCTGGAAAAAAACCTGAAGATCATTCAGCAGGTACGCGAAGCGTCGGGCGCGAAATCGGTGCTGGCGCTGAAATGCTTTTCGACCTGGAGCGTGTTCGATCTGATGCGGCAATATCTGGATGGAACCACGAGCAGTTCCCTGTTCGAGGCGCGTCTCGGCCACGAGAAATTTGGCAAGGAAGTTCACGCCTACAGCGTGGGCTTCTCCGAAAAAGACGTTAAGACCGTCACAAAATTCGCCGATAAGGTGATATTCAATTCGATATCGCAGTTGAATCGATATCGTGCTCTTGTGGGTGAGATAAAGCTGGGCTTGAGGGTGAATCCGGGGATCAGTTACTCGCATTTCGATTTGGCCGATCCGGCGAGAAAATATTCGAGGCTGGGTGTCTCCAACAAAGACGATATCGCGAAGGTCGCACCCTTTTTGAGCGGAGTCATGTTTCATTTTAATTGCGAAAATGACGATTTTGAAAACATCTCCACGGCTATCGACCACATCGGCGAGAATTATGGACCCTTGCTCGAAAAGCTGGCGTGGGTTAGTCTTGGCGGTGGGCTTTATTTCACCAAGGAAGGTTATCCCGTGGATCGGTTTTGCGAGAAATTAAAAGGTCTTTCCGAAAAATTCGGCGTTCAAGTCTATTTGGAGCCCGGAGAAGCCGCCATCACGAACTGCGCCGAACTGGTGACCACGGTACTGGACGTCATCCACAACGAAATCGATGTCGCCATCGTCGACGCCTCGGTCGAGGCGCACATGCTGGATCATCTGATTTACCGCACGACCGCGAAAATATCCTATCCCGAACCGGGGCGCTATCGGGTCATGATCGCGGGCCGAACCTGCTTGGCGGGCGACGTATTCGGCGAATACAAGCTGAGGAGCAAGTTGAGGGTCGGCAGCGAGGTCCGCATCGCGGACGCCGCCGGTTACACGATGGTCAAGAAAAACTGGTTCAATGGACTACCCATGCCATCCATCGTGGTGCGCAGGCTGGATGGAACCGTGGACGTGGTCCGAAAATTCCGATACAAGGATTTCAAACGTAGTCTTTCCTGAGTCAGGAGAATCATCGACATGAAGAAAAACGTGCTGATCGTGGGTGCCGGCGGTGTTGCCCATGTGGCGGCTCACAAGGCCGCGATGAACAACGATCTGCTGGGCGACATCTGCATCGCATCGCGGACTTTGTCGAAATGCGACGAGATTATCGAAAGCGTCAAGCGCAAAGAGCATGTCCAGAATCTGGCGAATAGGTTGTATTCGCGGCAGATCGATGCGCTCGACATTCCGGCAACCGTCAAACTGATTCGGGAAACGAACTCGGCGATCGTGGTCAATCTCGGACAGGCGTTTCTGAACATGTCGATTTTGGAAGCCTGTCTGGAAACGGGGGCGGTTTATATCGACACGGCGATTCACGAGGAACCGGACAAGGTTTGCGAGACGCCGCCCTGGTACGCGAACTACGAGTGGAAACGCAAGGACCGTTGCACCGAAAAGGGGCTGACCGCCATTCTGGGCGCGGGATTCGATCCGGGCGTGGTCAACGCCTATTGCGCGTTGGCGGTAAAGCGGTATTTCGACCAGATCGATACGATCGACATCATGGATGTCAACGCCGGCAGTCACGGCAAATACTTCGCCACCAATTTCGACCCGGAAATCAACTTCCGCGAGTTCATCAAGGTCTGGACCTGGATCGACCGCCAGTGGAAAGAGTATCCGACCCATTCGGTCAAGCGGATTTACGATTTCCCGGTGGTGGGGCCGCGTCCCATCTATCTGAACGGACACGACGAATTGCATTCGCTCTCGAAGAACATCGACGCGAACAGCATTCGGTTCTGGATGGGCTTCGGCGACCACTACATCAACGTCTTCACCGTGCTCCGCACCCTGGGATTCCTGTCGCATCTGCCGGTGAAACTGGCCACCGGCCAAGAAGTCGTGCCGCTCAAGGTGGTCAAGGCCTTGCTGCCCGATCCGCAAACCCTCGCGCCGGGCTATACCGGCAAAACCTGCATCGGCAACTTCGTCAAGGGCTGGAAGGACGGCAAAGCGCGGGAAGTCTTCATCTATCAGGTTTCCGACCACAAACAGTGCTACGAAGAGGTCGAATCGCAGGGCATCAGCTACACCGCCGGCGTCCCGCCGGTCGCGGCGGCCATGCTCGTCGCCCAGGGCGTCTGGGACCCGAAGACGATGGTGAACGTCGAGGAACTCGATCCGGAGCCGTTTATTTCGCTGCTGGATCGGATCGGCCTCCCGACCGACGTGAAGGAAATCGAGCCGGGCGGCGAAGGCACGTTCGACGGTACGGTCAGGGATTTGGAGACCGAGTTGGTGGAATCGACGGCGACGGTCACGGTTTCGGCGGCCAACCCGATGATCGCCTTGAAGCCCAGGCGGTAAGTGGCAATTCGGTGGTAGGGTGGGTATTGCCCACCTTACGATTCGACGCTTACAAGTAATAAGTCTTCAGCGGCGGAAAGCCGTTGAATTCGATGGCGCTATAGGAAGCCGTATAAGCCCCCGTGGAAAGCCAGTAGAGCCGGTCGCCGCTTTCCAGCGACAGCGGCAGTTGATATTTGAAATGCTCGTACATGATGTCCAGACTGTCGCAGGTCGGTCCGGCCATGATCACGTCGCCCGCTTCGCCTTGTTTCTCGGTATAAACCGGGTATTTGATCGATTCGCCCAAGGTTTCCATCAAACCGTTGAAGATGCCGACATCGGTATAAATCCAGCGCTTCAGGTCGGTTTTCGATTTCCTGGCGATGGTCACGATTTCGCTGACCAGAACGCCCGCTTCGCCCACCAGTCCGCGCCCCGGCTCCAGATAGATTTTCGGAATCGATTTGCCGAAATACTGGCCCAAATAGCGGTAGATTTCCTCCGCGTACACGGAAAGCGGGTTGGCCTTGACCAGATAATCGGCGGGAAAACCGCCGCCCATGTTGATGGCTTTCAGGCGAAAATGCTCTTTTTCCATCCAGTCGAACAGGGAATGCACCTGACCGATCGCCGCGTCCCAAGCGGGAATTTCGCGCTGCTGCGAGCCGACGTGAAACGAAACGCCATAGGGTTCCAGACCCAAATCGGCGGCCAGCAACATGAGGTCCGTGGACATGCGCGGCTGGCAGCCGAATTTCCGCGACAGCGGCCAGTCGGAATCCGAGCTGACGGCGTCCATCAACAGCCGGAAAAACACCCGCGAACCGGGCGCTTCCCGGGCCAGATTGCGGACATCCATCTCGCAGTCGCTGGTGAATAGCCCGACCCCTTTTTCGTAGGCTTCGCGGATGTGTCGGGCTTTTTTGATGGTGTTGCCGAAGCTCATGCGGTCGGCCGACACGCCCAGGCCGAGCACCCGGTCGAGTTCGTAAATCGAAGCGATATCGAAATGGGAGCCAAGATCCCGCAACAAGGCCAGCACTTCTATCCCGGGATTGGCCTTGACCGCGTAATAGATTTTCGCGGAAGGGAAATTCGCGCGGAATTCCTCGTACTTCCGCCGAACTCTGTCCAGGAGCACGACCAGGAAAGGCGTCTCTCTGTTCTGGGAAAACGCCATGATCTTTTCCCATTCGGCAGGGGGATAATAAGTGCTGTGCATGGTTTTTCCTGGTTGGGATCTTCGAGAACGGGCGAGCGGAGCGAATTGTCGCACGTCGAGCGCTTTCAGGCTGGATCGGGTTTGGTGTCGCCGACAACGTAGGCCGGGTTTTGGTGGTCCGACAGCGATAACCGAACCAAACAATCCCGAAAAATCCGCTTGGCATCGAATGACCGATTCGAAATGAACTGCCGTGCGCGCCAATGGGCGTTCGATCCGATCCGCGCATCGACTTCGCTCAACACCCGCTCCACCCAATCCGAATCGTGCGGCGCGACCACCAGGACCGGAAACCGGTGATCCGCGCCTTCCATGGCGACGCCGAGCGAATCGTCGACGTGCAGGTCGATGCCGAAAGCGGGCGGAAATTTCGATGGTCCCCGCAAACCGACCGTCCGCTCGTGCCGGTCCAGGTTGACGATGCCTTCGACTGGAATCCCGAAACTGGCGAACCAGGATTTCAGATAACGCGGGCAACGGCCGGACGAGGTGTAAATCCAGATCTTGCAGCGGCGCCGGATCAGGGCGGTCATGAGCGACCGGGTGCCACGGCGGAGTCGTTCGGGGTAGCGCCAGCGGCGCCACCAGGCGACGTGTTGTTCGGTGGGAACGGAGGAGTCACAAATCAGGGTATCGTCGATATCGAAGGAGATTCGCACGCATCCACCATTTTCGTTGATAGCGGTTGCAGGCCCGCGACCGGATGGCAACCGGCGCGTTGCTCGCTCAAACCGTCGGCGCCCGGCGGCGCGTCAGGTCCATCAGCCAGGCGTGGGTGCCCACCGCGGCCGGTCCGGTCGCATCCTCCGCCGGCTGGCTCCGAACGTAACTGCCGTCGGGCTGCATCAGCCACACCTGGCGCTGGTCGCGCAGGCAAATGTCCAAAATCTCCCACAGCCGCTCGCGCGCCGTCCGGTCTTCCACCGGCGTCGCCGCCTCGACCCGGCCCGAGAGGTTGCGGTGCATCCAGTCGGCCGAACCGATGAAAAACTCGCCCGCCAGCGGATCGTCCTGCCCGTTCGCGAAGTGGAAAATCCGCGAATGCTCCAGAAAACGGCCGATGATCGAGCGGACTCGCACGTTTTCGGTCCAGCCGGGCACGCCAGGCGCCAGACAGCAGAAGCCGCGCACGATCAGATCGACCGGCACGCCCGCCTGGGATGCCGCCGACAACGCCCGCGCCATTTCCAGATCCTCGACCTGGTTCATCTTGGCGACGATGCGGGCCGGGCGACCGGCGCGATGATACTCGATTTCCCGTTCGATGCTGGCCAGAAACCGCTGGCGCATGTTGATCGGGGCGATCAGCAATTTTTTGAACTGGGGCGTGCGTGAGCAGCCGGTCAGGTAGTGAAACAGGTTGACCACGTCGGCGGTGATGGCGGGGTCACGGGTCAGCAGGCCGACGTCGGTATAGAGCCGGGCGGTCTTGACATGGTAGTTGCCGGTGCCGACATGGGCGTAGCAGCGCAGGTCGTGGCCTTCCTTGCGCACCACCAGCGCCACCTTGGTGTGCGTCTTCAGTCCCATCACGCCGTAGGTGACGTGCGCGCCGACCTTTTGCAGCTCCTGCGCCCAGAGCAGATTGCGCGCCTCGTCGAACCGGGCCTTCAACTCGATCACGCAGGCGACCTGCTTGCCCGCTTCGGCGGCGCGGATCAGCGAACGCACGAACGGCGTGTCGTCGCCGACGCGATAGACCGTCATCTTGATCGCCACCGTTTGCGGATCGATGGCGGCGTCGCTGATGAAATCCTCGACGCTCATGTCGAAGCTTTCGTAGGGATGGTGCAGCAGCAAATCGCCGGCCTGGATCGCCGCGAAGATGTCCACGTCTTCGTTGGGCAGGCGGGGCGGGGGCAGCGGCGTCCAGTGCGGATCGCGTAACGCCGGCACGTCGAGACCGGCGATTTGGAACAGCCCGGTGTAATCCAGCAGGCCGGGCAACTCGTACACATCCTCGTCGCTCAACTCGAACCGTTCCATCAAACCCTGGCGCAGCGCGGGGTTGGCGTCCGGCGCGAGGTCCAGGCGGACCACCGGCTCGAAACGGCGTTGCTGAAGCGCTTCGGTCACGGCCTCCCGCAAGCTTTCTTCCTCCTCGTCCAGTTCGATCTCCGCGTTGCGCAGGATGCGGAACAGCGTGGCGTCGATCAATTCCATGCCGGGAAACAGCTTGTCGGCGCTGTGCCGGATCAGATCCTCCAGGCGCAGAAACCGGCGCTCGCCGGGCGCCACGTCGGCCTTGAGCGGAATCCAGGCCGGCAACATGGTCGGGATCTTCACCCGGACCGGGATGTATTCGTCGGTGTCGGGGTTGCGGAGAATGAAACCCCAGTTGGTCGAGAGATTCGACATAAAGGGGAAAGGATGCGCCGGGTCCATGCCGAGCGGGGTCAGCGCCGGAGAAACATTGCGGTCGAAAAAGTGCGAGGCTTCGTCCCGCTGCGCCTGGGTCAGTGCGCTCCACTCGGCGAGAACGATACCGTGGCTGGCCAAGGCGGGCACCAGATCGCGGTAGCAGCGCGCCTGTTCCGTCAACTGAGCGAGAACCGTCTGGCGGATTTGCGCGAGCCGGTCGCGGGCGCCGCCGCGCGCCGCCGGGTCGTCTTCTCCCTGGATCTGCGCCACCCCGCGCAGCAAGCCGACGCGCTTCATGTAAAACTCGTCGAGATTCGAGGTGAAGATCGCCAGAAATTTCAACCGTTCGAGCAACGGCGTGCGCTCGTCCAGCGCTTCGTGCAGCACGCGCCGGTTGAAATCGAGCCAGCTCAGATCCCGGTCGATCCAGGCGTGGGCCAGCAAGCCTTTGCGGGGGGCGAGCGCCTGATCGACCACGGGAGTTCGCCGGACCTTGGCGCGCTTGGGTTTGGGTTTGATTCGCGTCAGGCTAATGCCAGTTTCGGTTTCAGGGGTCTTGTCGGACATGCGGATTTTCCTCGAAGAGCGGTGTTCCCGCTGGCGCGGCGCGATGGCGGCCCGGGGTTGGGTTGGAAACGTCGCTATGATCGACAAGTTGCCGACACGACGAATCCGAAAT
>CALGOO010000287.1 GCA_937960715.1 uncultured Candidatus Competibacteraceae bacterium
CCACGCGAGCATTGCCCAGGGGCGTGTTGAGTTCGTGGGCGACGCCCGCCACCAGGCTGCCCAGGGCAGCGAGCTTTTCGGTCTGCATCAGTTGCGCCATGGCTTGACGCAGATCGGCGGTGCGCTCGGCGACCAAGTCCTCGAGATGGTCCCGGTAGCGTTCCAGTTCCTCCTCGGCCCGTTTGCGGTCGGTGATGTCCGAGCCCACGCTGAAGATTTCGATGACCTGGCCACGTTCGTCCAGCACGGCCTTGTTGGTCCAATCGATCCAGAGTCGCGCGCCGTTGCGGCGAATGTTGTGGATGTTGTGTTCGAAGCGTTCGGGATAAAGACGCATGTCTTCCATCAGCGGGCGCAAATCCCGGTCGGTGCTTTCGTCCAGGGGCACGATGCTTCCCAGCACGTGCTGGCCGATCAATTCTTCCCTGGAGTAACCGAAGAGCTTCAAGCCGAATTCGTTGATGAACGTGATCTTGCCCTGGGGATTCCAGCGCAGGATGATGCTGTTGGCGTTCTCGACCAGTTCGCGGTATTTGCGCTCGCTTTCCCTGAGCGCCGTCTCGACCCGCTCGTGTTCGATCCGGGTGCGCAGCGCGGTGACGCCGAATGCCAGATCGCTGGCCAGTTCGCTCAGGATGCCGATCTCCATGGCGTCGAAGGCGTCCGCCGCCGCCGAGTAAATGCCCATCGCCCCGAAGACCCGGTCGCCGTCAGTCAGGGGAAGGGCGCACACAGCCGCGTAGCCCCGCTTGGCCGCTTCCGCGCGGCGGGACGCCAGGCGCGAATCGCTGGCGATGTCTTGGATGCAGCAGGGGCGTCCGGTGCGAATGGCGGTGCCGACGGGACCACGACCGCGTTCATCGTCGGCCCACGAGCTGGTTATGCTTTGCAGATAACCCGCCTCGAAGCCGGCGTGCGCCATCGGCCGCACCGTCTTGGACTCATCGGATTCGGCGTAGCCCACCCAGGCCATGCGGTACCCCCCCTCCCGCACGGCGATCGCGCAGACCGTGGTCAGTAACTCGATTTCGTCGGCGATGCGAATCAAGGCCTGATTGCAGTCGCTGAGCATCCGATAGCGGGCCTCGCTGGTGGCCAGGTCCCGCTCGCGCTGGCGGATGGCCAGCGACATCCGCTCAAGATCGCCCGCCAGATTGTCGAATTCCCGAATCCGGGCGATCGGCCACGGTTGGTCGTAGTCGCCCTCGGCGATGGCGTGGGCTTGTTGGGCGTAGCGACCGATCCGCCGCGCCAGGCCGCGAGCGAGTACCCAGCCGACGAAGACCGCCAGCAACAGGGCCGCCAGCGCGCCGGCGGCCAGCGCCCCCCAGGTGGACAGGAGCGGTCGGAGCGCCTCGTCGCGCGGCTGCGCGACCAGCACGAGCCAGCCCAGCGGAGGGATGTTGACGAGCGCGCCGATGAATCTCTGGCCGTCCAATGTCAGGTCGCCGGCCACGAACCGCCCCGCCAGGGCGTCGCGGACCATGGGCAAGTGGGCGAAATTGAGTTGCTGGCCGCTCAGGGCGGCTTGGGAATGGGCGATGACCTGGCCCTGGCGGTCGAGAATCATCGTCACCATCCCCGCCGCCGCGGGCGAGCGACCGAGGAATTTGGACAACTGGTCGATGGCGATCTCGCCGACGAGCACTTGCTCGGCCGCTGGAATCGCCAGGCTGACGGCAAGTCGTCCGGTCACCGCCGACAGGAAGGTTTCCGACCAGGCAACCTCGTTGTGTTCCCGCGCCTCGCGCAGGAAGGGGCGATTGGAAAGATCGAGTCCCAGCAAATTGTCCCTCTGGCCACGCCGCGCCTGGGGCAAACCGACCGAGTAGACCGTGTCGTCGGCGGTGACGAGGTAAATCGCCGCGAATATGTCGCCCGTTCCAGCGTGTGTATCCAACAGATCGAACCAGAACGGCGCGGGTCGATAGCCCCGGCTGTGGATGTATTCGGCGATGACGCGCAACTCGCGCCTCGGACCGGACAAGTAAGCGTCGATTTGGCTGGCGACGGCGTGGGCCAGGGCCTGGTAGCGGATTTCAAGGTCCGCCCGCAGTTGTGGCAACAGCACCGTCAGGATGAGAACGGCGATCAGGGCCAGCGGCGCCATGATCGCCAGCGCGATGCGCAACTCCAGCCACAGTCGAAGGGGACGGGTGGAAGGCATGGCGTCACTCGATCACCACGAACTGGCCGTCGCGCACGACTGTGATGACGCTGTCCCGCTTGGTTTCGCCGAACTCGTCGAAGACGATTGGCTGCTGGAGCCCCTCGAAGCGGCGCAAGGCCAGGATGGTTTCCTTGAGATCGTGCGTCGCCGGGTGCTGGGCCAGTGCTTCCAGGATGACGTTGACGGCGTCGAACGCGGCCACGCCGCCGAAGCCCGGCTCTCGGCGAAAGCGATCGAGGTAGAGTTGGCGAAAAGTCCGATAGCGTGGCGCGGCATTGTCGCGGTCGAAGATTTGCGCCACCGTCAGACCTTCCACCGCCCTGCCGCCAAGCTCCGTCAATCGCTCGGTCGCTCCCCATTCGGAGCCGATCAGCGGTATCCGGGCGTCCAGCTTGCGGATTTGCTGGCAGAACATCGCCGTATCGACCGAGTTGGCGACGATGACCACGCCATCGGGCTGGGGGGCGAGCAAGTCGCTGGCGATGCGCAGGAAAGCCGTGTCGCCGCCCGATTCGAAACCGATCTCCCGGATGATTTCGCCGCCACCCTCGGCAAAGGCGACGCGAAAATCATCCAGCCAATTTTCGGTATAGGCCCGGTTGTCGAGATCGTGGACCGCCGTCACCCGCCGCAACCCCCGCGCGGTTCGCTCGCGCAGCGCGATCTTGCGCACGTATTCCCGCGTGGGCGAACTGATCCTGAGGAAATAGTCGTCCTTGCCGGTCAATTCGTTCGTGACGACCGTGGGGCTGATCAACGGAACGCGCGCTTCGTTGACGACCGGCGTCATGGCGACGGCCATGGCGCTGGTCATGGGACCGATGAGGGCGACGACGCCCTGCGCGATCAACTCACGGGTCACCCGCTGGGCCACTTCCGGGTTTTGCTCGTCGTCCCGGATCAGGAGTTGCACGGGGTGCCCGGCCACGCCACCCGCTTGATTGCGCAGATCGACGGCCAGCAGGACGGCGTCGCGCCCGGCGATGCCGAGATCGGCCACCCGGCCAGAGGTGCCGCCCACGAAACCGATACGGATCGGCTCCGGTGGTTGGCAGCCGAGCAATACGGCGATGCCCAAAAGGGTGAAAAACCAGGCCAGCCTACTTGAGGACGCCACCCAGACCCGTCGATCACTGTCCACGCTAGGCCTCCAAACGGTTCAAAATTTGCCGTCACTGCATGAGGTGGGGGCTTTCTTCAACCGCTCCTAGCTTCTTGCGCGCGGCTACCCGCGCGGGTCGAGCGGGCGTGTCGCCGTCGCGCTTTGTTCCGCGACTTTTGTCGCGGCCGGGTTGGGAAAGGCGATCACGAATTCGGTTCCCGCCTGGGCGCGCAACTCGATACTGCCCTTGAGTTGCTTGACCAGCGTCATCACGATCGTCAATCCGAGCGAGGGTGTGTGGCGAAAATCCACCGTGGTTGGAAAGCCGATCCCGTTATCCCGGACGCGCAACGTCCATTGTCCATCGGCCGCCTCGAGCACGATGGCGATCTCGCCAGCGCGCCGAGTCGCGAACGCATGTTTCATCGCATTGGTGACCAACTCGTTGACGATCAGCCCGCACGGCACCGCGATTTCCACGCTCAGCACCGGCTCGCCCGCCGTCGCCACGACCCGCGCCGTGATTTCCCGCTCTGGCCTAGCATAGGCGCGAATCAAATGCGTGACCAGATCATGAATATATTCAGCGAAGTTGATCTGGGCCAGGTTCGGAACCTGGTACAGCCGTTCGTGAATGAGCGCCATGGACCTCACCCGGTTGCGACTCTCTCGCAACCGGTCCCGGACGTTCTGGTCCTCGATGGATCCCGCCTGCAAATCGAGCAGGCTCGAAATCAGTTGCAGGTTGTTCTTGACCCGATGATGGATTTCCTTGAGCAGCGCGTCTTTCTCGCGCAGCGAGGCTTTGATCTGTTCCTCCAGCAGCTTGTGCTCGGTGATGTCGGAGACGATTCCCTCGATGGCCAGGGGTTGGCCCTGGCTATCGCGGACCAAGACATTGCGCTGGCGCAGCCATTTGATCTGGCCGGATCGATGGACGATTTGGTATTCATAGGTGGGCAGCACCTGGCCGGCAATCAATTTAGGCCATTCCTCGGCCAGATAAGCCCGCCAGTCAGGGTGGATGACCTGCTGGATCAGTTGGGGCGACTGATAGAATTCCTCGGGGGCATGGCCCGTAATTTGCTGGCAAACTGGACTGACGTATTCGTAGCGGCCTTCCAGCAGGCTCATGCGATAGATCATGTCCGGGGCGTTCTCGGCCAAGCGGCGAAAGCGAGCTTCCGACTCGCGCAGTTTCGTCTCTGCCTGCTTGCGCTCGGTGATGTCGCGGTCAAAGGCGCAAGCGAGAAAATCACCTTTGTATTCTAGATAGTTCCCGGTCACCTCGACCGGGAACAGGCGACCGTCCTTCGCGCGGTGGCGGGATTCGAACTTCATCGACTTTCGGCGTCGGAGTTCGATCTTGTGCGCCTCGAATCCCTCGGCGGGAAAGTCCGGATCGATGTCGAAGATCTTCATCCGTAACAATTCCTCCCGCGTGTAACCCATGGAGGCACAGGCGGCGTCGTTGACGTAGATCAGACTGCCTTCGCCATTCACCCAGAGGATGCTGTCCGAGGCACGATCCATCGCGAATTGCGTGAGTAGCAGCGCTTCTTCCACCTGCTTGCGCTCGGTGATGTCCTGGTACGTGCCCAGGATTCCCAGGACAATTCCATCCGCGTCCCGCAGCGGAACCTTGGATGTTTGTAGCCAAAGGCGGCGCCCGTCGGGCGTCGTCTGTGGCTCTTCATAGTTGAGTCTTGGTTGATCGGATTCCAGGATCTGCTTGTCGTCGCTTCGGTAAAGGTCGGCCTGTTCCCGCCAACCCATCTGGTAATCATCCCGACCAATCATCTCGTCAGGTGAGTTAACGCCGGCGTCGAGCGCAAAGGCTCGATTACATCCCAGATATCTGGAATCGCGATCCTTCCAGAAAACACGTGTGGGAATGGTATCGAGAACCGTTTGCAGAAGATTCCGGGATTGCCGCAACGCCTCCTCCGCTCGCCGGCGATCGGTGATATCGAGTCCCACCCCAAGGAGGTACGTCTTGTCGCCGATGGTAATCCGCAAACCGGACAGATCGAAGGAAACCGTTCCGCCATCCTTGGCCAGGAGTCGTCCTTCCATATGGGCTGCGCCTTGGAGAAATGTTTCCCGGATTTTCAGCGCCAACTCGTTCTTGTCGTCGGGGTGAATGAAATCGATGATGTTCATGTGGCTGATCGTTTCCGTATCACGCCCGGTGTAGTGTTCCAATTGCTTGTTCCAACGGATGATCTGGCCTCGTTCGTCGAAGACATAAAAGATCCCCGGCATGCTGTCGATGAGCGTGTCGGTGAAGCGCTTTTCCTGGTTCAACGCCTCTTGTGCGCAGTGGCGCTCGGTGATGTCCACCGCCACGCCCATCACCTGAACGTGGCCATCGCGATCCCGCGTGGGATTGAAGTAAGTGTCGAAGAAGACTTCGCCGATCCGCGAAATAAACTCCAAACTTTCTCCAGCGATGGCGCGGCGGGCATATTCGCAAACTTCGGGATAGCCGCGGTAAAGCTCGAACAGGGATTGGCCGACCGCTTCGCCGGCCACCAACCCAACGCGCGCCAGGCCCCTGCCCTCGCTAAAGGTGAAGACGCCGTGCTCGTCGAATTGGAACAGGACCACCGGGGCATTGGCGATCACCGACCGGTAGCGGGCCTCGCTGGTGGCGAGGTCTTGCTCGCGCTGGCGAATGGCCACCGACATCCGGTTGAGATCGCCGGCCAGATTGTCGAACTCCCGAATCCGGGTGATCGGCCACGGTTGGTCGTAGTGGCCCTCGGCGATGGCGTGGGCTTGTTCGGCGTAGCGGCCGATGCGCCGCGCGAGGCCGCGGGCCAGCGCCCAGGCGACAAGGACCGCGAACGGCACAGCCACCAGCGCGCCGACGGCCAGTACCCACAAGCTGGACAGGAGCGGTCGGAACGCCTCGCCATGCGGCTGCGCGACCAGCACGATCCAGCCGAGTCGCGGAACGCCGACCGGAGTGCCGACGAACATCCGACCATCCAGTTCGAAAGTAGTGGTGGCAAAGCGCCCCTCCAAGGCATCGCGGACGATGGACAGGTGGCCGAGACTGAGTTGCTGGCCGCTCAAGGCGGCTTGGGAGTGGACGATGATCTGGCCTCGACGGTCGAGAATCATCGTCACCATCCCCGCTTCGGCGGGTGAACGACCGAGGAATTTCGCAAGCCCGTCGATGGCGATCTCGCCCACCAGCACGTGCTCGGCGGCCGGAATCGCCAAGCTGACGGCGAGTTGCCCAGTCACGGCGGACAGGAAGGTGTCCGACCACACTTCCTTGTCGCGCGCGCGCGCCTCGCGCAGGAAGGGCCGCTGGGAAAGATCCAGTCCCAGAAAATTGTCCCGCTGACCGCGCTCCGCCTGGGGCAACCCGACCACGCGGACCGAGTTGTCGGCGGCGACGAGGTAAATCGCCGTGAACACGTCGCCCGTTCCAGCGTGCGCGTCCAAGGAATCGAGCCAAAACGAGATGGGCTGGTTACCTAGATTGCGGGAATCTTCCGCGATGGCGCGTAAGTTGTATGCCGCGCCGAGCAAGTGGGTCTCGATTTGGCCGGCGATGGCGCGGGCCAGCGCCTCATAACGAATTTCGAGGTCAGCGCGCAGTTGCGGCAACAGTATCGCCAAGACGAGGGTGGTCACCACGACCAAGGGAACCATGCCCGCCAGCGCGATGCGCAGCGCCAACCACAGCGGTAGGGATCGGATGGAAGGCATGGCGTTACTCGATCACCACGAGTTGGCCGTCGCGCACGGCCGTGATGTGAAGGTTCCGCTTGACGTCCCCGAATTCGTCGAAGAGGATCGGCTCCTGGACGCCCTCGAAGCGGCGCAGGGCTAGGATGGTCTCTTTAAGGTTCCGCGGGTCCTGATGCCGGGCGAGCGCATCCAGCACCACGTTGGCGGCGTCGAAGGCGATGACGCCGCCGAAACCGGGTTCGCGATGAAACCGGTCGCGGTAGGCCTGGTAAAAGGCCCGGTAGGGCGGCGCGGTGCTGTCACGGTCGAAGTTCTGCGCCACGATCACCCCTTCCACCGCCTTGCCGCCGAGTTCGATCAGCCGTTCCGTGGCGGCCCACTCGGACGCGATGATAGGCGCACGACGACCTGGCTCGTCGTCCTGGATCAGAAGTTCCACCTTGCGCCCGGCCACACCGCCGGCCTGGTTACGCAGTTCGACGGCCAGCACCACGGCGTCGCGCCCGGCGATGCCGAGATCGGCCACCCGACCGGAAGTGCCACCCACGAAGCCGATGCGGATCGGTTCCGGCGGTTGGCAAGCCGGTAATACCGCGCAACTCAGCACAACCGCGATCAGGAGCATGATCGCCCCCGTTCCTGTTCCCGTCGTTCGAGCAGGCTGCATTACGATCTTTGCCGAAAGGGTGAATGACGATGGCGAGGGTCCGGCCGATCGGGCCAGCCCACTACAGCCGGCGCAACTGCGCGGCATTCAACAAGAAGACCCCCTGGCCGCCGCGCTCGAACTCCAGCCAGGTGAACGGCACGTCCGGGAACGCCTCGCACAGGGTGTATTGGGCGTTGCCGACCTCGACGATCAGCAACCCGTCGCGTTTCAGGTGATCGGCGGCCTGGCGCAGGATTTCCACCACCACGTCCAGGCCCTCCTCGCCGGCGGCCAGCCCCAGTCGCGGTTCGTGCTGGTATTCGGGCGGCAGGCTGTCCAGTTCCTCCAGGCCCACGTAGGGCGGATTGCTGACGATCAGGTCGTAGCGACGCCCCTTCAACGCCGAGAACAGATCGGACGGAATCACCTCGATCTGATCCTCCAGGCCGTGCTCGGCGACATTGCGCCGCGCCACCTCCAGCGCATCGGTGGAAATGTCCACCAAGTCCACCCGCGCATCCGGAAAGGCGTAGGCGCAGGCGATGCCGATGCAGCCGCTGCCCGTGCCCAGATCGAGGATGGCGCCGATCTGCCGGCTATCCGACAGCCACGGCGTGAAATGTCGCTCGATCAGTTCCGCCAGCGGCGAGCGCGGGATCAGCACCCGCTCGTCCACATAAAACGGCAAGCCCATGAACCAGGCGCGCTGGGTCAGGTACGCCGCCGGCTTGCGCTCGGCAATGCGTCGCTCCAGCAACCGAATCGCCGCCTGTTGCTCGGCCGGAAGCAGGTTCGCCTGGAAGTAGTCCGCATGCAGATCCGGCGGCAGGTGCAGGGCGTGCAGCACCAGCGCCGCCGCTTCGTCGATGGCGTTGTCGGTGCCGTGGCCGAAATGCAGGCCAGCCTCGTTCATGCGACTAGCGCCCCAGCGGATCAGATCGCGGATCGTGCGCAGATGAGAGGGAGCGTCGTCGTGGTCGATCATCTGGAATTGGGAAGGGTTGGAAAGGACGGGAGAGGATAGAGGGCATTCTACCGTTGCGCCGTTGAACCGGATATGCTTCCACCCCCTACCTCATATATCAAGCAAGCATAGGCTACGAAAAAGGTATTTATCATGAGCGCAACCTGGGGCGACCACCTGCGCCACCTGCCACAACTTCTACTGCCGCAACGGTCGCTAACCCGCCTGGTTTACCGCCTGGCGCGAGCTCGGACACCCTGGTTCAAGGACGCGCTGATTCGCCACTTCGCCCGGCGATTTCGCGTGAATCTGGATGAGGCGCTGGAGCCAAATCCCCGCGTTTACCCGGATTTCAACGCCTTCTTCACCCGCGCGCTCAAGCCGGGCGCGCGGCCAGTGGCGCCCGGCGACCGAGTGGTGTGCTGTCCGGTGGACGGCACGGTCAGTCAGATCGGTTTCGCCGAGGCCGATACATTGCTGCAAGCCAAGGGGCGAAACTTTTCGCTGACCGCGCTGCTGGGCGGCGACGCGGAACGGGCGCGACCGTTTCAGGGCGGCGCGTTCGCCACCTTGTATCTGTCGCCGCGCGACTATCACCGCATCCACATGCCGTTGGCCGGCCGGTTGCGGGAGATGGCGCACATTCCCGGCAAGCTGTTCAGCGTGTCGCCGCTGACGACCCGGATGGTACCGGAATTGTTCGCCCGCAACGAACGGGTGGTGGCGCTGTTCGATACTCCAGCAGGGCCGATGGCGCTGGTGCTGGTGGGGGCGATCAACGTGGCGTCCATCGAAACCGTGTGGGCGGGGGCGATCACGCCGCCGTTGGGTAAAGCGATCCGCGACTGGAACTATCCGCCCAACGGAGATGACGCGGTGCGGTTGGACAAGGGCGCGGAAATGGGCCGTTTCAACCTGGGGTCCACCGTGATTCTGCTATTTGGCCGGGGCGCGGTGCGCTGGGAAGCCGACCTGCGCCCCGGCGCGACGGCGCGGATGGGACAAAGACTTGGGAAAGCGATCGGGCCGGTTGTCTAACCGCGACGATTCCCCCAGCGTGAACCGGCGCGAACGCGGAAACTGACCAAGGAGCGGAATGAGCCAGGCCAGCAGTTCATGACAAGCTTGCACGGCGCGCGGCGTTCGATCATCGGTTTTTTCGCCCATGCCCCATCCGCTAAAAAAACGACCAGGGGGCTTCGCCCCCTGGACCCCCGTAAAGGGAAAAAGAAAAAAAGATCAAAGGGTTAAGGTCCTGGCGAGACGGAACCCGGCGCCGTAGTCCCAATCGCGCGGGTTGCTCCCGCCGCGAGCGGCCGACCGCAACCACTTCGGTTCGTTGTACCACGAGCCGCCCCGCAGCACCCGGGAACCGCCGGAATTCGGATCGCTGACAATCCGCAATTCGGCGCCGCCATAACCCCCGTCGTATTCCGACCCGGTCCATTCCCAGACGTTGCCGTGCAGGTCGTGGAGTCCCCAGGCATTGGCCGGAAATTGGCCTACTTCTACAGTGTTACCACTCAAACCATAATTGGCTTGCTTCTCATTGATAGTGGTTCCGAAATAAAACGGCGTTGCCGTTCCCGCCCGACAGGCGTATTCCCATTCGGCTTCAGTCGGCAGACGATAGGTTTGGCCGGTTTGCTGTGACAGCCATTCCGCGTAGGCCATCGCATCGACCCAGGTGACGTTGATGACCGGGCGCCGCTCTCGGCCCCAGCCTTCACCAGATGGCTTCTCTCGCTTGGTCGCCGTGGCAAAGCGGTCGTATTCCTCGAAAGTCACGGCAAACTTGCCCAGCGCGAATGGCGCGACTTCAACTTCATGCTGGCGTTCGTTGTCTCGTCGCTCCGGTTCGTCCGGTGGCGATCCCATCAAGAATCTCCCACCGGGAATGACCACCATCACCGGACTTTCGCCGCCGTTCTTGAGAGAATCGCGAAATTCTGCTTCTATCGCCAATGCTTGCGCCGCTTGGCGTTGCAATGCTTGTACTTGCGACGCTGACCAGCCGTGAATATTTTGAATGGCCGGCAATGCCGGGGCGGCGGGAACCATCACAGGCGGCGCGGCGGGCGTGGGGGACGTCGCCGAAGAAAGCGGCGGCGCCACCGCTTCGATCTTTTTGACGATTTCGACCAGCGCACTATCTTGTCTGGCGCGATTCATGCCGGACAGCGGTCTTGCGGGATCGTGGGCCGCTTGGTATTTGGCAATGACCGTTCGCGTGTAGTGGCTGGACCGAACTGGAATCCAGAGAATAGCTAATCCTTCCGTCCTGTTTGCTTCCAATAGCGGCGGCAATTCGTTTTCATGAATGAATTTCGACGCCAAAAAATCTGGACTGACCAGCAATACCGCTACTTTCGCCCGCGCTAAAGCCTTTTTGATTTCTTCCTTCCAAATCTCACCCGGTTTTATGATGGTGTCGTCCCACACCGAAACCGTTCCATCGCGCTGCAATGGAGTGAGGTGAGTTTTCAATTTATCCAGCCATCCTTTGTCTTTATGGCTATAGCTGATAAAAACCTGATCCCTGCTCATATTGTCGGACTCGTCGGCTTTGTTCTGAGTTTTTGATCGACTGTATCATAGCGTATCAGTTTGAGCTTTGTCGAAAGCGGGCACGGGATCGCTGGCAACAAATTAACCCCGCACCGACATCCAGATAGCTGCCACGCTGGCCCCAGAAATCTGTCGATTACACACAAGTCTCCCTCCCCCCTTGCGGGGGAGGGTTGACCGATCAGCCCGCCATAACTCAAGGAGTTGTGATTCAACCCTACCCCCCCTCCCTCGCCCTCCCCCGCAAGGGGGAGGAGATTTCATGGTTTTTAATACTAAGAGAATCAATTTGTTGGAGATACATGTAATGGACAGCCTCAGAAATCGGCACGGCCAACCCAAAGATCATGGATTCCATCCTGATCGATCGAAAGAAATCGACTGAAACCTCCAACCCTCCGGCGCGAGCTTGAGCTAAAATTGAATTATATCGTTACAGTTGGGCGCGACCAGTGAGCCACCACGCTGGCCGACGTTGGAATAAAACGAGGAGAAGATCATGAAACCGCAAGCCTTCGATCTGAACGACATCACCCACGAACCCTCCGACGAACAACTCGACGCCCTGATGGAAGCGGTCGCGACCGAAGCCCGCAAGCACGCCCGGATGGCGCGCGAACAACTCATGATCCGCCTGCGGGCCGAGATCATGGCGATCCATCGGCCCCTCCAGCCCCAGACCTGACCGACGGGGACATTCGCCGGGAAAACGAAACCGCCATGACTGCCACCGCCATTACTCCGCCACTCGCTCCGCCAGCCCGCGCCGGCGCGATGCCTCCCCGCCATTCACCCACCGAGGTCGTCTATCCCGACAGCGACGGCAAGCCCATGGCTGACAACACCCGGCAATTCACCTACATCGTCACCATTCAGGGCGGCATCGCCGCGTTGTTCGCCGATAACCCCAACGTCTTCGTCGCGGGTGATCTGCTCTGGTATCCGGTCGAGGGCGACAACAAGATTCGGGCCGCGCCCGACACCATGGTGGTGTTCGGCCGGCCACCGGGCCACCGAGGCTCCTACCTGCAATGGCGGGAAGGCAATCTGCCCCCGCAAGTCGTGTTCGAAGTGCTCTCGCCCGGCAATACCGCCGCCGAGATGACCCGCAAGTTCCGTTTCTACGAACAATACGGCGTGGAGGAATACTATCTCTACGATCCGGATCGCGGCGCGCTCGACGGCTGGATTCGCCGGGAGGGCCGACTGGAGGACGTGCCCGCCATGCAAGGCTGGATCAGCCCACGCTTGAGGATACGGTTCGCGCTGGAAGGTCTCGACCTCGTTTTATACCGACCGGACGGGCGGCGGTTCGAGACCTTCGTCGAATTGGAGCAGCGCGCCGAGGCGGAACGCCAGCGGGCCGAGGCCGAACGGCAACGGGCGGAAGAGGAATATCAGCGGGCCGAAACCGAACGGCAACGGGCGGAAGAGGAATATCAGCGGGCCGAGGCCGAACGTCTGCGCGCCGAACGACTGGCCGAACAATTGCGGATGCTGGGTATCGAACCCGATGCCATGTAAAATAGTTCGTTAGCCGCTAGTTCCACTTATTTCGACCTTATCGCGATCCCGGAGGATTTGATCGATGATCCAGCACGCTCGATTCAACTTGAACGACATCCTCCACGAACCCTCCGACGAACAACTCGACGCCCTGATGGAGGCGGTCGCCACCGAAGCGCGCAAGCACGCCCAGGCGGCGCGCGAACAACTCATGGTCCGCCTGCGGGCCGAGATCACCGCCATCCACCGGCCGCTCCAGCCCCAGGCATGACCGACGGGGAAAAGCCCCGGCTGATCGTGGTCGCCGGCCCCAACGGCTCCGGCAAGACCTCGATCACCCAGCAATTGCTGATGCACGAATGGATGGACGGGTGCGTCTACGTCAACCCGGACTTCATCGCCCGCGACGAATTCGGTGACTGGAACGCGCCGGACGCGGTCGTCCAGGCCGCGAAGCGGGCCGCCGAAATTCGCGAGGATTGCCTGACGACAGGTCGCAGCCTGGCTTTCGAGACGGTGCTGTCCGCGCCGGACAAGATGGATTTCATCCGCCGGGCCGGAGACGCCGGCTTCTTCGTCCGGCTGTTCTTCGTGGGCACCGACGATCCCTCGATCAACGCCAAACGGGTCGCCATGCGGGTGATGGAAGGCGGCCACGACGTGCCGATCCGCAAGATCATCAGTCGCTACACCAAATCGCTGGCCTACTGTTCGGTCGTGGCCTGGCTGGCCGACCGGACCTACGTGTACGACAATTCCGTGGACGACGCCCGCGCCAAGCTGCTGTTTCGCGCCTCGAGGGGTCGGCTGGTCAAGGTCTATGGCGAGATCAATCCCTGGGCCGACGAAATCGCGCAACGACTGCTGCCCGTGCAAGCCGACGACGCGCCGCTTCTTCCTCCCTGACCTGCTTTCCCAACGGCCATTTCCGCGACCCTCTCCGACCTCATGACCCCCGAGGATTCCTTCATGCGCTACGTCAGCACCCGGGGCGGCATGGCTCCCGCCACCTTTTCGGACATTTTGCTGGGCGGATTGGCGCCCGACGGCGGCCTGACCGTTCCGGAGGTCTATCCGACCGTCACCCCCGCCGAACTGGCGAACTGGCGCGGTTTGTCCTACCCCGAACTGGCGTTCGCGATCCTGCGCAAGTTCGCCGACGACATTCCGACCGCCGATCTGCGCGCGCTGATCGACCACACCTACACGGTCGATGCCTTCCGCACCGAGGCCATCACCCCGATTACTTCGCTCATCGACGACGTCTGGCTGTTGAAGCTGTCCAACGGCCCGACCCTGGCGTTCAAGGACATTGCCCTGCAACTGCTCGGCAACCTGTTCGAATACGCCCTGCTCAAGACCGGCGGCCATCTCAACATTCTCGGCGCCACTTCCGGCGACACGGGCTCCAGCGCCGAATACGCCATGCGCGGCAAGCGCGGCATTCGGGTGTTCATGCTCTCGCCCCACCAGAAGATGAGCCGGTTCCAGACCGCGCAAATGTTCTCGCTGCAAGACCCCAACATCTTCAACCTCGCGGTGCGCGGCGTGTTCGACGACTGCCAGGACCTGGTCAAGGCCGTCAGCAACGATGCCGAATTCAAAACCCGCTACGCCATCGGCACGGTCAATTCGATCAACTGGGCGCGGGTGGCGGCGCAGGTCGTCTATTACTTCAGGGGCTGGCTGGCGGTCACCACCCGCGACGATCAGGAGGTTTCGTTCGCGGTGCCCTCCGGCAACTTCGGCAACATCTGCGCCGGCTACATCGCCAGGCGCATGGGTTTGCCGATTCGCCGCCTGATCCTGGCCACCAACGAAAACAACGTGCTGGATGAGTTTTTCCGCACTGGCGTCTATCGGGTGCGCAAGACCGACCAGGTGGCCCACACCAGCAGTCCCTCAATGGACATTTCCAAGGCGTCCAATTTCGAGCGCTTCATCTTCGACATGGTCGGACGCGATCCGGCGGTGGTCCGCGCACTGTGGCGGGAGGTGGATGCGCGCGGCTTCTTCGATCTGTCCGGCACCGACGCCTTCCGGGCGGTCGCCGAGTCGGGCTTCGTGTCCGGCTCCAGCAACCACCAGAACCGCATGGCCGTCATCCGCTGGGTGCATCAGGAATCCGGCATCGTCATCGACACCCACACCGCCGACGGCGTGAAGGTCGGGCTGGAATATCGCGAGACCGACGTGCCGCTGCTCTGCCTGGAGACCGCGTTGCCGGTCAAGTTCGAGGAGTCCATCGTCGAGGCGCTGGGACGGCCGCCCGAACGGCCGGCCGGCTACGAACATCTTGAAGCGCTGCCACAACGGTTCGAGGTGATGGACGCGGAGGTGGCGGCGATCAAGGCGTACATCGCCCGCCACGCCAGTTGAACGCGAACGCCATGACGATCATGGGACGACAACCATGAGCGGAAACTCCAGCCGGACCCGCCGGCAGCCCGACTTTACGTTCGACCGGTTGCTCGGCGCCATCGAGGAGATTCACCACCATCTGGTGACTCAGGCGACCCAGGCGATTCATGCCAGCCTGACGGTGCGCAACTGGCTGATCGGCTACCAGATCGAGAACTACCGACGGGTGGGAGCGGATTATTTTCGATACCGTGACCGCCTGATCGATGAGCTTGCCACGGCCCTGCGTCGATACGGGCTGACCCGTTGCGACCGCCGGGAACTGTACCGCTACCGTCAGTTTTACCTGGCCTACCCACGGATCGCGGAAGTGGCGGCGGCGTTCTGGCCGTCCATTCAATCGGTCGTGAAAACGACCGCGACCGTTGCAGGGCCGGCGTTGGCGGCATCCCAGCTCACTGGGAAATCGCTGGTCGGGCGCCTCTCCTTCGACCATCTGGCCGAATTGATGGAGATCGACCCGCCGCGCAAGCGCGCTTTTTACGAGCGTGAGTGCCTGCGTGGCCGCTGGTCGGCGCGGACCCTGAGGCGGAAGATCGCTGGCCTTCATTACGAATTGTCCGATCTTACCGAGGACCGGCCGCAAGACGCCGAAGAGGCGCCGGCCGACGCCGATGCCGCCATATCCCCTCTCACTGTGCGCGCCCCCGGCGTCTTCGAATTTCTCGGCCTGAAGCCGCGAGAGGTGATCGAAAAGACCGACCGGGAGGAACAATGGCTGAACGCGCTTGAAGCATTCCTGCTGGATCTCGATTACGGTCTGTGCTTCGAAGCGCGCCAGAAGTACATCCTGATCGGCGAGGAGCATTGTTTCATCGATCTGGTTTTCTACCACCGCCTGCTCAAATGCCATGTACTGGTGGAATTCCAGCCCGCCGAGTTCAGCCACGAAAACATCGCGCAACTCGATGCCTGCGTGGCCCGATACCGGGCGGGGATGATGGCCGAGGACGACAACCCGCCCGTGGGTATTCTGATTCACGCCCGCCAACACCGGGCGAGGGTCGAATACGCCCTGGCGGGGCTGGATCGTCGTCTCTTCGTTTCCCGCTATCAGTCCGCGCTGCCCGGCGACCGCGAGCTGCAACGCTTCGTGGAGCAGACGCGGACGCTATTCGATTCAACCTGAAGCACCCGCAGCCATTTTTCAGACAACCCCGCGAAAGTTTTCCCACGCGAGGGGTCCAAGGAGCATGACGGTCAATATCCGAAACCATCGAACTTGCCGGAGGCGGTAAGAACAGCCTGTGGGGAGATTTCAGCATGGCGCAACCACGCAAGACGAGTTTGATCGCGCTGGCGCTGGCGTTGAGCGGCGGTCTGCTGTCCGCGACCACCAGCGCGCAACAAAATCAGGCCGCGCCTTCGACCTACGACCCTCCATCGGGCGTCCGGGAACCCTCGTCATCGGACGATATTCAACTCTACAGTCAGCCGGGCGAAGCCGCCGAATCTTCGAGCATCCCTCCACCACGCCCGTATCCGTATGCCGCGCCGCGCCCGGCCTGGGAGAATGATCGTTCCGACGACAGGGGTTACGACTGGTCACCACCG
Source organism: uncultured Candidatus Competibacteraceae bacterium (assembly GCA_937960715.1). Classification (GTDB taxonomy): domain Bacteria; phylum Pseudomonadota; class Gammaproteobacteria; order Competibacterales; family Competibacteraceae; genus Contendibacter. The sequence goes on from CALGOO010000287.1 coordinate 16,643, forward strand.
GGCGGTTCGTTGCGAATTCAAACGGCCCAAGGCATTCGCTACGTATCGGGTGGCATCGGTGAAGGCGAACGGGCCGAGATGGAAGCCCTGGCCAGCCAGTTCAATTTGCGGCTGCTGTTCGCCATGCAAGGTAGCGGCGACTATCTGGCGGATGTGGGGGTGCGCATTCTCGATCCAAGTGGCGCGGTGGTTCTGAGCGTCGAATCGAGGGGACCCTGGTTCTTCGTTCAACTACCCCCCGACGTTTACACCGTCGAGGTCAGTACGCTGGGTCAAAGCCAGCGGCAAACAGCCCGAGTGGGTCAGGGTCCGTCGCGGTTGAATTTTTACTGGCGCTGAGCGCGATCCAGAATCCAGAATCGAAACGCAACCGTAACCGTTCACTCCCCCTCCCGGCGGGAGGGGGTTGGGGGAGGGGAAGTCGTTGGCGCC
>CALGOO010000288.1 GCA_937960715.1 uncultured Candidatus Competibacteraceae bacterium
CAGTCAAGCGCGAAATGTCGCTGGCCGAAGCCTCGCAGCGGATGGCCGAGGCCAATGTCCGCCGCGTGGTGGTCGAGATGGATGGCAAGCCGGTCGGCATGGTGACCGACAACGACCTGTTCCGGACCGTGGAAGTGTTCGGCTGGGGGCCGGACGTCTGATCCCCGCTGGCTGGGGCCGGCGTCGATGGCGGCGCTCCCGCGACGATCCAAGGGGCGGGATGGGAGCGCCGTTTTTTTGTGGCCGGCATGACGGAAATCCGGGAAAATTGATTTATAAACAGGACTTTCGCTCAGGCGGGTTGGTAAGCAGGAATACGCGGATTTCGTAGCTCATTACGCAGATAATCGCTCCATAAGTTGTGCTTGACTTGGTAGAGTCAGGACTTTCGCTTACCCGCCGATTCGATTGCGGTTTTGGCGGGTTACGCTGCGATGACCCGCCCTACATGGGAAATATAAAACCTATCGGGAATTGGTATGAGCCACGCAAAAACCATCGGGAGTCTCCATGAAACGCCACCATCAACTTGTCTTGACCGGCCTTGTCGTCGGCGCCCTGTTGATCGCCGCCTGTGGCAAAAACGAACCGGCGAGCACCTCCACGCCCGCCGCTGCCGTGCCCGCGCCAGCGTCCACGCCCGCCGCGCCCGCTCCAGTCCTCCCACCGCGCGCCGCCCAGCTCCTCACGCAAACCGCCTGGCTGCGTGAACGCCTGCCCGAACACACCATCGCCTATTTGCGCATTCCGTCGGTGTGGGGGCTGTTGTCCGCGCCGAGCGGGCGTCCGCTCGATCCCGCCCTCGCCAGCGAACCGCACGCGCGCATCGTCGCCGCGCTCCGCGAGGCCGTGCGCAAGGACAAGACCCTGGCCGATACCGGCCTCGCGCCGGCGTTGACCTTGCTGCTCGGCGATCTCGACGCGCCGCTCGAAATCGTCGCCATCGACAACGGCGACATGCTCAATCCAGCCAGCACCCTTGCCCTGTTCAGCACCCGGCTCGACATCGCCAGCGTGGGTGAACTGAACGCGCGCCTCGCCGCCCTGGGGGAAGGTGCCCCGTTGCTCAAGGCCCCGCTCGACCCCGAGGGCAGGGGCGTCCTGCTCAGTGGCGGCTTTGCGCGGTTCGACCCCGCCAGCCGACGCGTGTATGGACTCATCGGCGTGACCGCCACCCCCGCGCTGCTGGATCAGTGGATCGAGCAACTGAAACAACCCCGCGTTCATCGGCTGCACGACATCGAGCGGCGGATCGACAGTTCGGGCCAGGGCCTGTTCGGCTGGATCAGCCTGAAGGGACTGACCGGCATCGCCTCCACCCAGGTGCCGAACGAACCGGGCGCCGCTCTCGTGCGCGACCTGCTGGACCAGACCCAAAGCCTCGCGTTCGGCTGGGGCACGGTGGACGGTCACGGCCGCTTGCAAGTTCGCCTGGAAGCGCCGCGCGCCAAGCTGCTCGGCTACCTCGCCGCGCGGCAATATCGCGCCGACCTCAAGGCCGCCGGCAAGCCGCGCTGGGCCATCAGCCTGATGCTGCCGGACGCCGAACGCCTGACCACCTTCGAAGCCAGCCTAACCGCCGATTTCGGCGCGGAAACAGCCAGGGACTATCGCGCCGGCGTCGCCCTGCTCCAACAACGGTACGGCATCGCGCCGGTGGAGTGGTTGAAACTGATCGGCCCCGAGCTGATCGGTTTCGAGGACGCCAACGGTCGCTACACCGCCCTGCGCGTCAACGATTGGCCGGCGCTTTACCGTAAACTGGACGAACTCGGTCAACGGTTCCACTGGCGGCGCGAGACCCTGAAGGTCGGCAAGGCCGAGGTGCAACACCTCACCATCCCCGGTGCCATCGGCATGGATCAGGATGACGCGCCGAACGACGATACCGGCGAGGACGCGGCGTTCCAGGCGTTGCTCGCGCGCCTGAACACCCACCTTTACTGGATCGAGAACGGCTCCTGGCTGGTCTTTGGCGAAGTGCCGCAGGCGTTGGCGGATCGAGCGGCCGGAAACCTGGACACCGACCTGGGCCAGTGGTTGAAACAGTCGAAAGGCTATGCCCCGGAACACGCCCTGCTGGGGGTTTCCGCCGTCACCCGCAACGCCCAGCGCGAGGTCTACTACGCCTATCTGGGTGGCTTGCAACTGCTGGGGGACCTGGTCGGCGCCACGATCTCCCTGGCCGACATGCCGAGCGCCAGCGCGCTCCAACTACCGGTGGAGGGCGCCATCGGCCTGGCGCTGGAGGTCACGCCGGACCGTTTCGGCTTCAGCGTCGACTACGAGCAAACGCCGGTGGAAGTCCTGATGGCCGGTGACGGTGGGGCGCTGCTCGGCGTGGCGGTGGCCGGCATCGTGGCCGCCATCGCCATCCCCGCCTATCAGGATTACACGGTGCGCGCCCAGGTCGCCAGCGTGCTGGCCGAAAGCGACCCGCTCAAGCAGGCCATGGCCGAGTATTACTTCAAGAACAAGCGGCTACCACGGTCCAGCGAGGATCTGAGGCTTGGCTTCGAGGGCGATTCGCTGAAGTATCTGGAGGGTTATGGAATTGATGGCGGCGCTGTCGTGCTGGTCTTCGGCGACGAGGCGGACGCCGCGCTCAAGGAACGCACACTGCTGCTGACCCCTTATCTCGGCATCGATGGTCGGTTGCTTTGGGTCTGCGGCAACGCCAATCCGCCCGCCGGCGTCAAGCCACTGGCGAGCGCGGTGGAATCCGCCAGCGACATCCCCGACCAATATCTGCCCAAAGCCTGTCGTTGAACCGGAGCGTAACCGGCCCCGACCAGGCCGATTGCCGCGCCCGGCGGCGCTATCCCCCCAAATCCGGCTCGCCGCAGTGGCGCATAATCGCCACCCGCGCCGCGTCCCGCAACCGGATCGCCGCCGTCCAGTCCCCACCGTCGGGCCAGAGCGGCGGCTCGACGATCGCTTCCAGTCGGCCCCGGCGCGGAAACCACGACCCGGCGCGTAGCACCGAGCGCGTCCCCCGAATCGTGACCGGCAGAATCGGCGCTCCGGCTTGCGCCGCCGCCAGGAACGCGCCCATGCGGAAGGGCAGCAGGCCCGGCATCCGGGCGAAAGTGCCTTCCGGGAAAAAACCCAGCGACATGCCGGCGCGCGCCGCCTCGGCGATCTGACGCGCCTCGTCCACCCCGCGCTGCGCATCGAAGCGTTCGACGAACAGCGTGCCGATCCGCGCCAGCGGCCGGCCGAGCCAGCGGTTGTCCAGCAGTTCGCGCTTGGCGACGTAGTGGAATTGGCGCGGAATCGCCGCCATCAGCACGTAGGCGTCAAGATAACTGGAATGATTGGCGACCAGCACGCAGGGGCCGTCCGGCAGATGTTCCAGACCCCGCACCGCCAGCGGCGTACCGGTCAACTGGGCCAGCAGCCAAGTCGCGGCGCGGCCCAGCGCCCAGCGCCATTCCGGCTTCGGCAAGGTCATGATGCCGAGCCACACCCCCGGCGCCAGCAGCCCAAACACGCTCCAGGCGTAGGCGGCGTACAATCGCTCACCCGCGCCGCGCCCCAGCCGTCGCAGCCGCGCCCAGCCGCTGACCAGCGCGATCCGCGTCAGTTGCAGCCACAGCGCCCGCCCGCCGCGACCGATGAGGCTACGCTCGTACAGTTCCCGGATGGCCGCGCGGCGAATCTTGCCGCTGGAAGTCTTCAGTACGGCGTGCGGCGGCGCCAGCACCACGTCATCCGGCGGCAGGCCCAGCAAATCCACGCCGACGCTCTGAATCCGCTGGCGCAGGGCGGCCAGCGCTTCCGGCTGGGTGGCTCGGGTCTCGGCGACCACCACCAGCCGCTCGCTGCCGGTGGCCGGATCGGCGCTGGCGAACACCGCCACGCACCCCTTGCGGATGCCCTGGATTTCGCCGACCGCCTGCTCCAGTTCGTAGGGATAAAGATTGCGTCCGCCTCGGATGATCAGGTCCTTGAGCCGGCCGGTCAGATAAATATCGCCCCCGGCCAGATAACCGCGATCCCCGGAATCCAGCCAGTGATCGCCGTGAGGGAACAGGCGGCGGGTGGCGTCCGGATTGCGATAGTAGCCCGCCGTGGTAGACGGTCCACTGAATTCCACCCGGCCCTCCTGACGCTCCGGCGCTTCCCGGCCCTGATCGTCCACGATGCGAATCTGGTGGCCGGGAATCGGCTGGCCACAGGCGGGGAACAGCAGGGCGGCGGCGTCATCGGCGTCGGCCGGTTTGGCCCGGCCGGTGGCCATGAACCGGTCCCGTCGCACCCGGTCGACGACCGGCGCCCGACCGGGCCGTTGCAAGGCCAGTCCCACCGAACATTCCGCCAAACCGTACACCGGCGCCATTGCCTCGGGTCGAAAACCGTAACGGCCGAAGCGGGCGATGAATCGCTCCAGGGTCGCCGGGCTGACCGGTTCCGCGCCGTTGAGCGCCATGCGCCAGGAACTCAGGTCCAGACCCTCGATTTCGTGATCCTGAACCCGCGCGCACAGCTCGTAGGCGAAGTTGGGGGCCGCCGACAGTGTGCCGCGATGGCGGTGAATCGCCCACAGCCAGCGCGCCGGCCGGGCCAGAAAGCTCAGTGGCGACATCACGACCAGCGGGAAGGCGTAATACAGGCTGCCGAGGCCGGCGCCGATCAGACCCATGTCGTGATACAGCGGCAGCCAACTGACGAACACGTCGCTGGAGCTGACTCCCGCGTGGGGACCCATGGCGCGCAAGTTGGCCAACAGGTTGGCGTGGGTCAGCATCACGCCCTTGGGATCGCCGGTGCTGCCGGAGGTGTATTGCAAAAAGGCGAGATCGGCGGCGCGCACCGGCACGGCGCTCCACGGCGTCGACGAAGCTTGCAATTCGGCCACGGTGACGATGTGGCGCAAATCCTCGACCTGGGCCTGGAGCAACCGCGCCACCAATGCCGCCTCGGGCACGGTGATCAAGGCCACGGTCTGGGCGTTGTTCAACAGCCGAACGTGGCGGAGCAAATGCTCCTCGAGCTGCGAGGGTCGGACCGGTGGGTAGATCGGGACCGGCACGCCGCCGGCCAGCAGGACGCCGAAGAAGCCGAGAAAGTAGTCAGCTCCGGTGGGCAACATCAGGGCCACGGTCTGGCGCGGTTGCAGCCCACGCGCCTGCAATCCCCCGGCCACCGCCCGCGCGCCCTGAACCAGACTGGCGTAGGTGAAGGTGGTGACGATCCGCTCGTCGTTGCCGTAAATCTGGATCGCCACCCGGTCGGGATTGTAGCGCGCGTGCCAGTCCAGCACCTCCAGCAGGGTCGCGGCGCGCTCCGGGGTTTCAGTCACCGAGGTTTCCCTCGCCAGCGTTGGCTCGACGGTCGCCGCCGGTTGCGTCGATTTGTCGCCGCGCCCCAGGATCAACACCAGCAGATCGCGCGGGGTTTCGGCCAGCAGCATCCGCTCGTCCAGACGCGCGTGAAAGGTCCGCTCGATCCGTTGCAGCAATTCGGCGCGGGCCAGGCTGTCCAACGCCAGTTCCCGTTCCAGATGGCTGTCCAGGGTCAGGGTCGTCGTCAACCACCGTTCCGACGACGGGCGAATCTCCCGCGCCAGTTCGCGCAGCAACGCCAACAGGCGAGCCGCGGGGTCCGAGGTGGCGTCGGGGGTCGCGCTGGACGTCGGCTCGGCGCTGGGTGGCAAGCCATCAGGATCGGCGGGATGATCGGCGGGCATGGGGATGATCCGTGAAGTCGCGTGGATTTCATCTGGCTTCCGGTGGGGATTGCCAGCATGGCTGGCCAACATTCTAGCTAGAATAAGTAAAATGGTGATGGTGCGTTGACGCCGGCGGAAATTTACCCGGCCACGTCGCCGCCCGTTTCAGAGGAGTGACCCGTGACTCGCAAATTCCTTGGCTCGCTGCGCGCCTGGTTCGGCATGTCCCCGACCGGAGTCCAGGGCGCGTCCAACGGCGGGGGCAGGCATCGCGAGGGACGGCGTGGCGGAATCCGCCGACGTGACCGGAGCGCGTCGGTTGGGCTGGTTCTGGTCATCGTGCTGGCCGGGTGGTCGCTGGCGCGCGCCGAGCGGCTGGAGCCGGTCAAGGCGCTGGAGCCGGTGACGCCGCAACGAACCGAGTCCACGCTCGATCCGCTCTGGCTGTACGGAATCCGGGCGGTGGCGATGACGCTCGCCCTGCTGGGCGGTCTGATCCTGCTGCATATCCATCGCCTCAACCGCCGTCTGCGTTGCGAAGTGCAGGAACGCAAGACCGCCGAAGCCAAATTTCGGGGTCTGTAGGATTTACGCATTGACAGGAGGTTGAAATTGTGGGTTGAGGTGCTGCAAGC
>CALGOO010000289.1 GCA_937960715.1 uncultured Candidatus Competibacteraceae bacterium
CCGGAGTGGACGAGGGCATGACCGGCATTTCCACCCGGTTCGCCTTCAAGATTCTCAGCCAGGTGTTCAACTTCGACCATGCCGAGGTGGCCGCCAACCCGGTGCATCTGCTCTACGTGTTGGAGCGGCAAATCGAGCGCGAGCAGTTCGCGTCGGAAATCGAGGAGAAGTACCTGTCCTACCTGAAGGGCTTCCTGGCGCCGCGTTACGCCGAGTTCATCGGCAAGGAGTTGCAGCAGGCTTACCTGGAGTCCTATTCCGAGTACGGCCAGAACATCTTCGACCGCTACGTCACCTATGCCGACTTCTGGATTCAGGACCAGGAATACCGCGATCCCGACACCGGCGAGTCGTTTGATCGGGCGGCGCTCAACACCGAACTGGAGAAGATCGAGAAGCCAGCCGGTATCAGTAACCCGAAGGATTTCCGCAACGAGATCGTCAACTTCGTGCTGCGGGCGCGGGCCAACAACGCTGGCAAGAATCCGGCCTGGACCAGCTACGAGAAGCTGCGGGCGGTGATCGAGAAGAAGATGTTCTCGACCACGGAAGACCTGCTGCCGGTGATCAGCTTCAACGCCAAGGCCAGTGCCGATGAGCAGAAGAAGCACGCCGAGTTCGTGGACCGGATGGTGGCCAAGGGCTACACCCCCAAGCAAGTGCGGCTGCTGTCCGACTGGTATCTGCGGGTTCGCAAGGCATCCTGAGTGGAGGAAATCGTTGATGGCCACGTTCATCGACCGGCGGCTGGACGGCAAGAACAAGAGTTCGGTCAACCGCCAGCGCTTCATCCGGCGCTTCAAGAGCCAGATCAAGAAGGCCGTGACCGAGTCCATGAACGGCCGCAGCATCACCGACATCGACAACGGCGATAAGGTCAACATCCCGGCCCGCGACCTGTCCGAGCCGGTGTTCGGCCACGGGCCGGGCGGGCGGCGCGAAGCGATTCACCCGGGCAATAAGGAGTTCATCTCTGGCGACCGGGTGGCGCGGCCGCCGAGTGGTGGTGGCGGCGGTTCCGGTAAGGGGCAGGCCAGTAATAGCGGCGAGGGCGAGGACGATTTCGTCTTTGAGTTGTCGCGGGAAGAGTTTCTGGAGCTGTTCTTCGAGGATCTGGAATTGCCCAACCTGGTGCGCACCCAGTTGGCCAAGGCCACCGAGTTCAAAGCGGTGCGGGCGGGTTTCAGCACCGCCGGCAACCCGGCCAACATCGACGTGGTGCGCTCGCTCAAGGGCGCGCTGGCGCGGCGGCTGGCGCTGGCCGCGCCCTACACGCGCCGGTTGCACGAGGCCGAGGAGGAACTGGAACGAGCGCTGGCCGAAACGCCGGTGGATGAAGCCCGCGCCAAGGCGCTGGTCGAGGAGATCGAGCGGCTACGGGCGCGGGCGCGGGCGGTGCCGTTCATCGACACCTTCGATCTGCGTTATACCAACCGCGTGTTGCAGCCACAGCCGACCACCCAGGCGGTGATGTTCTGCATCATGGACGTGTCCGGCTCGATGGACCGGGCGCGCAAGGACCTGGCCAAGCGGTTCTTCACCCTGCTGTACCTGTTCCTCAAGCGCAATTACGAGAAGATCGAGGTGGTGTTCATCCGCCACCACACGGTGGCCAAGGAAGTGGACGAGCAGGAGTTTTTCTACTCGCGGGAAACCGGCGGCACCGTGGTGTCCAGCGCCCTGCAACTGACCGCCGACATCATGCGCGAACGCTATCCGGTGTCCAGTTGGAATTTGTACGTCGCCCAGGCCTCGGACGGCGACAACTGGCACCACGATTCGCCGACCTGCAAGGATATTCTGTTGCAGCGGATCATGCCGTATATCCGCTATTACGCCTACATCGAAATCACCCCGGACCGTCATCAAAGCTTGTGGGAAGCGTATGAGGAGGTGAAGGCCACGCATCCGCACTTCGCCATGCGGCAGATCGACGGGTTGGCCGACATCTATCCGGTGTTCCGGGACTTGTTCAAGAGGCGCGTGTCATGAGTGCGTCGCGGCTGATTTCCGAATCGTCCGAATGGACCTTCCCGATGCTGGAACGCTACAACGAGGTCATCGGCCACATCGCCGCCAACGACTTCGTCCTGGACACCTACCCCAACCAGATCGAGATCATCACCGCCGAGCAGATGATGGACGCCTATTCCTCGGTGGGGATGCCGCTCGGCTACAAGCACTGGTCCTACGGCAAGCAGTTCGTGCTGACCGAGAAAAATTACCGGCGCGGCCAGATGGGGCTGGCCTACGAAATCGTCATCAATTCAGACCCCTGCATCGCCTATCTCATGGAGGAAAATACGGCCATGATGCAGGCGCTGGTCATCGCGCACGCCGCCTATGGCCACAACTCCTTTTTCAAGGGCAACTACCTGTTCCGCACCTGGACCAGTGCCGACGCGATCATCGACTATCTGCTGTTCGCGCGGAACTACGTGGCCGAATGCGAGGAGCGGTACGGCGAGGAAACCGTGGAACTGTTTCTCGACTCCTGCCATGCGCTGATGAACTACGGGGTGGATCGCTACAAGCATCCGGCCCCGCTGTCGCTGGGCGAGGAAAAACAGCGCCAGCACGAGCGGGAAGAGTATCTGCAATCGCAGATCAACGACCTGTGGCGCACCGTCCCGGTCAAGCCCACCGAGGCCGCCGCCGAGGAATCTCGGCGCTACCCCCCCGAGCCGCAGGAGAACCTGCTGTATTTCATCGAGAAGAACGCGCCATTGCTGGAGCCGTGGCAGCGCGAGATCGTGCGCATCGTCCGCAAGATCGCCCAGTATTTCTATCCGCAGCGCCAGACGCAGGTCGCTAATGAAGGTTGGGCCACGTTCTGGCATTACACCCTGATGAACCGGCTGTACGACGAGGGCTACGTCAACGACGGCTTCATGATCGAGTTCCTGCAATCGCACACCAGCGTCATTCAACAACTGCCGTTCGATCATCCCTACTATTCCGGGCTGAACCCCTATGCCTTGGGTTTCGCCATGATGAGCGACATCCAGCGGATTTGCCAGGCGCCGACGGCGGAAGATCGCCACTGGTTCCCCGACATCGCCGGCCAGGACTGGATCAAGACCCTGGACTTCGCCATGCGCAACTTCAAGGACGAGAGTTTCATCGCTCAATATCTATCGCCCAAGGTGATGCGCGATTTCAAGCTGTTCGCGGTGCTGGACGACGATACCGAGGATGAGCTGGAGATCACCGCCATCCACGACGAGGCTGGCTACCGACGGCTGCGGCTGGCGCTGGCCGACCAGTACAACCTCGGCAGCCGCGAGCCGAACATTCAGGTCTGGAACGTCGCCCACCGCCAGGATCGGTCGCTGACCCTGCGCCACACCCGCTACCACCGCCGGCCGCTGCACCCCGACAGCAACCGGGAAGTGCTCAAGCATCTGCACCGGCTGTGGGGCTTCACGGTGCGGCTGGAAGCAGTGGACGAGAACGGCAAGGTGGAACTGGTCGGGGAGTGTCCGGCGGGGAAGTAGCGGCTCATCCCTTGGAAAAGGACCCAATGGCCTTAGAGGCGAACCACAATCTTGGTTTTCGCTTAATTACAAATTAGGTAAACCCCCGGCTCTGCCGGGTGACAGTAACAGTTTGACAGTTCCGGGAGTTCACCAGGAGACTCCATGTCGTGAGCCGCCAAAGCACACGATGAAGGAGAATCCTGATGGACAGACCAGAAAGCCTAAGCCACTCCCTGTGGGAGTGTA
>CALGOO010000290.1 GCA_937960715.1 uncultured Candidatus Competibacteraceae bacterium
TTACGTTGCAGAGTACCACCTTATTTGCCTGTCCGAAATTTGGGGTCCATTATAGCTTCCATCTGGTGGTGATTGAGTTTGCTGAAGGTGTATCCTCTAGCATCGGCAACCTGACGATCATAAGCGCCTGATTTTTCTTGCTCGTAATGAACTAGCACCATTGGTTATAAGAACACCTTTTAGAGGCGTTTTTGGACAGCCTCTCAGACCGGTAAGTCCGAATTTCCCATCAAATACTCATCCACCGCGCGGGCGCATTGCCGACCTTCGCGGATGGCCCAAACCACCAGCGATTGCCCGCGCCGCATGTCGCCGGCGGTGAAGATCTTGTTGACCGAGGTTTGGTAGTCGGCTTCACCAGCGCGGATATTGCCGCGCGGATCCAGCGCCACGCCCAATTCCCGCAGCATCCCGGCGTGGACCGGATGGACGAAGCCCATCGCCAGCAGCACCAAATCCGCCTTGATCTCGAAGGCGCTGTCGGGAATTTCCGCCATCACCTGACGGCCGTCGTTCTCGCGCCATTCAAGCCGCGCGATTTGCATCGCGGTGACTTGACCGTCCTGGCCAAGGAACCGTCTGGTGGTCACCGCCCAGTCGCGTTCGCAGCCTTCCTCGTGAGAGGTGGAGGTGCGCAGCTTCAGCGGCCAGTTCGGCCAGGTCAACAGCTTATTCTCGCGCAGCGGGGGTTTGGGCAGGATTTCCAGTTGGGTGACCGAGCGCGCGCCCTGGCGAACTGAGGTACCGACGCAGTCGGAGCCGGTGTCGCCCCCGCCGATGACCACGACGTCCTTGCCGGTCGCCAAAATCTCCTCGCCGGCGATCTTCGCGCCCGCCACCCGGCGATTCTGCTGGATCAGGAAATCCATGGCGAAGTGAACGCCGCGCAATTCCCGGCCCGGTATATTCAGGTCGCGCGGCTGCTCGGAGCCGCCGGCCAGCACCACCGAGTCGAATTCCGCCAGCAACGCGCGGGCTGGAATATCGACGCCGACGTGGCTGTTGGGCCGGAATTCCACGCCCTCGGCCCGCATCTGGGCCAGGCGACGGTCGACCAACCCCGCTTCCAGCTTGAAATCGGGGATGCCGTAGCGCAGCAGGCCGCCGATGCGGTCGTTCTTCTCGAACACCACCACGTCGTGCCCCGCCCGCGCCAGTTGCTGGGCGCAAGCCAGGCCGGCGGGGCCGGAACCGATCACCGCCACCCGCTTGCCGGTGCGATGGGCGGCGATTTGCGGCGTGACCCAGCCCTCCGCCCAACCTTTGTCGATGATGGCGCATTCGATGTCCTTGATCGTCACCGGCCGGTCGTTGAAGTCGAGGGTGCAGGACGCCTCGCACGGCGCCGGACAGACGCGACCAGTGAACTCCGGAAAGTTGTTGGTGGAGTGGAGCACCTCCAGCGCCTCGCGCCAGTTGCCGCGATACACCAGATCGTTCCAGTCGGGAATGATGTTGTGGACCGGGCAACCGCGATGGCAGTAGGGAATGCCGCAATCCATGCAGCGTGCGGCCTGTTCCCGAATGCCGGGTTCCGGCAGGGGAACCACGAAGTCGCGGAAGTGCGCGATTCGCTCCGCGACCGGAGCGTAGCCATGCTCGTGGCGGGTGATTTCCAAAAATCCAGTCGGCTTGCCCATGATTTACGCTCCCACGGCCAGGCCGGTCTTCTCGGCGTCGCGCCGGGCGGCGGCGCGGGCCTTGGCCTGCAGTTCCTGCAAGGCCCGCCGGTAATCCAGCGGCATGATCTTGACGAATTTCGGCAACATCTCGCGCCAGTGCTCCAGTACGCGGCGGGCCGGTTCGCCGCCGGTGTGGCGATGATGGCGGGCGACCAGGATGCGCAGGCGCCGGGCGTCGTGGCGCAACGGGTCGTCCGGCAATTCGGCCTGGGCCAGGCTGTCCCAGTCGTCGCCCCCCGCCCGCGCGTCGAGGGTTTCCTCAAGGTCGTTGAGCGGTTCCAGCGCGATCATGGCCGGGTTGGCGCGGCGGGAGAACTCGCCGGTTTCGTCCAGGACGTAGGCGATGCCGCCGCTCATGCCGGCGGCGAAGTTGCGGCCGGTCGGCCCCAGGACCACCACGACGCCGCCGGTCATGTATTCGCAACCGTGATCGCCGACGCCCTCGACCACGGCGAGCGCGCCGGAGTTGCGCACGGCGAAGCGTTCGCCGGCCACGCCGCGGAAGTGGCATTCGCCAGCGATGGCGCCGTAGAGCACGGTGTTGCCGACGATGATGTGCTCCTCGGCGCGGCGGCGGCTGGCGGCGGGGGGGCGAACCACGATGCGGCCGCCGGACAGGCCCTTGCCGACGTAGTCGTTGGCCTCGCCCTCCAGTTCCAGGGTGACGCCCCGAGCCAGGAAGGCGCCGAAGCTCTGGCCGGCGCTGCCGGTCAGGCGAATGTGGATGGTGTCATCGGGCAGGCCGGCATGGCCGTAGCGGCGGGCGACCTGGCCGGACAGCATGGCGCCGACGGTGCGGTCGCTGTTACGCACCGGGGTTTCGATCCGCACCGGCTGGCGTGCTTCCAGCGCCGGGCGGGCCTGGGCGATCAGGCGGTGATCCAGGGCGCCGCTCAGGCCGTGATCCTGCTCCTCGCAATGGTAGGTGGCGATGCCGGGCGGAGCCAGGGGCACAGCCAGCAGCCGGGTGAAGTCCAGGCCACGCGCCTTCCAGTGGTGGATGGCGCGGCGCATGTCGAGCCGGTCGGAACGGCCGATCATCTGGTCGAAGGTGCGGAAGCCGAGTTGCGCCATCAGTTCGCGCACTTCCTGAACCAGGAAGGTGAAGAAGTTGATGACGTGGGCCGGCTGGCCGGGGAAACGCTTGCGCAGTTCCGGGTCCTGGGTGGCGACGCCGACCGGGCAGGTATTGAGATGGCATTTGCGCATCATCAGGCAGCCGGCGGCGATCAACGCGCCGGTACCGAAGCCGAATTCGTCGGCGCCGAGCAGGGCGCCGATCACGATGTCGCGGCCGGTGCGCAGGCCGCCATCGACCTGCACGGCGATGCGGCCGCGCAGATGGTTGCGCACCAGAGTTTGATGGGTCTCGGCCAGGCCGATTTCCCAGGGCGAGCCGGCATGTTGAATCGAGGTGATCGGGCTGGCGCCGGTGCCGCCGTCCTCGCCGGAGATGGTGACGTGGTCGGCGTGGGCCTTGGCCACCCCGGCGGCGACGGTGCCGACCCCGATCTCGGACACCAGCTTGACGCTGATGGCGGCCTTGGGATTGACGTTCTTCAGGTCGAAGATCAGTTGCGCCAAGTCCTCGATGGAGTAGATGTCGTGGTGCGGCGGGGGGGAGATCAGGCCGACGCCGGGGGTGGAGTGGCGCACCCGGGCGATCCAGTCGTTGACCTTGTGGCCGGGCAACTGGCCGCCCTCGCCGGGCTTGGCGCCCTGGGCCATCTTGATCTGCAGGGCGTCGGCGTTGACCAGGTATTCGGTGGTGACGCCGAACCGGCCGGAGGCGACCTGCTTGATCGCCGAGCGGATCGAGTCACCCGACTCCAGCGGAGTGTAGCGCACCGGGTCCTCGCCGCCCTCGCCGGTGTTGGACTTGGCTCCCAGCCGGTTCATGGCGAGGGCCAGGGTGGTGTGGGCTTCCCAGGAGATCGAGCCGAACGACATCGCGCCGGTGGCGAGGCGCTTGACGATCTCGCCGGCCGGCTCCACTTCGTCCAGCGCCAGCGGCTGGGCGGCGAAGCGGAACTCGAACAGGCCGCGCAGGTTGCGCAGGTGGTCGCGCTGGTCATTCATGACCCGGCTGTACTGCTTGAACTGCTCGTAGTCGCCGGAGCGGACCGCGTGTTGCAGCAGGGCCACGGTTTCCGGGGTCCAGGCGTGGCGTTCGCCGCGGATGCGGAAGGCCAGTTCGCCGCCCACGTCCAGGGCATCGCGGTACAGCGGGCCATCGCCGAAGGCCTGGCGGTGACGGGCAACGGCTTCGCGGGCGATTTCGTCGAGACCGACGCCCTCGATCACGCCCTGGGTGCCGGTGAAATAGCGCGCCACGAACTCGCTGGCCAGGCCGACCGCTTCGAAAATCTGCGCGCCGCAGTAGGACTGGTAGGTGGAGATGCCCATCTTGGACATGACCTTGAGGATGCCCTTGGCGATGGCCTTGGTGTAATGCTCGTGGGCGTCGGCCTCGGTCAGCGCCTGGGGGGCGTGGGACAGACTGGCGGACAGGGTGTCGAACGCCAGCCAGGGATTGATCGCCTCGGCGCCGTAGCCGGCCAGCAGACAGAAGTCATGCACCCGCCTGGCCTCGCCGGTTTCAACCACCAGGCCAACCTCGGTGCGCAGCCCGGCGCGGATCAGGTAATGGTGGACGGCGGCGGTGGCCAGCAGGGCGGGGATGGCGATGTGATCGGCGTCCATTCCCCGGTCGGACAGGATCAGGATGTTGTCGCCGCGCCGCACCACGTCGGCGGCTTCGCGGCACAGGTCGTCCAGCGCCCGGGCCATGCCGTCGGCGCCGCGCCCGACCGGATAGCAAATGCTCAGGGTGCGGGTGCGGAAGGCCCGGTCGACGTGGTACTCGATGCGGCGGATGCGCTCCAGATCGACGTTGGCCAGGACCGGTCGCTTGATCTCCAGCCGCTTCTGGCTGCCGGCGCTATGGGGATCGAGCAGGTTGGGGCGGGGACCGATGAAGGACACCAGCGACATCACCAGCTCCTCGCGGATCGGGTCGATCGGCGGGTTGGTGACCTGGGCGAACTTTTGCTTGAAGTAGTCGTACAGCAGCTTGGGCCGGTCGGACAGGACCGCCGGCGGAATGTCGCGGCCCATCGAGCTGATCGGGTCCTCGCCGGTCAGCGCCATCGGGTCGAGGAAGGCGCGCAGGTCTTCCTGGGTATAGCCGAAGGCCTGCTGGCGGCGCAGCAGGGTGCGCGGGTCGGGCGCCATCGGCCCGATCTCGGTGGGCAGGTCCTGCAGGCGGATCTGGGTCGCGTCCAGCCAGGCCTGATAGGGTTCGGCGGACGCCAGTTGGGCCTTGATCTCGTCGTCGCCGACGATGCGACCCTGTTCCAGGTCGATCAGCAGCATCTTGCCCGGTTGCAGCCGCCACTTCCGGACGATCTTCTCGTCCGGGATCGGCAGCACGCCCATTTCCGAGGCCATGATCACCTGATCGTCGTCGGTGACCAGGTAGCGGGCGGGGCGCAGGCCGTTGCGGTCCAGGGT
>CALGOO010000291.1 GCA_937960715.1 uncultured Candidatus Competibacteraceae bacterium
CAATAACCCCACTTCACCCATGCGGTGATATTCCGCCACGGTCCAGCGGTGGCGCGGTTGAAGATTCAGCGATTCCCGTTCCGCTATCGATGTTGCCATGATTGATCCTCCTCCACTTGGGTTGTATGACTGACCGGTCGGCGCGGGCGGTCACATCAAAAGTCTAATCCAGGCGAGACCCAGCGCCTATCCATGCAGCAATTGCCGTGGCCGGATTCCCACCGCCAGTGCCGCCACGAGATAACTGCCCCCACCGGCGAGAATCAGCCAGCTCAGATGCCACAACCGTTCGCGGGCGCTGGCGTTCAGCCACTGTTCCAGATTGCCCGCTCCAAACCACAGCACCAGACCCATCGCCAGATTCGCTGCGACCAGTTGGGCCAGGAATTTCACCCACCCGGGGCGCGGTTGGTAAATGTCCCGCCGCCGCAGGTTGTAAAACAGCAGTCCGGCGTTGAGAAAGGCGGCCAGCGAAGTGGCCAGCGCCAGCCCCGCATGGGCCAGCGGCCAGATGAACATCAATACCATGACGGTGTTGGCGCCCATCGCGATCAGGCCGTACTTGACCGGGCTGCGGGTGTCCTTACGGGCATAGAAACCCGGCGCCAGCACCTTGATCAACATGAACGCCACCAGGCCGAGCGCAAAGGCCATCAGGCTGCGGGTGGACATGATCACATCGCGGGCGTCGAACTCGCCGTACTGGAACAGCGCCGACAGGATCGGCCCGGACAGGATGATCAGCGCCACCGTCGCCGGCACCCCGATGAACAGCGCCCAGCGCAACGCCCAGTCGAGCGTCCGGGAAAAACCGTCCGTCTCCGCGCTCGCGTGCTGGCGCGACAGCCTGGGCAGGATCACCGTGCCCAGGGCCACCCCAAAGATGCCGAGCGGAAACTCCACCAGCCGGTCGGAGTAGTACAGCCAACTGACGCTGCCCGAAACCAGGAACGAAGCCAGCACCGTGTCGATCAGCAAATTGACCTGCGCCACCGACGAGCCGAACAGCGCCGGCAGCATCAGCTTCAAGACCTGTTGCACGCCCTGGGCCGCCCAACCCCAACGCGGGCGCGGCAACAGCTTCACCTGCCGCAGGAATGGAACCTGAAAGCCCAACTGAACGACCCCGGCGATGAACACCCCCCAGGCCAGTCCCACCACGGGCTGTTCCATCCGGGGCGCGAGCCACAGCGCGGCGGCGATCATGGTCAGGTTCAGCAACACGGGGGTCACGGCGGGAATGGCGAACTTGCCGCAACTGTTCAACACACCGCCGGCGAACGCGGTCAGCGAAATGAACAGCAGGTAGGGAAAGGTGATGCGCAACATTTCCACCGTCAAATCGTATTTGCCGGCGTCGGCGGTGAAACCGGGGGCAAACAACAGGATCAACACCGGCGCGGCCACGACGCCAATCGCCGTGATCAGCAACAGGATCGCGCCCAGGGTGCCGGCGACCTGATCCACCAGTTCCCGCAGTTCCTCGCGCGAGCGCTGGGTCTGATATTCCGCGAACACCGGCACGAAGGCTTGCGAAAACGCGCCCTCGGCGAACAACCGGCGCAGGAAATTGGGGATGCGGAACGCCACGAAGAAGGCGTCGGTGCCGGCCCCGGCCCCAAACATTTGCGCGTAGACCATGTCGCGGATAAAGCCGGTGATCCGGGACAACGAGGTCATGGCGCTGACGATGCCGGTGGATTTGAGAAGGGCCTTGCTCATGGGGATGCAATCCTGCGCCGGGTTGAATGGAAAGGCGCGGATGATAGCCGGGAACGCTCGGGACTGTCAGCGACGGTCAAGGATTGACAGGGGGCGGGAAAACGCCAAAATGGCCAATCCTTTTCGCATCCGAACGCAGCCGCGTTCATCCCATCGTGTCACTGCCAGGAGTCTTGAGTTTTGGCCAACACCGTTCAAGCAAAGAAGCGCGCCCGTCAGGCGGAAAAGCATCGTCAACACAACGCCAGCATGCGTTCCATGCTGCGCACCTACATCAAGCGCGTGATCAAGGCGATTGATGCCGGCGACAAGGCGAAAGCCGAGTCCGAATACCAGGTTGCCGTGCCGATCATCGACCGCATGGCGCGCAAGGGTCTGATCCACGCCAACAAGGCCGCCCGCCACAAGAGCCGCCTGACCCATCACATCCGCGACATGCAGGCTTGAAGCCGGATTAGCCCGGTGCCGCGCCCCTTCCATCGCCGAACGCTTCGCTTCCCGCCAGCGCGCGGTCAGCGCGGCAGCTCCAACACCGCCTCCAGCCCCCCTTGCGGATGATTGCGCAAGGTCAATTCCCCCCCGTGGGCGCGGGCGATGTTGCGGGCGATGCTCAAGCCCAAGCCCGTGCCGCCGGTGTCGCGGCTGCGCGAATTTTCCAGCCGGTAGAACGGCTCGAACACCCGCTCCAGCTCCGCCGCCGGAATGCCGGGGCCACGGTCGCGGATACTCAGGGTCAGCCGAGTCGGCGTATCCGTCACCGCGATCTCGGCGCGCTGGCCATACGTTAGAGCGTTGTCCACCAGATTGGTCAGGCAACGCTTCAATGCCAGCGGCCGGCAGCGCAGCGGTTGGCAAGTCGTTCCGACGAGGCTCACTTCGCGACCGGTATCCTCCGCGTCTTCCTGCAACGACTCCAACAAGGCGTTGAGATCCAGCGGCGCGATGGGTTCGCTGTCCTCGCCGCCGCGCAGGAAGTCCAGAGACGCTTGCGCCATCTGCCCCATCTCGTCGAGATCGGCCAGAAATTTTTCTCGAAGCGGGGCATCGTCCAGCAATTCCGCGCGCAGCCGCAGCCGGGTGATCGGCGTCTTCAAATCGTGAGAGAGCGCCGCGAGAATGCGATTGCGATCATCGAGGTAGCGGATCAACCGTTCCTGCATGGTGTTGAAGGCGCGAGCGGCGCGACAAACCTCCAACGGTCCATTCTCGTCCAGCGGCGGCCGGCGGATGTCGCGGCCCAACTCGCCGGCGGCGTCGGCCAGCACGGCGAGCGGCCGGGTCAGCGTCCGCACCGCCAGCGCGGCCAGCACCGCGACCGAAATCAGCAGCACCAGCAGAATCAGCAGCAATCGAACCGGCCAGGCGATGACTTCCTCCGGCAACATCTGTTGGAACGTCACCGTCGCCCCGTCGCCCAGTCGTACTTGCACCACGAAATTGCGCAATCCCAACATCATCGCGTGCCGGCGCCACCGCGGCCGGCGATCGGTCCAGTCGCGCGGCGGGGATGGCGGGGGGTCCGGGGCCAGCCAGTTCGGTCGTTCGGCCGGCGGTGGCGGCGGTGGCAACTCATCGTTGATTTCCAACTGAAACGGGCGGCTTGATCCCAACTGGCGCTGCAACAAGGCGCGGAATAAAGTGGTGTGATAACGCTCGTCCGGCTCGATGGCGGTTTCCCAGGGCAAATCGAGGCTGATGCGGGTCGGCGGCAAATCCAGCGCCGTCACCAGCCGCCGCCGTTCGCCGTCGTCCAGCGTGTCGAGCAGATCGACGATGGCGGCGATGCGTTGGGCGACGTGGCCGCCGATGGCGTGGTAAAGCGCCTGCTCGCGGTCTTGCAACAGAATCGCGGCGCTGAGCAATTGAGCGACGATCAGGCCACCGGTGAGAAACAGCAGCAGCCGGCCAAACAGGGATTGCGGCAGCAGGCGCATCAGGATTCCCGGCGGACCTGGGCCGCCAGCAGATAGCCTTCGTTACGCACCGTCTTGATGATGACGGCCTCGCGCGGATCGTCGCGCAAACGCCGCCGCAGCCGGCTGACCTGCACGTCGATGCTGCGGTCGAACGGCGTGGCCTCGCGGCCCTGGGTCAAGTCCAACAACTGATCGCGGTTCAGCACCCGCCGCGGATGATCCAGAAACACCCGCAACAGCCGGTAATCGCCGGCGCCCAGCGCGACCAGCACGCCGTCCGGCGCGACCAGTTGACGGGCGTCCACGTCCAGCGTCCAGCCGGCGAAATGGAAGCGCCGCGCCTCGCCCGGCTCGGCGGGCGCGCTGCGGGCGCGGCGCAGGATGCTCTTGACCCTGGCCAGCAACTCGCGCGGATTGAACGGCTTGGGCAGATAGTCGTCGGCCCCCATTTCCAGACCGACGATGCGGTCGGTGTCGTCGCCCCGGGCGGTCAGCATGAGGATCGGGATGGGCGAGCGGGCGCGCAGATTGCGGCACAGCACCAGCCCGTCGTCGCCGGGCAGCATCAGATCGAGAATGACCAGGTCCACCGGTCCCTGCTCCAACGCCACCCACAATCCCCGACCATCGGCCACGCCGGTTACCTGAAAACCGTTGCGACCCAGATAATCGGCGAGCAGCTCGCGCAGGCCCGGATCGTCGTCGACGATGAGAAGATGGTCGCTCACGGCGGCTCGGCCAATGGGGAAGCCGCCTGGTCCACCATCTCCCGGGCGTGCGCCAGCGTGTTCTCGGTCACCGCCAGACCGCCCAGCATCCGGGCGATTTCCCTCACTCGCTCGTCAGGCGCCAGCGCCGCGACCCGGGTATGGGTGGTCGCGCCATCGGTCTGTTTTTCCGTCTTGAACTGCTGGTGCGCCTGGGCCGCCACCTGGGGCAGGTGGGTGACGCACAGCACCTGCCGGCCGCCGCCCAGCGCCCGCAATTGCCGCCCGACGATTTCCGCCACGCCCCCGCCGATGCCGACATCGACCTCGTCGAAAATCAGGGTCGGGATGCGGGCGGCATGGGCGGCGATCACCTGGATCGCCAGGCTGATGCGCGACAGTTCACCGCCGGAAGCCACCTTGGCCAGTGGCCGCATCGGCTGGCCAGGATTGGCGCTGACCTGAAACTCCACGCTCTCCAATCCAGCCGGCGTGGGCTGTTCCAGCCGCTCCAGCACGATGGCGAAGCGCCCCCCCGCCATGCCCAGCCCCGCCAGCGCCATCGAGACCCGCTCGCCCAGATCGCGCGCCGCCGCCGCCCGCCGCTCGCTCAACCGGTCGGCGTCGGTCTGATAGGCCGCCCGCGCGGTTTTCACCGCCCGCTGCAATTCGTCCAGCCGGGTTTCGCTGTGTTCGAGCGCCTCCTGTTCGGCCTCGAATCGCGCCCGCAATGCCGGCAATTCCTCGGCGGCGATCCGATGCTTGCGGGCCAGTTGATGGGCGGCGGCCAGCCGCTGTTCGATCTGGGCCAGATGATCGGGATCGAGATCGAGCGCCTGGACGTAACCGCGCAATTCGTCGCTGGCTTCCCGAATCTGAATCCGCGCGGTGTTGAGCATGTCGCCGACCGGAGCGAGGCGGGCGTCCAGACGGCCCAGAGCGTCCAGTTCACGCAAGCCGCGATCGAGTCGGTCGAGGATGGCGGATTCCTCGTCGTCGCTCAACCCGCCCAGCAGACGCTGACCGGCGTCCAGCAACTGGCTGGCGTGAGCCAGCCGCCGCTGTTCGCCCTCGAGTTCCGTAACCTCGCCCTCCGCCAGATTCAGCGCTGTCAATTCCCGCAAGTGATGGCGCAGGATGTCGAGCCGGGCGTCGCGTTCGCTGGCGGCCTGGCGCAGTTCGCGCAGTTCCCGCCGCAGCCGGCTCCAGGTCCGGTGCCGCTCCGCCAGCTCCGCCGTCAGCGCCTGATTGCCGGCGTAATCGTCCAGCAGCCGCCGCTGGGCTTCATGCCGCAGCAGTGACTGGTGCTCGTGCTGGCCGTGGATATCGACCAACTGCTCGCCCAGCTCCCGCAACGCCTGGGTTGGCTGGGGCACGCCGTTGATGTAGCCGCGCGAGCGGCCGGCGCGGGCGATGACGCGCCGCAGGTGGCATTCCCGGTCGCGGTCCAGATCGCGCTCGGCCAGCCAGGCGCGCGCCGCCGGCAGGGCGTCGAGATCGAACGACGCGCTGAGATCGGCCCGTTCCGCCCCGTGGCGAATCACGCCGCCGTCGGCGCGGTCGCCCAGCAGCAGGCTGATGGCGTCCACCAGGATCGACTTGCCGGCGCCGGTTTCGCCGGTGACCGCGGTCATTCCGGCCGCCAGCTCCAGTTCCAGCTCCTTGACGATGGCAAAATCGCGGATGCGCAACTGGGTCAGCATGGCGAAGTCTTCAGGCGAAGGGAGTGGCTTCCGGGCGCAGACCCCAGTTCAGCTTGGCCCGCAGCAACTCGAAGTAGTCGTGGTTGAGAGGATGGACCAGCCGCACCTTGCGGCTCTTCTTGCGGATCAGGATGTGGTCGCCCGGCTCGATGGCCAGGCTGATCTGACCGTCGCAGGTGATCTGGGCCTCGGTGGTGTTGGCGCTGTTCAACACCACCTCGATGACGCTGTCGGCCTTGACCACGATCGGCCGGTGGGTCAGGGTATGCGGGCAGATGGGCACCAGCACCACCGCTTCCAGCCCCGGATGGATGATCGGCCCACCGCCGGCCAGCGCGTAGGCGGTGGAGCCGGTCGGGGTGGAAATGATCAGGCCGTCGGCGCGATAGGCGTTGAGGAAACGGCCGTCGAGAAAGGCGTCCACCTCGATCAT
>CALGOO010000292.1 GCA_937960715.1 uncultured Candidatus Competibacteraceae bacterium
CCAGCAATCATTACGCTACGGACTTTTCGCTCCCTTGTCAAAGGTTGTTGTTAGTCAAATGAACGGGTTGCGCCGAATTACGCCCCGCTGGCATCGATAAAGCCTTGTTGCGCCAGCCCATCGAGCCGGGCAAAGTAAGCGTCGCGGGCTTCTTCGGCGCGGTTAAACAGTAGCCGTTGCTGGCGAAGGGCCTGGGGGTCATTGCCCCAGCGCAGCAGTATCTGGCGCTCGTCCAGCGAAATCCGGTAGCTCAGCACGGTTTCGCCCTGGCGGCGAGTCAGGGTGCGGGTTTCGGCGCGAATCAGCCGACGGCCCTCGGCGGTTTCCCGCGCCTGCTCCAGCGCGGCCTGTTCGCGGGCGTAGCGCAGCCGCAGCGCGATCATGTGCGGGCAGGGGCCTTGCTTCAGGCCAGCGCGGCGGAAGTCCGCGCAGGTGCAACTCGCCTTGACGGTGCGGCCCTCGCGGTCGAGGGTGAACGAGGTTTGGTAGTGGCGATGGGCCTGCCGGTCTTGCACCTCGCCGTCGATGGCGGTGCCTTCCAGACCGAGATCGTGAATGCGGGTCAGTTGCACCTGGTCCTCGGTCGCCAACAGCCGATGCGCCTGCTCCTCGCGGGCGTCGCGGTAGCGCAACTGTTCCAATTCCAGCGGTTGGGCCAGCAGTGGCCGATGGTGGAACAAACCGCTGGCGATGTCGTGAACCAACGTCCCCTTGAGCAGTTCTCCCAACAGCACCTGCCGGATCGTTTGGCGCGGCTGGCGTAAGGTTTCGGTCAGGGCGTCCAGGGTCAGCGGTTGTTCGGCCAACTGCTTGACGACCCGCTTGGCCAAGACTTCATCCTTGCCGTCGCCGGGTACCAGTAGGTCGAAAGTGGCGATGCCGGCCCAGCCGCTGTCGGTCCAGCCGCTCAAGGCCAGGGTCAGGCTGGCCGATTCCAGGTCCAGCACATAGAAAGCGGGTAGGCCGGCACCCAGCAGATAAACATCCACGGCCCTGGCGTGGGGCAACAACCGGCCCAGCAGGCTCAACCGCTGGCGGCCCCAGGTGCGTACCACCTGCGGCGCCTGGCCTTGGTAAGGCGAACCGCTGGCGGTCAATACCTGCTCCCACGGTTCCAGCACCAGCCGGGGTACTTGGCCCGGAACCAGCTCGTAGCGCAGGGCGCGCGGCGCGGTCTTGGCCTTGCGCAGCCGCAGGCTCAGCAGAACGTTGTAGAGATCGACCGGGGCAAGGCGGACCCGCTCGGCGGGCAGGGTGGAAGCGGCCTGCACTTGCCCAAAGGCGCGCAACCAGCGATACGGCACGCGCACGGTTTTGGCGTTGCCGCCGGTCGCCGCGTAACCCTGCAAGAAGGTGGGGCGATGAGAGCGGATGCCCGCCAACGCTTCCCGCAGCGCCGGCGTGAAACTCAGGTGGGATGTACCCGCCGTGAGTTGTTCGGCCTGGTAGGCCTGTCCGGCCTTGAGATGCAGGCGGGCGTAGGTGGATTCGTCCCGCGAGAACACCTCAATGTCGATGCCGTCCGCGCCGACGGTGAGCAGAGGATCAAGCGGCGCTTCCTGCTGGGTGGCTTCGCCGTACTTGGCGGCCAGAAAAGCCTTTTGCGCGTCCCAGACCGCCTGGTTGGCGCGCTTGCCCTGGCGCAGCAGATAGGCCAGATAGTCGGCTCGGTCGTCAGCCTGGCGGCGCAAATCGCTCGTCAACACCTCGCCAAGCACTAGCAAGCTGTCCCGAACCAGATTGGGCCGTCGGATTTCGGCCTTGATCTGAACTTCGGGACGCGCGCCGTCCAGCGGCACGTCCAACAGGTAGGGTTCGTCGTCGCCGGCGGGGGCGGTGAATTCCCGGTAGCGGTGGATGACTTCGGCGCTGGCCATGTCGTGTCGGACCTTACGCAAGAGCTTTATTTGAGTTTGATGGTTCGCCGTGGCGGTGCGGTGCTGGCAAAAATTATAGTACAAGGATGGCGGATGGTTGTTTTGCGCGATTTTGGGTCGATTTGCCAATGATCGGGCTACGGAGCGGTTTCTCTGTGGGTTCGCGGCAGGCGCGTATAATTTGATATTCGTCGATCCCTTGGATGACCTCAATCATGAGCTATCAACCTCCGCGCCATATTGGCGAAATTCTGCAAAAGCTTGAAGTTGAAGAGGCGCTTGCGCCGGATGATCCACGCTATGTCAACACCCGAGCCGCGCGGGGCAGCGAACAGACGTTCAAAAGGTTCGCCAGAAAGTTCGGGTATTCCACAGGCGATAGTCGCCTTTTCAGGCCCACGCAGCGGCACGTACTGTTCTTCGGCCATATCGGCAGTGGCAAGACCACCGAATTGCGCCGCTACGTCAACGATCTCGGTGGGCCAGGGCGGTTCTTCACCGTCGAGGTGGACATCAATGTCCTGCTTGACCGCCACAACTTGCAGTATGCCGATGTGCTGATGGCCATGGCTCGCGCGCTGCTCGAACGCCTGTGCGACGAAGAAGTTCCATTGCCCACCGACGCGCTGCGAGAGTTGGAAAACTGGTTTACCGACAAGGTATTGAGCCAGGAAGAAACCCGGGAGCTTACCCTGGGCATCGAAACCAGCATCACGGCGAAGGGCGGCATCCCTTACTTGCTGGAATTACTGGGCCGTTTCACCACCGCGTTCAAGAACAATCACACTTACAAGGAATCGTTGCGTAAGGTCATCCGTAATACTTTTAGCGATTTTGCGGTCGCTTTCAATCGGTTGCTACGGGAAGCCGAAAACTCTCTGACCGACGCGAACAAGGCGCTGCGCGTTTTGTTTCTCATCGACGGCACCGACAAGCTGCGTGGCGAGGATACTCGCCGATTTTTCGTTTACGACGTGGAGCAATTGCTGGCGATTACAGCGCTGGCGGTTTACACCGCGCCGATTACGCTCAAGTACGAAAGCAATCTGGCCGGCAAGCTGGATGCCGATCTGGTGCTGCCGATGATCAAGCTGTACGAAAAGGAGGGTGGGCGTTGCGATGCGGGCTGGGACGCCATGCGCGACATTTTGCTGCTGCGGGCCGACCGCTCGGTGTTCGCCAGCGAGGCGGAGATCGACCGTCTGGTCGAGCATTCCGGCGGCCATCCGCGCGAGTTGCTGCGCCTGCTCAAGCTGTGTTGCGAGTTCGCCGAGGACGACACGCTCGACGCGGCGACCGTCGAGTCGTCGATCAAGCAACTGGCCGCCGAATATCGCCGCTTTTTGGAGCCGGACGATTACGCGCTGCTGGCCCGGATCGACGGCGACGACATCCATGCCGGCAACGACGAGCGCACCCGCCGGCTGCTCTACAACCTGGCGCTGCTGGAATACAACGATGCCTCCTGGCGGCGCAGCCATCCGGTGGTACGCACGCTGGAAGGCTACCAGCGCGCCCGCTCGGCATTGTCATCGGCGGCGGGGAACTAGCGCCCCGTGACGAGGAACGATCCATTCCGCTTCGATCTCGCCCGCCATCGGGCGGCGGCCGAGTTGCGGCCCGAACATATCGCCGATTTTCAACGCCTGGTCAAAACGCAGCGCTATGGCAGCGGTTTCCAGCTCTTGTTCGCCGAATTCACCGAAGCGGATTACCGCGACGCGCTGATCCGGCAGATCGATCTCGTGCTCGCCGATCTCAGCCAGTCGGCGGCACGAATCGATCTATCCAAATACGACTTTGCCGATTTTGCCGCACTTGAAGCCGAACTGCGCCGACTGGCCACCGACCACGGCGCGATTCACTTGACCGGCGTGGACGGCTGGTTCGACGAGGGCCGCTGGCGGGACTTCAATGTCCGCCGCGAAGCCATCGCTTTTGGCGTGCCGGTGCGTCTGGCTATTTGGCTCGGTGCCGAGAACGTGACGCGGGCCATCGTCTTGGCGCCCGACCTGTGGGCTTGGCGCGGCGGCGTTTATGCCTTCACCACCGTGCCCGCTGGTCCCCGCGAAATACCTCAACCCCAAATCGGCCCCATCGACCCGCGCACGCTGGCCGAGCGCAGCCGCCGCATCGCCGTCCTGCGGGAGGCTATCGCCGCCGAACCGCCGCCAGACGATGACATCCTGGGCTTGCTGCTAGACGAACTGGCGGATTTATTGGCGAGCATCGGCGAGCTGGACGAAGCGCTGCGGATTCGGCGGGAGGAACAACTGCCGGTCTACGAGCGGCTGGGGGACGTGCGGGAGCGGGCGGTGACGCAGGGGAAGATCGCCGACGTGTTGCAGGCGCGGGGGGAGCTGGACGAAGCGCTGCGGATTCGGCGGGAGGAAGAACTGCCGGTCTACGAGCGGCTGGGGGACGTGCGGGCGCGGGCGGTGACGCTGGGGAAGATCGCCGACGTGTTGCAGGCGCG
>CALGOO010000293.1 GCA_937960715.1 uncultured Candidatus Competibacteraceae bacterium
TATCAGTAGGTCATGGGGTATTATGGGATTTGCATCACTTTGAATCACACCCGGCAGGAAGGCACGCTCTTCCAGACCTACTACGCCGAGCAGAGTTGCACGGCCGGGCGCACCGCCTTCTTCACCGGCATGCATCCGCTGCGGGCGGGCATGATCATGCCCCAGTTGCCGGGCGCCACCAGTTCCCTGTTGCCGGGCACGCCGGCGCTGGCCAAGTTCCTGCTGGATCTCGGCTACAACACCGGCGAGTTCGGCAAGAACCACCTGGGCGACAAGACCGCCTCGCTGCCGACGGCCCATGGCTTCCAGGAGTTCTGGGGCTACCTGTATCACCTGGATGCGATGCAGGGGGTCAGCTTCCCGGACATCAACAAGTCGCCGACCGAGCAGACCGTCGTACCGCCCTGCAAGAACACCCCGGTCCCCGGACTCTCCGACTCGCCCGGCGCGGTCGATCCGAGGACCACTCTGTGCATGACGCCGCCGCGGCCCATCATTGCCTGCAAGTCGTCCGACGGCACGGAGAAGAACCAGACCTGCAAGGACGAAGGGCCGCTCACGCTGGAGCGCTCGAAGACCGTGGACGAGGAGATCTCGGCCAAGGTGATCGACTACCTGGACCGCCACGACCCCAAGAAGACCGGCAAGCCCTTCTTCGTCTGGTATAACCCGGCGCGCATGCATATCACCACCATGTTGTCGCCCAAATACGAGGCCATGCTGGGCGAGAAGGGCGGCAAGGACTGGGGCATCAACGAAGTCGGGATGAAACAGCTCGACGACAATATCGGCTACGTGCTGAAGAAGCTGGAGGACATGGGCCAGCTCGACAACACCATCGTCGTCTTCACCACCGACAACGGCGCCGAGGCCATCACCTACCCGGACGGCGGCGTCACCCCGTTCCGGGGCGGCAAGCTGACCACCTGGGAGGGTGGGATGCGCGCCCCGCTCGTCGTGCGCTGGCCCGGACACATCCAGCCGGGTACGGTCAAGGACCAAATTTTCTCGGCGCTGGACTGGCTGCCCACCTTCGTCGATATCGCCGGCGGCCCCAAAGGCGACGGTCTGAAGAAGCAGATCGAGGCCGGCCAGTACCCCGGCATCACCAAGACCACGCTCGACGGCGTCAATCAGCGCGATTACCTGGAAGGCAAGGGCGACTCCGCGCGCGACTATCTCTTCTACTACAGCGGTACGCACCCCTCGGCAGTCCGGTACAAGAACTGGAAGTTCTATTACACGATGGCGCCTTCGTCGGCCACCGGCGGCCTGACTGGAGTCGTGACCTATCACTGGACCCAGGTCAACAACATCAAGCGCGACCCCTTCGAGCAGGCCGTTGCGGAAGATCAGAAGACTCTCCTTGGCTACGGTGGAGCGCTCGCCGCGCCGAGCACGGCCTACATCTACGACTGGAACCTGCTGCCCATCGGGCAGATGCTGTGGCTGAAGGAACTGGAGACTTACCGGGCGTTTCCGTCGCTGCAAGCCCCGGCGAGCTATAACCTCGACCAGATCATCGAGGCGATGAAGGAGGCGAGACACATCAGCCACACGGGAGATTAGTCACCGAAAGTGCTGGGTGACTCAGAGGGCGGGCGGCCCGAAAGGGCCGCCCGCTTCGAGACCTTGCAAGCCGAAGCGAAGAAATGGCTCGCCGAGGCGAATGGCCCGCGCTGGAAGAGGCCTTATACCGAACTCACCTACCTGCCGATGCAGGACGTGCTGAAATACCTGCGCGCCAGCGGCTACCGGACCTACATCGTCACCGGCGGCGGCCAGGACTTCGTGCGGGTATACTCGGAAGCGACCTACGGCATCCCGCCCGAGCAGGTGGTGGGCAGCAGCATCAAAACGAAATACGAACTGCGCGATGGCAAGCCAGTGCTGATGCGCTTGTCGGAACTGAACTTCATCGATGACAAGGCCGGCAAGCCGGTCGGCATCAATTCGCACATCGGCCGCCGGCCCATCGCCGCGTTCGGCAATTCGGACGGCGACCAGCAGATGCTGGAGTGGACGCAAGCCGGCGGCGGCGCGCGGCTGATGATGCTGATGCACCACGACGACGCCGAGCGCGAATGGGCCTACGGCGCGGCATCGAAGATCGGCACGTTCAGCGACGCGCTCATGGCCGAAGCGAAGCAGCAGGGCTGGATCGTCATCAGCATGAAAAACGACTGGAAGCGAATTTTCGCGTTCGAGCCGTGAGCGACGGCGCTCCTTGATGACCATAAAATAAACTATTGATAATATATCTAAAAAGGTATATTTTGATGGCCATGAACGGGAACGAGGTCATCAAAAAACTGCAAGCCGCTGGCTGGAAACTGGACCGGATCAACGGTAGCCACCATATCATGGTGAAAGGCGGTCACGCGGTGACGGTTCCCGTTCACGGCAAGCGCGATCTCAAGCCCGGATTGATAGCCGGTATCGCCCGGCAATCCGGTGTCAAGCTGAAATAGGAGGAAGTTAAACCCATGGACATTCGTTACCCGGCCGTGCTGGAACCCCAAGAAGGTGGCGGGTTCTTCGTGCGCTTCGTCGATCTGGAAGGCGCGTTGACCGATGGAGAAACGCTGGACGAGGCTCTGTTCAATGCCGGTGAGGCGTTGTCGGCCATGCTGGGATGGTTGTTGGATGAGAACAAGCCCATTCCCGCCCCGTCTCCCGCTGGCGAAGGGATGTATTTGATCGCCCCGGACGCCCGAACCCAAGCGGCCTTGCTGATTCGTCGGGCGCGGGGGGATCGGTCGCTGGCGGAGCTGGCCCGCGCCCTGGAAACCTCCTGGCCCTCGGCCCAGCGGTTGGAAAGTCCCCACCACTCCCCGACGCTGCGCCAACTGGAAAAGGCGGCGGCGGCTTTGGGCAAACGCCTGGTGTTGGCGCTGGAGTGATTCGGCGCCCCGGTTCGATTCCCGCGAAAGCCGGGGAATCGAACCGATGTAACCCCACCCGTTTGGAATCGACCGCGCCGCGCCCTGCTCCCCCACTGGCAACGAATTCGGGCCGGACGCCCGGACGGGCCGGTCGGGCCCAGTATCGAATGGACCGAACCGACCTGGAACCCAGTCGCCAGCCACGTCCCAATACGCCGAAACGATGGGCGGTTCAATTTCCCATCCCTGCCGCTGGAACGCCGCTTTCCAGTCGCCATGTTCAAGAGGAGTGACCCCATCATGACCAACACCCGTTTCAATCATCGGCGCGCGATGCGCACGTGGCTAGCGGGGGTGGGCCTTCTGGGCCTTTCCGCCTGCGGTAGCCTGCAACCACCCCCCACCGCGCAGAGTATTGCCGGCCTGACGCCCGCGGGCACCGTGACCCTGACCGAGACCGTCGCGGCGGGCATGACGGGGGGAACCGGTGCGCTGACGTTCCAGGGGCGCACCTATCCGTTCAAGGTCGTCGGTACGGTGGTCGGACCCGGCGGCGCTTCGCGGGTCCAGGCCAGCGGCGAGGTTTACCGGCTGAACCGTCTGTCCGACTTCGAGGGGACTTATTCGGAGGGAACGGGGCATGCCGGACTCGCTACGTCGGGTAAGGCGGAATTGTGGATGCGGAATCAGGCGGGCGTGATCATGCACCTGACCGGCACCAGCGAGGGCGTCGTGCTCTCGCTTGGGCGCGATGAGGTTCTGGTCCAACTAGCGCACTGAACCCACGCAACCGAACGGGACCAGCGGGTCCGACCCCTTCGAGACGACGCGGGCCGGCCCGCCGGGCGCATTTTGAAGTGCTGGCGATGGCCGGCGCGCATCGAAACCCTGCGGGAAAATCCGCGCGCCCCGGTTCCGAGAAGCTCTCCAGCCAGGAGCGTTATCCCGTGCGGCAAGGCCACTACCGCATCCTTTACACCGTCGCGGATGCGGAATCTGAAACGACGGCAAGCGGCAAAACCGCTCGTCATTCATCCCCTCACCCCCTCGCCAAGGCGCAAGGGCGCAAGGGCAACGAATGGTTACGCCGAAACCAGCAACTACGATGAAGCGAAGCAGCCGGGCTGGATCGTCATCAGCATGAAGAACGACTGGAAGCGGATTTTCGCGTTCGACAAATGATCGGTGACCTGCCCAAGACAGTATGAACGGCAAGCAAGCCCGCTGGACGACCGGCCATTCCGCGAGGCGCTGGACTGGCCGGGGAGATCACTGGTCATGGGCTGTAAGAAACAGCATCAAGGTCAAGCCGCGCGGGCGCGGGTCAAGGGCAAGGCCAGTGCCCAGGCGGTCAGGAAGGTCAATGCAACGCCGATTAGTCCAGCCAAGGCGGTGGACAAACCTTCGGAGGCGATGCCGGCGACCTGATAGTCCGCCAGAGGAGTCACGAACAGCGGCGCGGCCTCGTGCAGGACCTGGTAGTGCGCCATGACCGCTTCCAGACCATCCGGCAACGGCGAGGCAAACGGGCTCAAACACAACGCGATCAGCAGGGCCGCCAGGGCCGGTACGGCGAAGCCACGGGAAGCGGAAACCGCGCCAACCGTCGCCGGTTGCTTGAACAGCGCCAGCGCCACACAGGTGATGAGGGCCTCGCCCACACCGATCAGCGCGTGAACGCCCAGCATCGCTGGCACCACTTGTTCCAGCGGTAGCACACCGGCCAGCGCCAGTTCGATCGCGCAGGCCAGGGCCGCCAGCATCACCGAGACCCAACTGGCCAGGCCGGTGGCGATCCAGACTCGACTTCCACCAGCGGGTAGTCTCTTCAGCAGTTCCAGTCGTAGCAAGCCGCCCAGGCCAGCGCCCAGCACCGCCATGTTCAACACGTTGGCCCCTAGCACGATCAGACCGCCATCGGCGAACGCCAGCGCCTGGATCGCCACCACCAGCGCCAGCGCCAGCACGCCAAACGGTACGCCCAACAGCGCGCTGGCCAGGACGCCGCCGAGCAGGTGACCGGAGGTGCCGCCGCTGATCGGGAAATTCATCATCTGGGCGGCGAAGATGAAGGCGGTGATCGCCGCGAAGCGCAACGGGTGCGGTTTTTCCGCCGACCGATGCGCCGCCAACGCCGCGCCCGCCAGGCAAAGCCCGCTGACGACCGCGGTCATCGGGCAAATACTACCGTCGAGTAGGTTTTGCGGGATGTGCATGAGTTTATTCCTTGGAAAAGTTCAGGAGATTTCAGCATAGTTCAAGAACATCGTGCTCGCACCATCGGTTTTGCGAAATGCCGCGCGGCGCGCGCCGTCGCGAGCGATGGCTTCGCCGACCCGATTGCAAATTAAGGGGTCCGTGCCAAAATAGAGGCGAGATCATGTGGCGGGAGAAAAACATGGCTAAGGACATCAGTAAGATATTCGATCAAGCGGTCGACAAGTTCCGTATCCAACAGGCGCAAAGCCGGGTTCGTCAGGACGATGGATCGATCGCTCTGGAGCGGGATTTCGAGACGGTCAAGGAGCAAGTGCGCAAGCTCAAGCCCCAGATTGAAACCCATCCCCGGGTGAATCATTTCTGGATCTTCAGCGACAAGATCATCATCGATTTCCACGCGGGCCCGAATCAGCCTCATGCCCAGTTGATCGTCCGGCTCTTTTACACCGGTAACAATCGGGTCAAGCGAGGCATGTACGGCTATCTGCCCGATGGTTACGAAATGCCATTGGCCGACGTGGACGAAGCCGTGGAGTTCATCGCCACCCAATGCGGCAAGCTGTTGGCCTGAGCGGGTGAGCTGGCCAGCCCGCCAATGGTTTCGGTCGCGGGCGTGGCGCCATGGCCTGGCCGAAAGGCGCTTTTGCAACCAACCGACGTTGCCGCTTGGGCGGGGTAGCGTCCATGGTCAGGCTCCCGCGTCCCGGCGTGGGAGCCTCGCTCTAAAACCCGCTGTAAGCGTTCAGGCACCTCCCCCCAGCGGGGGGAGGTTGGGAGGGGGG
>CALGOO010000294.1 GCA_937960715.1 uncultured Candidatus Competibacteraceae bacterium
GAGCTGCAAGGCCCCCACCCGGCGGCCGGTTTTCAAGGTTCTGAAAAAAACCTGGCGAGCACTTGCTCCCACGCCACCGCCTCATGGGCCAGCAACCGACACGCCGCCTGGGTCTCCGCCCAGCCCCCGCGGGCGACCGGGATGCTCGCCCCCGGTGGCGCGCCCAGCCGTTCCGCCACGCGGACCAACCGTCGGTTCAGTCGGGTATCCCCCAGGTTCGCCCCGCCCAATTCCGCCGCCGCCCAACTCACCGCCGCCGTCTCCGTCATCTTCTGCTCCGCTATCGTCTGTACCCACTCCACCCGATGGGGGCGGCGACACCCTCAATCAAGATGTGTGGAATCGACAGCCTTCATGGTACCCGGCGAAAACCCGCGAACCGCGACAGGGAAAGCCGCTGTGAGCGTGGATGGCTGACCGGTGGTGCAAAACACCGCACGAGTTTTACCGTGGATTGAACGTTGGTAGGCGCTGGTCCAAAACAATCTCATAACAACAAGATGGTCGTTCACCCAACCGAAGGAGGTTTTCGCGCCATGAGTAAAACCGCTGAAATCCTGGGCGCCAACGCCGACTATCTGATGAGCCACGTCTGCAAGACCATCCCCAAGGACTCCCTGCACCTGCCTGGATCGGATTTCGTGGACCGGATTTTCGCCGCTCCCGACCGCAACAACCGGGTGCTGGGCAATCTGCAACGGATGTTCGGCCATGGCCGGCTGGCGGGAACCGGCTTCTTGAGCATCCTGCCGGTGGACCAGGGCATCGAGCATTCCGGCGGCGCCAGTTTCGCCAAGAATCCGATCTACTTCGACCCGGAGAACATCGTCAGGCTGGCCGGCGAGGGCGGCTGCAACGCAGTGGCCTCGACCTTCGGCGTGCTCGGCATGGTCGACGCCAGTGTGACCGTCGCCTGAAACTGGATTTACCTTCACTTCAAGGCCCCGCCCCGGCGGGGCTTTTCTTCGGGGGCCAATTCTTTCCCTCACCGGACGCTATCAGCCTCCTGCCCCGCCTCGGCTATCCCGCCATTGTCGCGCCCACGATTGGGCATAGCGCCCGCCCCACGCCAGCAATTCGGCGTGACTGCCGGACTCGAGGATGCGGCCCTGCCCCATGACGTGAATGACATCGGCGTGCAGGGCGGTGGTGAAGCGGTGGGTGATCACGACGGCGGTGCGGCCGGCGGCCAGGGTGCGGAACCGCGCCAGCCAGTCGACCTCCGCCCAGGAATCCATGGCGCTGGTCGGCTCGTCCAGAATCAGCAGCGCGGACCGGCGCAGAAAGGCGCGGGCCAATGCCAGCCGTTGCCATTCGCCCACGCTCAATTCCGCCCCGCCGAACCACTTGCCCAACACCGTCTCATAGCCTTGCGGCAGCCGCTGGATCGGCCCCTCGGCCCCGGCGGCGTGGGCGGCGGCGGCGATACTCTCCGCGTCCGGCGCGGCGACCAAGTCACCACAGGCGATGTTATAGGCGACGGTGTCGTGATAGTGCACTGATTCCTGAAACAGCACCGTGATCCGCCGGCGCCAGTCGGCCAGCGCCAACTCGCGCAGGTCTATCCCATCCAGACTCACCCGACCCGCCTCCGGGTCGTAAAACCGGCAGAGCAACTTGATCAGCGTGCTCTTGCCCGCGCCGTTCTCGCCGACGATGGCCACGATCCGGCCGGCGGAGAGAGTCAGATCGAAGTCGTCCAGCGCCAGCCGCTGGCTACCGGGATAGCGGAAGCGGACGTTTTCCAGCCGGATCGTTCCCGGCCCATCCAGCGGTGGGCGCACGGGCCGGGGTGGGTCGGTGACCTTGGGGCGCAGGGCCAGGAATTCATGCAGGTTTTCCAGGAACAGCAGGTTGCTGTACATCTCGCCGACGCTGCCCAGCGCGGTGCGCATCAGTCGCTGTCCCTGGCTGAACACCTGATAGAACAACGCCAAATCGCCCAGGCTGGCTGCGCCTTGCGCCAGCCGTCCCACCATCCAGGCGATGGTCAGTCCCATGGTCAGCAGGGCGACGGCGTCCGCGCCCAGCTCGGCCAGCATCTGCTGGCGGGCGAGTTGCAGGCGCTCGCCGCGCAGTTGGCCGCGCACGGCGCGATAGGCGATTCGAAACGAGTCGCCAAGATCGAACAGCCGCAGTTCCGCCGCCGCCCGGTCCCAGGTCAGCATCCAGTCGTAGTAGCCGGCACGGCGCTCGTTGCCGGTATTGCGGATTCGCCAGCGATGGAAGCGCACGATGCACCGCGCCGCCACCCATAACGCCGGCAGCGCGCCACCGATCAGCACCAGCGGCAGCCAGGGCGCGTAGCTCCACAGGACCCCGGCCATGGCCAGCAGAGTCAGGCCGTTCTGGGCCAGATGACCGAGATTCTCCAGCAGCGCCAGCGGGCGACTGAGCGCGTCCACCCGGGCCCGGTGCAACTGATCGTAGTATTCGGCGGTTTCGTAATAGCTCAGGTCCAGATGGATGGCCTGAGCGTGGATCAAATCATCGAGATGATCCCGCAGCCACTCCGCCTGGGCGGCGCGCACCCAGGCGGCAATGCCGCGCAAGCATTCGCCAAGCAGCAGCAATCCCGCCATCAGCGCCACCCACAGCAAGGTTTGCCGCAGCGTCGACCCGCCGTCCGGCGCTTGCACGGCGACGACCAGGCTATCCACCAGGGTGCGGGTCAGCAACACGACGGCAACGGGTAGTAGACCCTGAACGATCACCAGCGCCGCCCAGGCCAGCGTCCAACCTCGGGTCGCGCGCCAGATCAATCCCAGCGCCCACGGCAGGTACGGCAACTGCGCCAGCGCCTTGCGGAATCGCTCGGTCAGGTAGGCGGTGCGGGTGGGCATCCGTTCAGTCGCCGAAACCGCCCTGGCCTTGTAGAGCAGCCAACAGGGTTTCCTGTTCGTTCCGCATCTTCCATCGATGGCGCAACCATCCCTGGATAGCTGCCAAGGCATCACTTGGACGGTCGTGCAAGGGCAAGGTGAAGGCGATTTGAATGAGAAGCGGATAATGGAGCCAACGGGACGGTAGGTTTCGTTCCAGCCAGTAGCGAAGATAGCGCGTTCGCAACCGACCCGGTTCCAACCGCTCCAAAACGTTAGGAGGCGCCACGGACCCCATGAGCCAGGAAGCCCAGAACAACACCGCCCAGGCCGCTGTCTTCAACCCGGCCTGATCCAGCAGGGCCAGCGTCTTATCCCAATCCACGTTGCGGCTTTGCAACCAGCGGCTCAGATCCAGCAGCCGACACAAAAGGGCATAAGGGGACGTAACGTATTTCGCGAATGCCGGATGGACCAGCAGGGTGAACAGCGTATCGGCGGAATCCAGTCCCCAGAAAAAGCTTTCCCGGTGGCGCCTTGCCAAAAAAGCGTCCGTCATATCGACGCGGGTTCGGCCTGGACGCAGGATATGCCAGTGAAGATCAATGGAAACGTCCCGATCGTGAAAAGTAGCTTCGTGACTGACGATGTCGGCGTCAGGATGTAATGCGAAGCCCTGGCGAACCAGCGTTCGCGCGGCGAGATCGCGCTGGCTTCGAGCAATCAGGATGTCCACGTCGCCCGCCGGCCGGAGGGAAGGATCGTCGTACACCAGCTCACGCACATGGACGCCCTTAAACACCGCGTACCGCACCGACGCCGCCCCAAAGGCCGCATCGATCCGTTCCAGGGCATATCTTTGGGCCAGATATCTGACGGCGGCGACCTGGCGGGCCCGTTTGAGCGCGATCAAAACGCGCTCCGGCGTCGTCGCCGCAAGACCATGCCGTTTCAAGACCTCGTGCCATGGAGCATCCAACCCGTTTTTTCCAAGAAATTCCAGAAAACGATCCTCGCCCGCCTTCAACCCCCGCCCCAGGGATTCGCGGACAACGTCGGCGTCGGCGTCGGCGCGGAAAGGCGCCAGAGCCAGCCGATGGAGCGCGAGGGCTTCCAGGTTCGCAACCGTCATTCGCACTCCGCGCCAAGCGTCAGCCAGCCACCCTTCATTCCCGACCACTACGCCGGTTCGAGCAAGCCGCTGGCGAGCATTTCTTCCGCCAGCCGTAGGAGATCGGTTTCCAGTTGCGTTTCGGACACGTCGAACTCTTCCAGCATCCGGGCGATGACCGCCGCCAGCGCGTCTTCCGCCTGGAGCAATTCGAGAAAACGGCTACCGACTGGATCGAGGCCGAAGTAGGTCCCGGATTCAAGGTTGAGGAGGACGGTTTCGTCACCGACCTGGCGAGTGACCACTTGATCGGGAATTTTCAAGTTAGCCTGCTTGAGGGACGACATTCTCAAAGATCTCGTCGAATGGAATCGAAACGTTCAAGGCCGGGAAAAAGCATTCCCCGCAACCAGGAAGAGATTCGTGAAACAACCAGTCATTTTCCGGAGTGCGCTGGAACGTTTCCAGGCGGCGCGCTTCGATGTCCACCAGCACGTATTCCCGCAGCGACGGCAGCGCGCGGTAGGCCGCGAACTTGTTGCCCCGATCAAAGGCGGCGGTGGACTCCGACAACACCTCCACAATCAGCGTCGGATGGGCGATGAACTGATCCGCCGCGTGATCGCGCGGATCGCACGACACCACGACATCGGGGTAGAAAAAGGCGTCCGCCGCGTCCACCCGCACTTTCAAATCGGCGACATACGCCTGACACGGCCCGCCGCGCAATCGTTGCTTGAAAGCTGCGTACAGATTGCCGGACACCACCACATGCTCGCGCCGCGCGCCCGCCATGGCGAACACCTCGCCGGCGATAAATTCATGCTTTTCCACTTGCCGCTCTTCCCAGGCGAGATAGGCCTCGGCATCGAAAGCGGTTTGGACGGCCAAATTCGTCATGTCAATCTCCTAAAAATCAGTATGGCCGTCATCCGCTATCACCCCCGGACCGCGCGTGTTCCAAAATAGCCTCCCGAACACACGCCAAATCCTCGAATCGCCTGGGATAGTCAAGGCGGTAATGGATCGGCTGGTTCGCCAAGGCCGCCACCTGATCGAAATGGGAGGCCAGCCGGGGCTTTTCCTCGATATCCAGCAGGAACGAATGCCTTACCCATTCCACCAGGGCCTCGGCTCCGCTCAGGCGTCGAAATTCCAACGTCGCGGCGCTGCCGTCGCCGAGAAAATACACCCGACGCAAGGGCCGGGGCTGCTTGCAGAATACCAGATCCTCGTCCGCCAGAAACCGCGCCTTGGCGGTGTAATGCACCGGGGGTGCGCGTCGGGCGGTCGGCGGAACCAGCGCCGCCTCGCTGTCCGCCCACAAGCGGATGGAGGGATGGCTGGGCAGAGCCTCAAAGCCACGAACGCTCGGCTCGACCACCAGACCGTCGTCGGTCAGGAAGCGAAATCCGTTGACCGCGAAACTCGCCGCCAGCGTGGATTTACCCCGACCCGATTCGGCGACGAAGGCGACCGCGCCCTCGCCGACCTCGACCGCGCTGGCGTGAAACACCAGCTTGCCGAGCTTGCTCAACACCAGCGGCAGGACCTGGTTCAGATAGAGATGCTGCATCGTGGCGTCCGAAACTTCGGGCGCGGGGAAGCCGGTGACGTGGAGTGCGTCCGCCGAGACCTGGAAATCCGCCAGGTCGGGAAAACGCAGCAGATACCCCCCGTCGGCGCGATGGAACTCGGTCCACAGCGCACCGTCCGGGAACATCCAGGTGTGGAACGGGGAATGAGCGACCGGTCGCTGAAGTCGGGCCTGTTGCAAGCGAAGTTCGACCATTAGTCGGTATCCCGGCCCAGAGTTTGCGCCACGAAGCGGGAGATTTCGTCGGGTGAGGGAAACAAATCCGGATGGTTGCGCAACACCGCTTGTTCGATTTCCCGCGCGGTGCGCTGACCATCGCAATACTCCAGCACAGTGAGCCGCGCCCGTCCTTCGCGGCGCAACCGCGGCGCGCGGTTTGGCTGGGATCGGATTAAATCCTCCGGCGCCAGCAGCATTCCCCGCCAGGTGGAATGACTGAAGCGTCGCCCCGAGGCGGGAAAGTCCACGACCCAGGCGATCAGGTGCTCAGCCGGTCGGGCCATGATCCTGGCCTGGATCGAATCGCCCGCTCGCACCGAAACGGCTTCGTCGATGGGCAGAAAAGCCTGCGGGCGGTTGATCCGCCGCTCCGCCAGCGGCGAGTTGGTCATCCACACGCCCTCGGCCAGCTCGCACTCGAACCAGCCGGCCAAGCCGTGCATCACGCCGTCGCGTTCGATGGGTAATTCCACGGTCCAGGAGAAGAAATCCGGGTGGTCGGCGCGCAAATCGATGTCGCCCAACCCGCCGGGCGGGCCTAACACGGCTTCGGGCGGCAATTCGACCGCGTGCTTGGCGTTGACAGCATGCGGGCGCAGCCAATGAAATTCGGCCGGCACGCCCGCCGCCCGCCAGCCCTCGGCCTTGGCGCGACACGCTTCCGATGCAACGGCCGCCAGCCGGAGCCGGAGTCGGGCGGGAATCAGACGGCCTTCTGGCTTGAGGAACCGTCGCCGCGCGTCCTGGAGTGTGTGTACGATGTCGTAATCGAAGCCGAAGTAGCCGACATGATCGCAGATGACCAGATCGACGGGTTCAGGGAGATCGACCCGATGGGAATGGCCCCGGATGCAGGTCGCGCGCTCGCCCCAGCCGGCGCGCGAGAAGGTTTCGCGGGCCACTTCGATCATGGTCGTGGAATCGATGCCATACACCCGGCTCGCGCCGGCTCGCAGGCATAGCAAACCCAGGATGCCGGAGCCGCAGCCCAGGTCGGCGACGCGGTCCCCGACGCTGATGATCTTGGCGATGGCGGACTGGAATCGTTCCAGTCGGATGCGGTCGGCGACGTAGCCCAGATGTTCATCCAGCATGGGATCCGAATACCAACTCCTGGTGGATTTCGACCTTTACCTGGCGGGCTGGGATGAAACCGCGAAAAGCTTAGCGTACAGTCTTCCTTGGATCGAAGGCGTCCCGCACCGCTTCGCCGACGAACACCAGCAGACTCAGCATCAGCGCCACCACCACGAAACCGGAGATACCCAGCCATGGCGCTTGCAGGTTGTCCTTGCCCTGGCGCAACAGATCGCCCAGCGAGGCCGAACCCGGCGGCAGGCCCAGCCCCAGGAAATCCAGCGCCGTCAGCGCGACGATGGAGCCGGACAGGATGAACGGCATGAACGTCAGGGTCGCGACCATCGCATTCGGCAGGACGTGCTTGAACATGATCCGCCCGTCGCTCATCCCCAGGGCGCGGGCGGCGCGGACGTAGTCGAAGTTGCGAGCGCGCAGGAATTCCGCCCGCACCACGCCCACCAGCGAGGTCCAGCCGAACAGCATCAGAATCAGCAGCAGGGTCCAGAAGCCCGGCGTCACCACGCTGGAGACGATGATCAGGATGAACAACTGCGGCAACCCGCCCCAGATTTCCAGAAATCGCTGGAATAACAGGTCCAGCCGGCCGCCGAAATAGCCCTGCACCGCCCCCGCCGCCACCCCGATCACCGAGGAAGTCAGGGTCAGCAACAAACCGAACAAGACCGAAAGGCGCAAGCCGTAGATCAACCGCGCCAACACGTCGCGGCCCTGATCGTCGGTGCCCAGCCAGTTAGCGGCGGAAGGCGGCGCCGGCGCTGGAGCCGGCAGATCGTAATTGACCGTGTCGTGGCGAAAGCGGATCGGCGGCCAGAGCATCCAGCCCCGTTCGCCGATGAGTTGCGCCAGATAGGGATCGCGGTAGTTGGCCTCGGTCGGGAACACACCGCCGAAGTCGGTTTCGGCGTAGTCCTTGAATACCGGGGCGTAGAGCGAACCCTGGTGGGCAATCAGCAAGGGCCGGTCGTTGGCGATGAATTCCGCGCCCAGGCTCAGCCCGAACAGCAGCAGGAACAGCCACAGCGACCACCAGCCCCGCCGGTTGGCGCGAAATTGCGCCAGCCGACGCCGGGTCAACGGAGTGAAATGAATCCCGAGGCGCGTCGACATCCCTCATCCCCCCCGCGCCGCGAAGTCGATGCGTGGATCGACCCAATGATAGGTCAGGTCGCTGACCAGGTTCAGCAGCAGGCCAATCAGACTGAACATGTACAGCGTTCCGAACATGACCGGATAATCGCGTTTCACCACCGCCTCGAAACCCAGCAACCCCAGCCCATCCAGCGAAAAGATCACCTCGATCAGCAGCGAACCGGTAAACAGCATCCCCACCAGCGTCGCGGGAAAGCCGGCGATCACCAACAGCATGGCGTTGCGAAACACATGCCCGTACAACACCCGCCGCTCGCTCAGGCCCTTGGCGCGAGCGGTCATGACGTACTGCTTGTTGATTTCGTCCAGGAACGCATTCTTGGTCAACATGGTCAGCGAGGCGAAGCCGCCGATCACCATCGCCGTCACCGGCAGGGTCAGATGCCAGAAATAGTCGGCGATCCGCGCCGGCCAGCTCAGGTCCGCCCAGTGGTCCGAGGTCAACCCCCGCAGTGGGAACCAGTCCAGGTAGCGTCCGCCGGCGAACACGATGATCAACAGGATGGCGAACAGGAACGCCGGGATGGCGTAGCCGACAATGACCGCCGCGCTGCTCAGCAGGTCGAAGCGCGAACCGTCGCGCACTGCCTTGGCGATGCCCAGCGGGATCGAAATCGCGTAAATCAGCAACGTGCTCCACACCCCCAGCGAGATCGAAACCGGCAACTTGTCCAGCACCAGGTCCACCACCGCCCGGTCGCGAAAATAGCTCTTGCCCAGATCGAAGCTCAGGTAATCGCGGATCATCCGCCCGAAACGCACGTAGGCTGGCTGGTCGAAGCCAAATTGACGGTTGAGTTCGGCGACGAAAGCCGGATCGAGACCCTGCGCGCCGCGATACGCGCTTGTACTGGCGACGCCTTGTGTCGCCGCAACGCCGCGCCCCACCTCCGCGCCCTCTCCGCCGCCAACCCGGGCAGTGGCGGACACGGCGGTATCCTTGAGTTTCGCCAGCAGTTGCTCCACCGGCCCGCCGGGCGCGATCTGCACGATGGCGAAATTGATGGCGATGATGCCCAGCAGCGTCAACGGAATCAGCACCAGGCGACGGAGGATGTAAGCGAACATGAGGAAAATTTGGAGTGAACTTTTTAGGTTGCCATGGTGAGTATCCGAATCGAACACCCGATGATCACCGCAACGGCTAGAGTACCGGCGAGCGGCCGGACCCGCAATCAGGCGGTAACAGCATTGCGTGGCGCGTTCGACTCCACCACGGCCGCATGGTCGGGACAGCGGCCTTTCAGGGCCGCGACGAACACGGCCAATGCCGGTCGGTCGCGGAAGCGGTACAAATGAGCGGGACAGCGGCAATCGGAAGCGCCGAAACGAAATGGCGGCGGCACACCGCCCAACTCCCCCGCCAATACCGTCGCCCACAGGCATTCGCGGCGGATCGGATCGTGGCTGAGCCAGACGGCGTCGAGCGCGCCGTGGCGCCGCAGAAAATCGATATGCCAATGCGGGCGTTCGGCAAGCCGGCGGTGATGCGCCAGCCGCGCCGCTACCCCGCCCGGCCCCAAGGCGCTGCCGACATAGACCATCCAGCCCGGCGTCAGCGCCAGTCGGTGGCGTCGGCCCACCGGCACGCTATCCGTCATGGCAATCCGCAGCAGCAGGGCGTAAGTGCCCTGCCGGGCGTTGGGCCGAACAACACGATGGGACTTGTATATGTCAAAATCCGCCGACAATCGCTTCGATCAACAGCAACCGACGTACAGAAATAGGGAACATGAGATGCCCGCTCCAGTAAAACTTTCGCCTTTGGCCAAGCAGGTCTGCTACATCCTCGAAGGTGGCAATACGGCGTACTGCAACTTCCGTTTCGGCACGCAACTGGTCTCGCAAGCGAAGTTCCTGGATGTGGCGTGGTATATCGCGGCGGGGGCAATCCAGGTCATCGAGATGCCCTCCGGCACGGGAACCGCGGCCGAATACTATCCTTGCACGGCGCACCCCGACAAGAAGGCGACGTTGCAGGTGAAGTCCCCGCTGAATGAGGCCCACCATATCACCGTATCCAACGTGATCCACGAGGCAACCCACGCGATGCAGGATATTCAGCGGTTGATTCTGGCGCAGGAGGATGCGGAGGCGGCGGCGTTCGTCGCGCAGGCTGTCTACTTCCACTACCGCCGCTTTCCCGAAGCACCGCTGACCGGCGATTCCCCATCCGATGCCATCATGAAGGTCGCGTTTGACATCGCCAGCGCCAACGTCGGCGGCTT
>CALGOO010000295.1 GCA_937960715.1 uncultured Candidatus Competibacteraceae bacterium
GGAATGGACCGAGGAGTGGAAGCAACAGGGCTTGCAGCAGGGCTTGCAGCAGGGCTTGCAACAGGGCTTGCAACAGGGCTTGCGGGAGGGCTTGCAGCAGGGTGAGGCGGAAGTGCTGCTGCGGCTGTTGCGGCGGCGGTTTGGGGAACTACCGCCCGAGGTGATGGAACGGGTGCGGCAGGGCGACAGTGAAAGGTTGCTGGTTTGGAGCGAACGGGTGTTGGACGCGGAGTCGTTGGCGGCGGTGTTCGAGGATCGAGCGAACTGACTGATGAGCGGCATCGCGGGCATCATCCATTTTGACGGCCAACCCGTCGAGCCCAGCCTGATCGAGAAGATGACCGGCGCCATGGCTCATCGCGGGCCGGATGGCATTCACCACTGGGTCAATGGATCGGTGGCGCTTGGCCAGTGCATGTTGCGCACTACGCCGGAGTCGCTGGAAGAACACCAGCCGCTGACCAACGAGGATGAGAGTCTGGTGCTGGTCATGGACGGGCGGGTGGATAATTGGGAGGAGTTACGGCGGGAGTTGTTGGGGCGTGGGGCGGTGCTGCGCAATCGCTCGGATGCTGAATTGGTGCTGCGGGCCTATGAGGTCTGGGGCCGCGATTGTCTGGCGCATATTGATGGCGATTTTGCGTTGGTAATTTGGGACGTGCGACGGCAGGAAGCCTTTTGCGCACGGGATCGGATGGGCAATAAGCCGTTCAATTATCACTGGGATGGCAAGACCTTCGTTTTCGCCTCCGAGTTGCATACGATTTTGGTCCTGTCCTGGGTGCCTAAGAATCTAAACGAAGGCATACTGGTTGAGTT
This sequence comes from uncultured Candidatus Competibacteraceae bacterium, assembly GCA_937960715.1. GTDB lineage: Bacteria > Pseudomonadota > Gammaproteobacteria > Competibacterales > Competibacteraceae > Contendibacter. The sequence goes on from CALGOO010000295.1 coordinate 820, forward strand.
CCTGGCGGCTGAATGGTATTCACGAGACGAGACATTTTGGCAGGGCGTTCTGCGGCTGGTGGCAGCGCACCGAATGGTGATTAGTACCGGTGGTCTGCGTCAGAAAGAGTACTGGGTGCCTGATCTCTGGGCTGTCTTGCCGTACAAAAAAGATGAAGAATACATCGAGCATTACCGCGAATTATTGTTCGACAGCGTCAGGCGGCTTTCCCGCTCGCACCGCCCCGTCGCCTATGAAGTGAGCGGTGGCCTCGACTCCTCTGCCGTGTTTTGCATCGCCGAGCATCTTCGCCGCTCTAGCGTGCTTCCCGCCCCCAGCGTCGAGGCTTACACGCTAGCTTTTACTGATGACAGCGAAGCGAACGAACTGGAATATGCGCGATGGGTCGGCAAACATATCGGGGCTGGAATTCGAGAAGTTCCCCCCTCGATCTTGCCTCTATCATCGTATGCGGATCGTGCCCGTGTCGAGCGGGAGTTTCCTGGTTTCCCAAACGGGTCAATGTTTGTAGACATGCGGCGGGAAGCTGCTTCACGAGGTAGCCGTGTGATGCTTGGTGGTGAATGGGGTGATGCTTGGTTGCAAGGCTCCCGAGCATACTACGCAGAGGCACTGGAACAGCGGGATTTGTCCATCCTTCTTGACTGCCTGATGGTGGATGCTTCGCTGTTTGGCAAACAGCAGGCATTACGCTGGCTTATGCGGCATGGCCTTTTCGTGTTACTCCCATCTGCCTTTCAGAAGTCGCTGCGCCAACTAGTACGACGAATCCACGGTAACCAAGTGCAAAATACCTATTGGCTCTCGCCTGAGATGCGGGAAACAATTCGGCTGCGTCGCGAGCAGCACCGTGCATGGTGCATCAATCGAATACGGGTCCAGGGCCAGCGGGAACTCCTTGGATTTCTCTATCAGGCTTTTGGAAGTCAGGTCATGGAAAGACTTGAACGACTTGGCGCCACTGCTGGACTCGAAATACGGCATCCGTTGGGAACACACCGATTTGTTCAATATGCTTTCTCAACGCCTGAGAGACTGCGCCTGCGTGGGGATAGAACCAAGTTTATTCATGTTCGGGCTTTGCATGGGATAATGCCCCAAGCCATACTTGAGCGAAAAGATAAGGCGGTATTCAATGTCGTATTTCGTGGCCATTTGGATGCGATGCAGGAGATATTAACCGAGATTTTGCCTTTAAAGCGATCAACGTGGGTCACCCAGGATGGAATGCGTAAACTATTTCAGGTCTACCGAAGCTATCCTAATCTCGGTTGGCCGCTGTGGATTTTATGGAGCATCTTTGGGTGCGATAAGATTCTAAAATAACCCCGATCTGTCAGGTTATCAAACTGACCTTTTTAGGAGACTCTAAGATGAAAGATGAGCGACGATTAGTCGATGTGCATGAAGCGACTTCCTTCCAACCAAAGAGATTTTCGTATTCGACGCCGACACTTACTAGGTATGGCACCGTAAGTAAATTGACCATGTCAAATGGCGGATCACACACTGACGGGAATGATATGAATCCGGGTAATATGGGTGCTTCTGACCGGCTACTAAAACATAATATTGTGCCTATTGGTACCCATCCCATCGGCATCGGCCTCTACCTGTTCGACTACAAGCCCGAGTTTCGTGATGTTTGGGTAAGCGTTCAGACCCCTCCCCCCGCTGGGAGGGGGAGTGAACGGTTACATGTTTGGGGCCATGGCAGGCAGTTCGGCGTCATGGCCGACGAGGTCGAACAGGTCATGCCGGAAGCTGTATCCCTACACCCGGACGGCTACAAGATGGTCAATTACGCCATGCTGGGGATCAGCCGCAACCTTCCTTAACGGGAGCGGCGGGCTGGTTCGGGTCGGGCAGGGTATGCGCCGCGTAACCTGCCCGATTGTTTGTTGTTCCCGATAATGACGGCAAACGGCAAGTCGATGTCATCGGCGTGCTGGAACGCAAGGGCCAAACCCGGGACGGCCGCGCTCAGGACGACGCCGTGCTGATTTCGCCCACCGCCGCCCAGAGGTGGTCACCGGCGGCGCCAGCGCGCTGGCGTTCCTGTTCGCGGTGGGAACGGGGGTGTTTTTGGGTTTTATCCCGCCCGCAAGGCGGCGCTGCTCAAGCCAGCCGAGGCGTTGCGGCACGAGCGAGCAGCGACAGGGGAACCCGGCTGCGCTCAGCCCGCGCTGTTCAGCGCCTCGCGCAGCCGGGCCAGCCCAATCGGCTTGGTCAGGGCCGTCACCGAGCGCAGGCCGTTGAATTCCGCCAGCACGCGGGCGTCCTTGGCGTAGTCGGGACTGTAGCCGGTGATGATGATCAGATGGGCGGCGTAGCGTTGCTCCATCAGCCACAACACCAGTTCGTTGCCGTCCATCTCGGGCATCACCATATCCATCACGATCATGGTGGGACGCAGTTCGTGGTAGGCGTCCTGAAACTCGCGGCCGCTCGTGGTGACCCGCGCCTCGTACCCCAAACTCACGGCCACCTTGCGCACGAGTTCGCCAAACTCGGGCTCATCGTCGACGACCAAAAGACGCTTCTCGCTCATGATGAATTTACCCTATGGACAGACCGGTGTGATGGAGTGACAACACGACATGCTTGAGGCCGGGGTCGTCCCGATCGTTGTGGACGGCGAAACCCAGCGCCCGGTTCATTTGCAGCATGGGTTTGTTTTCCGTCAGCACCTCGCCGTAAATTTCCTGGATGCCCCGGGCCCGGGCGTAGTGGATGATGCGCCGCGTCAGTCGGTTGCCCAGGCCCAGACCCATCAACGCCCGGTCGATCAGGATGGAGTATTCCGCGCGTTCGTTGTTCGGATCGGCGCTGAGATTGATGATCCCGTACACCTCGGCCTTGCCGGGCAAGCCGGGGCCGACCGCCACCAGCGCCATTTCCCGATGATAGTCGATTTGGGTCAGGGTCGCCGCCAAGTCGTGCGACAGCTCGCGAATGGGCCGAAAGAAGCGCCGCCGCAGATCATCGGGTGAAGCCCGCAGCGCCAGAGCCTGAAGCGCCGGCTCGTCCTCGGGCAATACCGGGCGCAGCAGCAGTTCCCTGCCGTTGGACAAGGTGACGGTCTCTTCCAACTCCTTGGGGTAGGGGCGAATCGCCAGACGCTGAATCGGCGCCTCGGTGGGCGGGGTCAGCCGCACCCGGGCGTCCAGCGCCACCACGCCGCGGGCGTTGGCCCATAGCGGATTGATGTCCAGCTCGGCCAGCTCGTTCAGGTCGATGACCATTTGCGAGACCTTGACCAGGGTCAGCGCCAGGGCGTTGAGATTGGCGCGGCGCAACAGGCTGTAGCGCAGCCGCTGATAAATCCGGGTTTGCGCCATCATCTCGCGGGCCAGGTGCAGATTGAGCGGCGGCAGGCCATAGGCCAGATCGTCGATGGCCTCGGTTTCGGCGCCGCCCTGGCCAAAGTAAATCACCGGCCCGAACCCCCCGCCGGCGCGCACGCCCATGGTCAATTTGTAAGCGCCCTCGCGGGCCACCACCGGCTGGAGCATGAAGCCGTTGAATCGGGCCGCCGGCGCCACCTTGCGCAGCCGCGTCAGCATCGTGGTCGCCGCCTGCCACACCGCGTCCGGGCTGCCCAGATAGCGAGCCACCCCTCCGACCCGCGGCTGGGTGACCGCTTCGGGCGTCATGATTTTCAAGGCGACCAGCGGATGCAGTTGCGCCGCCATGGTGGCGGCCTCGTCCGGGGAACGCGCCAGCCGGGTTTCCGCCACGGGGATGCCGTAGGCGGCCAGGAGTTGAATCGCCTCGTATTCGTTCAGGCCGGTTCGGCCGTCGTTCAGCGCCTGGGCGATGAGGATCCGCGCCGCCGCGACCTCGGGGGTGAACTCCTCCGGCAGCGAGGGGGGGGTTTCCATGAGCAGCGCCTGGTTACGCTTGTACTGCACGATCCGCATGAACGCGCGCACCGCGGCGCTGGCGGTTTCGTAGGTCGGCACCCGCCGTTCCAGCAACCGCTGGCGCGCGTCCGCGCCGGTCCGGGGACCGGGAAAGCTGGCGATGAGGCAGTGACGGCTGCTGGAAAGATGCTGGATCAGGGTGTCGGCCACCGCGGTGGTGTTGCCGAGGGCGCTGGGCGTCTTGATGACCAGCACCCCGTCCACGCCAGGGTCGGCAAGCACCAGATCGAGCGCGCGACCGTAGACCGTCGCGTCGGCCTGATCGCCCAGGTCGGCCGGATTGGGCAGGGCGCTGGATTCGATCAGGGGTTCCAACCCCTGTTGGGTCGCCTCGGAAAATTGCGCCAGTCGCCCGCCGAATTGATACAGAGTGTCGGTCGCCAGCAGGCTCATGCTGGAGCTATTGCTTAGAATGGCCAGCCGGTCGTTGTGGACCTGCTTGGCCACTTTCAGCACTTCGATCATTTGCAGGAATTCCTCGCTGTCGTCCACTCGCAGCAGGCCGGCGCGGCGAAAGGCGGCGGCATGGACGGCGTCGTCCGGCTCATCGGGGGAGCGGCGCGGTTTCAGCACGACGACGGGTTTGACGCGGGCCGCGCGCCGCGCCGCCGACATGAACTTGCGGGCGTCGCCGATGCGCTCCAGGTACAGCAGGATGGCCCGGCTGTGGTAATCGCCGGCCAGATAGTCGAGAACGTCGGCCAGGTCCACGTCCAGGCTGTCGCCCAGATGGATCAGATGGCTGAACCCGAAGCCGTGATGATTACCCAGGTCGAGGGCGGTCTGCCCGATGGTGCCGGATTCGGTGATCAGGGCGATCTCGCCGGGCAGCAGCGGCTGACGATCCAGGCTGACATTGAGATGGGAACGGGGGACGTTGAAGCCCTGGGAGCCGGGGCCCAGCACCCGCAACAGATAGGGTTGGGCCGCGTCCAGGATGGCTTGCCCCAGGGCCGCGCGCTCGGCGGGAGGCAGATTTCGGGCGTCGCTGACCAGCAGCGCCGCGCGGGCGCCGCGTTCGCCGAGTTGCCGAATCAGCGTCGGTGCTTCCCGCAGCGGTCGGGTGATGATGGCCAGGGCCGGAGGCAGCGGCAAGCTGGCGATGTCGCGGTAGGCGAGGGCGCCGGCCAGCGCGATGCGCTTGGCGTCCACCGGCATGATCGGTCCCTCGAAACCGCTGCCCATCAGATTGCGGGCGATGATTTCCTCGTCATGGCCGCCGTTGCAAATCAGGGCGACCGTGTCCGGTTTGAAGAGGGCGTCGAGATTGCGAATGGTCATGGATTTGGATGGCCTATTCGCCTTGCGGTCGTGAAGCGAGTCATGAGCGGGGTTACGGTCGGTTCGGCGTTGGGTTGCCGATTGTACCGCCTTTGGCGAGCCAACCAAGTGAAAAGCCACCCTTGCCCCAGGGCAATCGCGCTATGTGGGGGGTTGACAGCAGGCTGATTGCTAGGGTGGCGGGACGGGATTGATCTGGTGGAGAGGACTGATGCTGCCCCAATTGCTCGACCCGCGCCCGTAT
>CALGOO010000296.1 GCA_937960715.1 uncultured Candidatus Competibacteraceae bacterium
AAAATATACACTAACTTTGCATTTAAAACAACACGTTAGTTTTCGTATGGGTTCTCAATTCCGCATTAATTTCCGCAAACTTTTTCCAGGCATCATAGATGGAAAATACTAAATCCATAAATCGTATAGAACCCCTATATCAACTCTCCTCATTAAAACCGTATCGGCGCTGCTCTTGTAGCCGAGCAACGCCTTGATGTCCAACCGTTCCGCCCCGGCGTTCAGGAGATTAGTGGCGTAGGTGTAGCGTAATTTGTGCGGTGAAATCTTCTTGTCGATGCCGGCCACCGATCAATCGATAAACGTTTTTGGACTGAGATGGAAACGTTCCGCCAGTTTTTTGATGTGCTTCAAGTTCAGCTTGCGGTGACCGTTGAGAATTTCCGACACGACGCCTTGGCTGCCGATCTCCTGCTTGAAATCCGATTGCGTCAGGCCGTGTTCGTCCATCAGAAAGCGCAGCGCGGCAGCACCCATCGCCACGGGCAGCGGGTGGTGCTCGGCTTCGTAGGCGCTGATCTGGTCACTGATGATATCCACCAACCCCGTCAACGGATGACGGTCATCATCGCCCACCATATCCAGCAGCGTATCCAAATGGCTGATCAGCGATTCATAGTCCTTTTCATTTTCCGGGCGCTTGACGATAGGCGCGATGTATTGCCAGTGTTCGATGATAGTCTTCAATGTCGTACCCATGATAAACACTCCGGTTTCCTTATGAAGCCTGAGTCTGAGGCTCAGACTCAGGCTTTTTTAAAGCCTGCTTACAACCATTCCTTGTCGTAGTCGTTATGAGTCAATATGCATCTGATGAAAAGTTTGTTTCTTTCAAAGTTTATGTTGGCGATCAAGCGGAGTTTGTTACCTCCGATGTTGAATACATATTTGTCATTGACTTTATCGACACTGGGAAAAATCCTCCTAAGTTGGGCGAAGTTTTCAAACGTGTTGGCTTTGATGATTCTGTACCAGCCCTCCAGGGCGGTAGCTGCGTCCTTGTGCACTGCTTGGGCTTCCCAAACCCGCTTTTGACTGATCACATGCATCCAGACCCTCCGTCGCTTGTGCATGAGAGGCAATTATATATCTCATTTCGAGATACATCAACACTAGCGATAGCCGGGGCAGGGCAATCTCGCTATGGTCGGACTGGGCTAGCCAAGAAGCAAGCGCAACCGACAATCCTCGCTGAGAGTGGGGCGGCGCGCTACGAGCCATGCGGCGGATCAGGGCCAGGTTTTGGGCCGAGTGGTCGCGACGGGTACGACCGGCATCCTCGCCCAATGGCACGTCCAGCACCGAATGGTATTGACCCTGGCTGGCGGTGAAGGCGTCCTCGATGTACGCTTAATCGCATCTCAGTCGCGAATCCACCCACGCAAAACCTTGTTCTAAGGAGTACCGAGATGAGCGCCAAACGAATCTTGATGCTGGTCGGCGATTACGTGGAAGATTACGAGGTCATGGTGCCGTTTCAGGCACTGCAAATGGTCGGACACACGGTCGAGGCCGTCTGCCCGGACAAACAAGCCGGCGAGCAGGTGCGCACCGCCGTGCATGATTTCGACGGCGCCCAGACCTACAGCGAGAAGCCGGGTCACAACTTCACCCTCAATGCCACCTTCGCCGAAGTCCGGGCTGAGAATTACGACGCCCTGGTGATCCCCGGCGGGCGGGCGCCGGAATACATCCGCCTCAATCCCAAGGTGATCGAAATCGTTCGCCACTTCGCCGCGACCCAAACACCCATCGCCGCCATCTGTCACGGCGCGCAGGTGCTGGCGGCGGCCAGCGTGCTCAAAGGCCGGACCTGCTCCGCGTACCCGGCGGTCGGCCCCGACGTGGAGCGCGCCGGCGGCTGCTATGCCAACATCGGCCTGGATCAGGCGCAGGTGGACGGCAACCTGGTCACCGCGCCGGCCTGGCCGGCCCATCCCGCCTGGCTGCGCGCGTTCCTGAAGGTGCTCGGCAGCCGGATCGAACCCTGAGCCCGCGTCGGGCTTTATCTACACCTGCGCCGCCCCATGCGCTTTCTGCACGCCGCCGACCTGCACCTCGACAGCCCGCTCCGGGGTCTTGACCGTTACGACGGCGCCCCGGTCGATGAAGCGCGGGGCGCGACCCGTCGCGCCTTCGACCATCTGATCGCCGCCGCGCTCGACCATCAAGTCGATTTCGTCGTCATCGCCGGCGATCTCTACGATGGCGACTGGCCCGATCACAACACCGGGCTATTTTTCATCAAGGGCGTGACCCGGTTGGCCGAAGAAGGCATCGCCGTTGTCCTGGTGCGCGGCAATCACGACGCCGCCAGCCGAATCACCAAGACGTTGCGGCTACCAAAAAATCTGCATGTGCTAACCGATTCCCGGCCCGAAACCCGGGTCTTGGCCGACCTCGGCGTCGCCTTGCACGGCCAAAGCTTCGCCACCGCCGCCGTGACCGCCGATCTGGCGGCCAGCTACCCGGACCCGATTGCCGGCTGCTTCAACCTGGGTCTGCTACACACTTCCCTCGATGGTCGCCCCGGCCATGATCCCTACGCGCCGACCACGCTCGACGTGCTGCGTGGCAAGGGTTACGACTACTGGGCGCTCGGTCACGTCCACGCCGCCGAGGTGGTGTGCCGCGAGCCGTGGGTGGTCTATCCGGGCAACACCCAGGGTCGGCACATCCGCGAAGCCGGCTCCAAGGGCTGCGCGCTGGTGACGGTCGAGGACGGGGAGATCACGCACCAGACCATCGCGCTGGATGTCATGCGCTGGGAGACCTTGACGCTCGACATCGGCGACCTGCCCGACCAGGAGGCACTGCTGGAAGCGGCCACGCTGGGTCTGCGGCAACGGCTGGCCGACGTGGGAGACCGCGTGCTGGCGGCGCGGGTTCAATTGCGGGGCGAAGGTCCCCTGCATCGCCTGCTGGCCGCGCGATCCGACACGGTGGAACAGGAACTACGCAATTTTGCCCTCCAAGCCTCGAATGGTCGGGCTTGGCTCGAAAAGATCGAGTTTCGCACCCGCCCGCCCCTCGACCTCGACCGCATCGCCAAACGTGATGACCCCGTCGGACTATTGGTGCGCGAATTACGCGAGATCGCCGCCGATCCGGCGTTGCTGCGCGCGGTGGCGGAGGAGGCGCTGAGCGACCTGTTGCGGAAACTGCCGGTGGATCTGCGCGCCGCCGCGCGCCTGGACGAGGTCGCCGACCTGAGCGACCTGCTGGGCGAAGTCGAGTCGGATTTGCTGGCGCGGCTGGCCGGGGAGGAAGGCGGCGAATGAAAATCGAACGCCTTTATCTGAAAGCCTACGGCGCGTTTTCGGAACGCTGTCTCGATTTCGTCGGCGGGCCAGATTTTCATGTCATCTACGGCCCCAACGAAGCCGGCAAGTCCACCACGCTGCGCGCCCTCGTCGGTCTGTTGTTTGGGATACAGGAACGCACCGCCGACAACTTCGCCCATCACCCCCGCTTGCGGGTCGGCGCTGCGCTGGCGACCGCGAGCAACGGCCGGCTGGCGGTGATGCGGCGCAAGGCGCGCAAGCAAACCCTGTTCGCGCTGGACGAAGCCAGCGGCGAGGAGCAAACCGACCGGCCGCTGGCCGAGGACACCCTGCTCCGCGTGCTTGGCGGCTTGGACGAAGGGCTGTACCGCGCCCTGTTCGGACTCGATCTCGACGGGCTGACGCGCGGCAGCGAAGCACTGCTCGAAGGCAAGGGTGAAATCGGCCAAAGCCTGTTTGCGGCGGCGGCGGGACTGGCCGACCTGCGCCAGTTGTCCGGCGCGCTCAACACCGAGGCGGACAAGCTGTTTCGCCCACAGGCCACCACCAAGCCCCTGATCAATATCGCCCTCCGGCAACTGGACGAGCAGCGCAAGCGGGCGCGCGACGCCACGGTGCGGTCTTCCGCCTGGGAACAGGCCGAGCGGCTCCAGCGCCAAACCGGCAAGAAACATGCAGACCTGCGGGCCGAATTGATGAATCTGCGCGAGGAACAACGCCGGCTGGCCCGGGTCGTCGCGCATCTGCCGCTGGTCGCGGAACGCGCGGCGAAATTGCAGGAACTGGCCACGCTCGCCGCGGTTCCGCTGCTGCCGCCGGAAGCCAGACAACAGCGCATCGAGACCGAAGAGCGCCTGCGCGCCGCCTTGGACAATCAACGGGAAGCGCGGGCGGCGCTGGAGGAGTTACAACGCCAGCGCGCCACGCTCCAGGTGCGCGAGGCGCTGTTGACGCACGCCAGCGCCATCGAACGGCTGCACCATGGAGCCAAGGACTATCGGGGCGCGCTGGAGCGCCTGCCCCGGATCGAAGCGGAACTGGCCGCCGTGCGCCAAACGCTGGCCGCTCGGCTAGCCGAAATAGACCCGGCGCTGGTGGCGGAACTGGCGCCCGCCGAATGGCCGGAGCGGATTCGCGCGCTACTGCCTTCGCCCACGACGCGGGCGCGGGTGGAGGCGCTGATGAAGGATCACGACGTCGGGCTGATCAAGGATGAGCAACTGGAGGAGCGGGAACGGGCGTTGGTGGGGACGCTCCAGCGCCTGCGAGACGAACGGGAAGCCCAGCCACCGCCCGTGCCGTTCGACATGCTTGAAGCAGCGCGCGAGCAGGCCGCCGCGCCCGGCGATCTGGCGGGCCAGCACGCCCAGTTGGCGCGCGAAATCACCGAGTTGGCAGCCATGCTGGCCCGCGAGGCGGCGGCGCTGTGGGATGGGGCGCTCGACGAATTGATCGCGCTGCGCGTCCCGTTGCTGGCCACGGTGAACGAAATCGGCGACCGCTATCGGCAATGCGCCGAGGAAGAGCGTTCGCTCGCGGATCAGGACCGCATCCTGCAACGGGACCTTGGCGAGCGGGAGCGGGAATTGCGCGCCTTGGCCGCTGCGGGCGAGATCGTCACCCACGACCATGTTTCCCAGGCCCGGCGGCGGCGCGACGACGGCTGGTGGCGGGTTCGCCAGGCCTATGTCGACCGCACGGCTGATCCCGACCGGCTGGCGGCGGACTACGCGGCGGAGCAACCGCTGCCGGCCGCCTTTGAAGCCGCCCTGCGCGAAGCCGACCGCCTGGCCGATCTGTTGCACGCCGACGCCAAGCGGGCCGCCAACGTCGAAAGCTTGCGCCAGCGCATCGCCGCCATGCGGGAGGAACGTGCTGTCCTTGCGCAACGGTTCGCGGCGCTGGCGCTGGAACGTGGCCAACTCGACGCTCGCTGGACCGAAATCGCCCACGCGATCCATCGACCCGATCTGACGCCCGGCGCGGCGGCGGAATGGCTGCAAAAGCAGGCGCTGCTGGTCGAACGCTCCGCCCGGCTGGAAACGCTGCGGCGGGAACAGCGGGAAGTCGCGGTGGGGTTGGCCGCGACGCGCCAGGCGTTCGACCAGGCGTTGCGGGCCTGTGGTCTGCCTGGCCTGGCCGAGGACGAAGCGCTGCCAACCGCGCTCGGTCGCGCCAAAACGGCCATCGAGCAGGGCCGCCGGCTGGCGGCGGCGCGCGTCGCCTTGGAGCAGCGCAGCGCCGAAGCCGAAACCGAGTTGCGCGGCGTGGCCGAAAAACGCGCGAGCCTGGCCGGAAAGCGCGCGGCTTGGCGGGAACAGTGGCAAGCCGCGACCGCCGCGTTGCGGTTATCGTCCGCCGCATTGCCGGCCGAGGCGCGGGTTCGCCTGGACCAGTGGGATCAACTCGCCAAGACACTCAACACCCTGGAAACGCTCGCCAATGAGGCTTGCAAGGAGCAGAGCGCGCGATCCGCGTTTGCCGAGGCGCTGGCCAACCTGGCGCAGGCGGTGGCCGAACCTATGGAAGAGGCGGAGGCCGACCAGGTCGCTTTCACCCTGTACAACGCGCTGGGCGAGGCGCGGGACGCCGATCAGCGGCGCCAGCAACTCGACGACGCCATCGAGCGGGAGCAACGCCGATTGAATCAGGCGGAAACCGCTGCCGCGAACCAGCGCGACCGACTGGCGGAACTGGCCCGACAAGCGAGCGTGGAAGCGCCGGATCAACTGGCGGCGGTGGAAGAGAATTCGGCCCGCAAGCGACGCTTGACCGACCGGGTGGCGGAAATCGAGGAGCAACTGGTGCGCGGCGCCGCCTGTCCGCTGGTTCAGGTGCTGGCCGAGGTCGCGGGCGTGGACCTGGCCGCCGCCAACGCTCGCCTGGACGAACTGGAAACGCGGATCCGCGAGCGGGAAACCGGGGTCGAAACTGCCCATGCGGCCGACCTGGACGCGCGCCGCGTCTTCGACGCCATCGACGGGGGGGATGCCGCCGCCGCCGCGCAACAGGAGGCCGAGGAGACCATCGAGCGCATCGCTCGGCAGGCCCGCGCCTATGCCCGCGCCCGACTGGCTGGCGCCATCGTGGCGCGCGTCGCGCAGGCGTACCGGGAACGCCATCAGGGGCCGGTGCTGCGCCGCGCCAGCGAAATTTTCGCCCGGATCACGGGGGGCAGTTTCGGCGGCCTGGTGCTGGATTACGAGGACGACCGGCAGATGCTGCTCGGCCAGCGTCCGGACGGCGCGCGGCTCGAGGTGGTGGGCATGAGCCAGGGCACGCGCGACCAGTTGTTTCTGGCGCTGCGCCTGGCGGCCATCGAGGAACACCTCCAGGAACGCGAGGCGGTCCCGATCGTGATCGACGATCTGCTGGTGCAGTTCGACGACGATCGAGCCGCCGCGACGCTGGAAGTGCTCGCCGAACTGGCCCGGCGAACCCAGGTGCTGTTCTTCACCCATCACGGCCATCTGTGCGAACTGGCCGCCGCCACCCTGACGGCGAACGCCTGGCGGCGGCATGAATTGAGTGCCGATCAAGCCCAAACCGAATCCAGCCCCCGGCACCGGCCCTCGTCCAGTGGGTGAAGCGCCGGGCGTGCCCGAAGTCCTCGCTAATTCCCTAAACCCGTCAGGCAACGTTGCGTTGACGATCCCCAAGATATGGTCGTCGTCCCGGACGAGGTGCTTGTGTACCCATTAAGATGCTCTAATGATTTCGCCCCGTATTGATGGGTTTCGTTTCTCAACCCATCCTACAACCCATTATTTTCGTAGGATGGGCTGAGCGTAGCGAAACCCATCGCCGTGCGGGACGATGGGGGGGCTGAGCGCTTGCGCCCTGGCCATGAAGCCTTGCGCGCGAGCAACTACGCGCCGGGCGGATTAGATGTGGAGGGGCAAGTCTTGATACCCAGCAAGGTGTAGGCCGGGCACCAGTTCATCAGCGCGGTGGCGATGGGGACGACGCCGATCCAGCCCCACCAGCCGATGATTCCAAACAGCGCCAGCAGAATCAGCAGGGCGCCGACCGCGAGGCGGATGATTTTGTCGGTCGAACCGACATTTGGGACGATGTTCATTGCGGTTGACCTCCGTTGGGTAGGAAGTGGGGCTATTATCCCCCCAGCTTGACCCACCGGGCTACCGAATTTTCGACGCCGGTCATTCCTCAGGTCGGGTCACGACCACCTTCTGATACAGCCCGCCGAAAAAGGTCTCCTTCTCGATCTTCAGCGACCGCCCCCGGTCGGGCAGCCAGTCCGAGATTTCCTTGCGCCACAAATCCATGGCGAACGGCTCCAGGGTTTTGAGGATGGCTGTCATCACGTAACGGAACGGATTGAGCCAGTTCGGGCGATGATAATCCACGAAAACCACCTTGCCGCCGGGCTTGACCACCCGCAGCGCCTGCGCGATGGTCAACGCGCGCACGTCCTCCGGCTGCTCGTGCAGCAGGAAAAACAGGATGACGCAATCGTAGCTGGCGTCGGCGAAGCGCAGATCGGTCGAATCCTGATGATGCAACCCGACGCGCGCCGAATCCCCCAGCTTTTCCTTCAGATTTTCCAACTGGACCTGGGCGACATCCACCACATCCAGCCGTCCCGTCGGCTCCAGCCGCTGGACCAGCCGCTCGGTGAAATTCCCGTAGACGCACGCCACTTGAAGCACCGAGCCTGGAATGGAATGGCCGATCTCGTCCAGGGCCAGATCCCGCAGTTGGGCGAAATTGCCCCACAAAATCAAATTGACCAGCCATTGCCGCTCGAAGATGCGCACGGCGGCCGGATGCAGATAAGCCCACCAATAGGTTTGCTGGAGATAGGCGGGGAGGGGAACCGACGCGGCGGCATCGTTCTCCCTTCGACCGGTCTCGATCTGGGCCGCGCCTTCGGCGGTGGGAAGCACGGACGGTAAATCCATGCCCGGATTCGACGCCGGCAACTGAACTCGCGCGGCCGTGGGTCGAGCAGGTTGGGAACTCATTGCGAAAACTTCCTTGGTGCCTGGATCGAAAATCCCCTCTCTCCAGGGGGAAAGAGGGGAGGTGGAGGTGAAGAATGAAGCAGCCAGCGGATTGGAAGGCTTTCCCTCAGATCCGCAACAGGTAAACGATCGTCATGAGCGTGCCCAGGCCCGCGATTCCATACACGACATAGGCGACCACCGCGTCGGCGCGAACGCCGAAGTCGTGAACGGTGACCCGCAGCCGGTGCGCGGCGTGCCACAGCGACAGCACGATCACGCCCAGGATGATCAGCTTGCCCAGCCAGTGGGCGGCGAAACCACGCAAGGCCTCGTAAGTGAACAAATCCGGCGAGAATCCCATCGCGGCGAACAGCGTGAGCAGCACGAGCACCGGGGTCACGAACGCGGTGACCGTGCCGCCGGCGGCGAACAATCCCCAGAAAATCGGTTTGTTGGACTTGGCCATGATTAGATTCCCCAGATCAGGATGATCAGCGAGACCACCGCCCAGGCTCCGTAGTGGGCGCCGACGATGACATTGCCCGGCACGAACTCTTCGCCCCGCTGGATGGGCATGGCTTGCGGCGTCACGTCGAACCACGACATGCTGTGGTACACCGTCGCGACCAGGGCCGCCAGATTGAACAGCACGCCCAGCGGGCCGCGCAGCGCGTGCAGGAACGCCTGGAAGGCGTCCGGTCCCTTCGCCAAGGCGCCAAGGGCGCAGATCAGCAGGAAGGTGTAGATTAGAATGAAAACGCAGGTCACTTCGCGCGCCATGTAACGCTTGTAGCGTGGCTGGCTAAGGAACCAGGTGGTTTTGGAAACTTCTCGGACATAGGGTTTGCGGCTCATTTCTTCACCCACGGCATCAAGTGTTCTTTGTACCAGTCGATGGTGCTCGCGACCTTGACCTGCTGCAACGCGCCGGCGGGATCGACGTGCTTGGGGCAAACCTCGGAGCAGGCCCCCACGAAGGAGCATTCCCATACGCCCTCGTCGGTGGCGACTACCTCCTGACGCTGATCCCGACCGCCATCGCGGGAATCCTGATTGTAGCGATGGGCCATGGAAATGGCCGCCGGGCCAAGAAACTCCGGCACCAGGCCGTATTGTGGACAGGCGGCGTAGCACAGCATGCAGTTGATGCACAGCGTGTACTGCTTGTACTTCTTCAGTTCCGCCGGCGTCTGCCTGAACTCGCCGGCGCTGATCGGCTTGTCTTCCTTGGGAATCAGGTACGGCTTGACGCTGGCCAGCTTGGCGATGAAATCCTCGACCACCGTGACCAAATCCCGCTCGATGGGGAAGTTCGCCAGCGGCTCGACCCGAATGTGGTCGCCGTATTCGTGGATGAACGCCTTGCAGCCCAGCTTGGGTTCGCCGTTGATCATGTAGCCGCAACTGCCGCAGACCGCCATGTGGCACGACCAGCGATAACTGAGGGTCGGGTCCAGGTTTTCCTTGACGTAGTTCAGCGCGTCCAACACGACCCATTCGTTCACGCACGGCACCGTGTAGGTCTGATATCGGGGCTGGCTATCGGTCTCCGGGTTGTAGCGGAGCACCTCCAGTTGGATTTGGCGTTCTTCGCTCATTTCTTGGCTCCTGAGTAATCACGGACACCGGGCTGCGACTTGGTGATGACGACATCGAGATATTCGATGCGCGGCGGCTCCTTGGGATGATGGTAGGCCAGGGTGTGCTTGAGGAAGTTCTGGTCATCCCGCGCGGTGAAGTCGAGCCGCTGGTGCGCCCCGCGCGATTCCGTGCGATCCCGCGCGCCGACCGCGACGGTTTCGGCGCAATCGAGCATCGAACCCAGTTCCAGCGCCTGCATCAGGTCGGTGTTGAACACCTTGCTCTTGTCGGTCAGCGCCAGATTGGCGTAGCGTCCACGCAACTCGGCGATCTTCTCACAGGCTCGTTGCAATTCTTCGCCGGTGCGGTAAATGCCGGCGTTCTCCTCCATGGTGTGCATCATCTCCTTGCGCAGCCCGGCGACGGTTTCCGTGCCGGCGCTCTGGTCGAACAGGGCGCGGATGCGATCCTCCGACGCCCTGGCCTGGGCGGACAACGCGGGGTCGTTGCTGGCGGATGGGCTGGACTGGAGATGCTCGATGGCGCTCAACGCCGCCCGCCGCCCGAACACCAGCAGTTCGGTCAGGGAATTGGAACCCAGCCGATTGGCGCCGTTGATGCTGACGCAGGCGCATTCGCCCGCCGCGAACAGGCCCGGCACCGGCGTCGCGGCCTTGATGTCGGTATGGATGCCGCCCATGCAGTAATGCACCACCGGACGGATCGGGATCGGCTCCTTGACCGGGTCCATGTTCAGGTAGCTGATGCACAGATCGCGCACCAGCGGCAGGCGCTCGTTGATCTTCTTTTCGCCTAGATGGCGCATGTCCAGCAACACGCATTCGCCCCAGGGAGTGGAAACCGTGTTGCCCTTGCGTTGCTCGTGCCAGAACGATTGGCTGAGCCGGTCGCGCGGGCCAAGCTCCATGGTCTTGAGCACGGGCTGACCGACCGGCGTTTCCGGTCCCATGCCGTAATCCTGCAAATAGCGGCGCCCGTGCTTGTTGACCAGGATGCCACCCTCGCCGCGACAGCCTTCCGTCAGCAGAATGCCGTTGTTCGGCAGGCCGGTGGGATGGTACTGAACGAACTCCATATCCTTGAGCGGCACCCCGGCGCGATAGGCCAGGGCCATGCCGTCGCCGGTCTTGATCGCGCCGTTGGTGGTGAACGGAAACATCTTGCCCGCCCCGCCGGCGGCGATGATGACCGCGCCAGCCTGGAACTGCCTCATCTCGCCGCTGCGAATTTCCAGCGCGGTCAGACCCTGGCAGCGTCCATCGTCCACCAGCAAATCGATGGCGTAATACTCGTCGAAGCGCTGGATGCTCGGATACTTGAGCGAGGTCTGGAACAGGGTGTGGAGGATGTGGAAACCGGACTTGTCGGCGGCGAACCAGGTGCGCTTGATCTTCATCCCGCCGAACGGCCGCACCGCCACCGAGCCGTCCGGCTCGCGGCTCCAGGGACAGCCCCAGTGCTCCAGTTGCATCAACTCGTTGGGCGCCTCGTTGATGAAGTATTCGACCGCGTTCTGGTCGCACAGCCAGTCGCCGCCACCGACGGTGTCGTTGAAGTGCAGGTCGAGGCTATCGTCGGACTTGATGACGCCGGCGGCGCCGCCTTCGGCCGCGCAGGTGTGGCTGCGCATCGGATAGACTTTTGAAATCAATGCGATGCGCAGCTTTGGGTCGGCTTCGGCGAGCGCGATGGCGGCGCGCAGCCCCGCCCCTCCCGCGCCCACGATGGCAACGTCGGTTTTGATGATCTCCATACTTCGGCTCCTCGGCATGATGCCCGTCGGATGGTTGAGGGTTGCGTGGGTAAAGGCTGTCGGGTTGACGGATCAACCGGTTTCCAGCCCATCGAGGATCAGGAATGATCGATAGCGCTATGGATGGCTGGGAAAGGGCGGTCGGCTTGGATGGCGTGGCATGTGCTTGGGATCGGCGGAGTCGCGCGGTTTCGAGCAACCTGAAATCGAACTATAGGATATATTCAACCGGATTATAGAAAATGTTCAACCCGGTTGAGCCTGGGACTTTTGTCCCTTGGCGCGACATATTAAAAGAACCGAATGACGACCATGGCGCAAGAAACCGGTTTTCATAAAGCTTTTAGCCGTCCCGAACTGGCGGCCGACGAGATTCACCTTTGGTGGGCGACGCTGGACCGGCCACCGATACCGTTGGCCGCGCTGGCGGCGACGTTGACCGCTGACGAACGGGAACGGGCGGCGCGCTTTCGCTTTCCCGATCACCAGAATCGCTTTATCGCCGGACGCGGCTTGTTGCGGGAACTGCTGGGCCGTTATCTGGATCGACCAGCGGCGGCGCTGCGCTTCGAGCCGGGCGCGCACGGCAAGCCGGCATTCGTCGGCGCGGACATTGGAGCCGAATTGCATTTCAATCTTTCGCACAGCGGCGACCGGGCGCTCTACGCCGTGGCCCGCCGCGAGGTCGGCGTCGATTTGGAGCATCTGGATCGGGGCGTGAACCATGCCGCAATCATCGAAAGAGTGTGTACGCCGCGCGAGTGGGCGGCGTTTCAGGCGTTGCCGGCGGAACGGTTCCAGTCCGCGTTTTTCGCCTGCTGGACCCGCAAGGAAGCCATCGCCAAGGCGCTCGGCGGCGGCTTGGCCAGTGGCTTGCGAACCTTTGAGGTGTGTTGCCGTCCGGAGGTCCATCCGGAGGGGGGGGCTCGCGTGCGGGATGGACAGGGACGCGAATGGAGCGTACTGAACCTGGAACCGGAGCCTGGCTGGATCGGGGCGCTGGCGGCCATGGACACGGGTTGGCGGTGGCGGGGCTGGCGCTGGGCCTGATTTTCAACGGCCTGGCGCTGATAAAGCCATCATTCGCCCAGGGTTCGATTGAACAAACAGGGTAACGATATGCAACCGAGTTTCTGGCACGAACGCTGGGCGCGGGCCGAGATCGGCTTCCACCAGCAGGACTTCAACGTTCATCTCCAGCGGTTCTGGCCTCGTCTGGAATCGCGCGCCGGTCAGCGGGTGTTCGTCCCGCTGTGCGGCAAGAGTCTCGACCTGTTGTGGCTGGCGGGGGAAGGTCATCCCGTGACCGGCGTGGAACTCAGCCCGCTGGCGGTCGACGCCTTTTTCGCCGAAAACGGGCTGTCGCCGCGCCACGGGCGGGATGGGGCGTTCGAAGTGCGGGAAGTCGACGAGGTCCGTATCCTGCTCGGCGATTTCTTCGCCCTGGAGCCGCGCCATGTCGCCGATTGCGCCAGGGTCTACGACCGCGCCGCGCTGATCGCGCTACCGCCAGCGATGCGCGAGCGTTACGTCCGCCATCTCGACGCCATTCTGCCACCCGAAACGCGGATGCTGTTGGTGACGATGGAATATGACCAGACGGTGTCGCCGGGGCCGCCGTTCGCGGTCGACGAGGCGGAGGTGCGAGCGCTGTACGAAGCGACGCACACGGTGGAACTGCTGCATACCCGCGACGCCCTGGCCGAGGAATCGCGCTGGCGAGAACGAGGTTTGACCTGGTTACTGGAAAAAGTGTATCGGTTGACGCATCGGCCGGACGCACCATCGGCAACCGGGCATTGAACCGATCCCGGCGCGTCCGAAGAGAGCGGAACGATCACGACGGCCGCATCCACCGCCAGCCGGCTATCGGGCTTGGGCGGAACATCTGGCGGGCGAGGGCGGTTGTCGATGGAACCGCGCGGCGAACGGGTTAACGGGCGCCCTGACGCGCCAGCCAGCGGTCCAGACTGTTGGCGAAAGCTTGCTTGTCGCGGTCGTGATAAGGCGACGGGCCACCGAATACGCCGCCCGCCGATCGTAATTCCTCCTTGAGATTGCGCAGGGCCAGCCGCTCCTGGATGTTATTCGCCGTGTACAACTCGCCGCGCGGGTCGAGCGCGGGAATTCCTTGTGCCACCAGTCGGGCCGCCAGCGGAATATCGGCGGTGATGACGAGGTCGCTGGCGGTTGCGCGTTCCACGATGTAATCATCGGCCGCGTCGAAACCCTGGTTGACTTGGACCACCGTGATCAGCGGTGAGGAGGGGACCCGCGCCCGGTGGTTGGCCACCAGCGTGACCGACGCCTTGACCCGCTGGGAAGCGCGGTACACGATGACCTTCACCGGAGCCGGACAGGCGTCCGCATCAATCCAGATTTTCAAGAAACCTTTCCTCGCTGTCGAACATGCCTAATTCCACGCTCTCCCAAAAACAACTACCGCTGGCGCTGCTGCTGCGCATCCTCCTGCCGTTTGCCGCCGGTTATTTCCTGTCCTATCTCTACCGCACCATCAACGCGGTGCTGTCGCCCTATCTCACCACGGAACTGCGGCTGGACGCCACCGATCTCGGCTTGTTGACCAGCGTCTATTTCCTGACCTTCGGCGCTTTCCAATTACCGCTGGGCATGTTGTTGGATCGATTCGGACCACGGCGGGTGGAAGCGACGCTGCTGCTGTTCGCGGCGGCGGGAGCCGGTTTGTTTGCGTTCAGCCACAGCTTGACCGAACTGGCCATCGGCCGGGGCCTGATCGGATTGGGCGTGTCGGCCTGTCTGATGGCCAGCTTCAAGGCGTTCGTCCTGTGGTTTCCCGCCGCGCGCCTGCCCGCTGTCAATGGCTGGGTGATGGCGGCGGGTGGATTGGGCGCGCTGGCGGCCACCGCGCCGGTGGAAGCGATCCTGCCCCTGCTGGGCTGGCGGGGTGTCTTCGCCAGCCTGGCCGCCCTGACGGTCGCGGTCGCGGTCGCCCTGTGGCTCACCGTGCCGGAGCAGGCTCATCACACGCCGGCGAACGGCTGGCGCGAACAATGGCGCGGCGTGGTGGAGGTTTTCAGCAGCCCGGTGTTCTGGCGGATCGCGCCGAGCAGCGCGGTGTCGCAGGCAGCGTTCATGGCGATTCTGGGGCTGTGGGCCGGTCCGTGGTTGCGCGACGTGGCCGGGTTGGACAAAGTCACCGCCGCCAACTACCTGTTCTGGGCGGCGGCGGCGATGGTGGCGGGATTTCTCGGCATGGGCCAGGTGACTTATCGCCTGTCGCGGCGCGGCCTTCCACCGCTGGTGGTGGCGGTCAGCGGCATGGCGCTGTTCATGCTGGTGCAACTGGCGTTGCTGCTGAAGCTGGAACCGCCGTGGCCGCTGTGGGTGCTGTTCGGATTTCTGGGCACCGCCGGAACGCTGAACTACGCCATCCTGACCCAGGCGTTTCCACCGGCGCTGGCGGGTCGGGTGAACACCGCCCTGAATTTGCTGATGTTCGCGGTGGCGTTCACCGGCCAGTGGGGCATGGGCGCGATCATCAACCGCTGGCCAGCGGCGGGCGGGGGTTACGCCGAACCCGGCTATCGACTGGCGTTCGGGCTGGCGCTGGCCGGGCAGTTGCTGACGTGGTTGTGGCTGCTGCCCAGTTTGCGCCGCCCAACCAATTGATCCAATTATACCTTTTCCTGTTAGGTTTTTTTCAGGGGTCAAAAACTGTTCCATTCGTCATACCCGCGAAAGCGGGTATCCAGTTGTTCGGTGGCTGGCTGGATTCCCGCCTTCGCGGGAATGACGAAAATCTATTCAGAATTAGTATTACAGGTTCAACCGTTTGAACAGCCGTTCCGGGATATGCAGGATGATCAACATGATCCAGCGCCAGAACCAGGGTAGATAAACCTCGTCACGGCCACGCTCGACGGCGGCGACGATGCCCTGGGCGATCCGGTCGGGTTGCGCCCACAACAGGCCCTTCTTCTCGAACGCGGCGGTCATCGGCGTGTCCACGAACCCCGGTTTGATCGTGATGACCTGAATGCCCTTGCCGCTGAGCCGGTTGCGCAGTCCCTGCAAGAACAAGCTCACCATGCCTTTGGCCGCGCCGTAAACATAGTTGCTCTGTCGACCCCGGTCGCCGGCCACCGAACCGATGACAATCAAGGTTCCACGCCCACGCCGCTCGAACGCATTGGCCAGCAGGGTCGCCAGGCTGATCACGCTCAGCGCGTTGGTGTGAATCGCCGCCAGCGTTTGCTCGACCGATTGCTGGCAGGCGTTCTGATCGGGCAACGTGCCGTGGGCGATCAACGCCACGTCGATACCGCCCAGCGCCTGTTCAGCCCGTTCCAGCAGGGCTGGATGCGCGTCAAGCCGGTCGAGATCGAGGCTTTCTTGCGTGACCGCCTGGCCGGAGCGGATTTCCAGATCGCGGGCAATCGCGGCGAGCCGTTCGGCATGGCGCCCGACCAGATGGAAGCGGGCGCCACCAGCGGCAAAACGGCGGGCGGTGGCCTCGGCGATGGCCGAAGTGGCGCCGATGATCAGGATGTTGCGCATGGCGTTACCTTACAAAATTTCTCCCCTCGCCCCGTGGAAGAGGGGTTGGGGGTGAGGAAACCGTTCATTCACCCATCACCCGCCGCCAGAAGCTGGAAGAAAACCGGGGATCGATGAAGCGGCTGAATTCCGCCCATCGTGGAAAA
Organism: uncultured Candidatus Competibacteraceae bacterium; assembly: GCA_937960715.1. Taxonomy (GTDB): domain Bacteria; phylum Pseudomonadota; class Gammaproteobacteria; order Competibacterales; family Competibacteraceae; genus Contendibacter. Next base: position 16,295 of record CALGOO010000296.1, read on the forward strand.
TACCGCCGGAAACTGTCGCCGCTCATCCGGGCGTCCTTGGCCGGATAAACCGCGCCGCCGGCCTGTCGGGTTACTTCATCGAGACTTTCCAGCAGCGCGAACGTCCTGGCCCCAAGATTGGGAAAATCCAGCGCCAGGGTGAAGCCGGGCCGGGGGAAGGACAACAGGCCGCCCGAAGTCTGGTCGCCGAAGCGCTTGAGCACCGCCAGCATCGAACCCTGACCGCTGGCGGCGATGCGAGCCAGAACTTCCCGCAGCGCCGCGCGAGCCTCGGCGGGCGGGATGACGCACTGATACTGGAAAAAGCCCCGCCGTCCGTACAACCGGTTCCATTCCCGCAGGTTATCCAGCGGGTAGAAAAACGGTTGATAGGGCGTCAGCCCACGCGCCGGGCGGGGCAGGTGGTAATAGAGCCGGTTGAACCAGCACACGCTGAGATTATTGACCAGCGAGACCGGCGGCGCGAACGGCACGGTCAGCGCCCGCCGTTCCGATGGCGGCGGCTTCATCAGGCCGGGCGGCGCGTGCATCCCCGCCATATAAATCCCCCGGCCCAGCGCCCGGCCCCGAGCGGCGCAGTCGATCCAGGACACGGTATAGGGATAGCGCGCCTCGTACTCGGCGTTGAGCGCGAGGAATTCGTCCAGGCTGGCAAAGCGCCGGTTCTCGGCCACGATCCAGGGATTGGCGATGCGCTGCAGCTGGATTTCGACCCAAGTGATCAAGCCGGTCAGCCCCAGGCCACCGACCGTGGCCCGAAACCAGTCGGCATTGTGCTCTGGGGTACAGGTCAGGCGCTCGCCATCGGAGCGTAGTAGCTCAAAGGCACGAACGTGACCACCGAAGCTGCCGGCGAGATGATGGTTTTTGCCATGCACGTCGTTGGCGATGGCCCCGCCCAAGGTGACGAACTGGGTGCCGGGAGTAACCGGCGGGAACCAACCCCGCGATACGATCAGCGCCAGAATCTCCGAAAGCAGCACACCGGCCTCCGCCCGTAGCAGTCCCGCAGCCGGATCGAAGGCGATGAAGCGGTCCAGTCCCCGCGCCAGCAACAGCGCGCCACCGCCGTTGAGGCAGACATCGCCGTAACTGCGACCATTGCCGAACGGCAGGCAGGACAGCGGTTCGGCTGGCAGGGCTGGCATTCGCGCATCGCGGCACGGCAATAGGTGACGTGGCCGGGAAGAGGGATAGCGGCCCCAACTGGCCGGCGCGGTCGTGGCCATGGCGGTGTTCACTTGGGCAGCGCGCCCAGCAGGATGAGCGCGCAGGCCAGCAGCACGTAACGGCTGTGGGTATCGGTCAGGGCGAAGATGATCGGATCGTCGTGCATCTCGCCGCGATGGGTGATCAGCCAGACCCGGCTGATCCAGTACAGCAGCGCCGGACAGAGCAGCCAGATTACCATCGGGTGACCGTACAACGCGCGGCTGGTTTCGCTGTTGATGTACAGCGCCAGCACCAGCACCGCTGAATAACCGGCGGCCCCACCCAGATTTTGCAGGAGGCCCAGATCGTCCACGTGATAACCCCGGCCGCTCGCATTGAGGTCGCCCTGCTCGCGCAGGGTCCACAATTCCGCATAGCGCTTGACCAGGGCCAGACTCAGGAACAGGAACATCGAAAACGCCAGCAGCCAGAACGAGGGTTCGATGTTCACCGCCGCCGCGCCGGCGATGATTCGCAGCGTGTACAGCCCTGCCAGCACGACGACGTCGAGCATCAGGGTGCGTTTGAGCCGCAGCGAATAGGCGAGAGTGGAGAGGTAGTAGGTCGCCAGCACGGCGCTGAACCAGGGCGGATTGATCGGCAAACTCAGGCCGAACGCGGCGATCAGCAGCAGCGGAATAGCAGCGGCGCCGTGGGCGATGGGGAGTTGGCCGGCGGCGAAAGGACGGTGACGCTTGCGGGGATGACGACGGTCGGCGCTCAAATCCAGCAGGTCGTTGAGCAGGTAGACGCTGGAGGCGCACAGGCCAAAACTGAGGAACGCCAGCAGCGCCAGCAGCAGCGTGTCGGGCTGATTCCAGACGTGGCCAGCGGCCAGCGGTGCGAAGATCAGGATATTTTTGAGCCATTGATGGAGACGCAGCGCCCTGCTCCAGGATCGCCCTGACGCGGGGTCTGGCGCGAAAACCCGTTCCACCTCGCAGACCGCGCGGGCTTGATCGGCCAGTGGCGGCGCGGCGTTGACCACGAGGGCGCGGCGGGCGTGGCGCCAGACGGCCAGGTCCACGGCGGCGTTGCCGGCGTAGTCGAAGCCGCGCTCGCCGTAGCGTTCCACCAAAGTTTCGGCCTTGCGCGGGCCGGCCAGATTACGGTCGCCGTCGGTGGCCAGCACCGCGTCGAACAGGCCCAGATGCGTCGCGATCTCATCGGCGAATCGGCGATGCGAAGCGGTGACCAGCACCAGGGCTCGACCCTGTGCCTTCTGCTCGTGCAGAAAGGCCAGCAGTTCCCGGTTGTAAGGCAGGGTAGCGATGTCCAATTCCACTCGCGCGGCGATTTCCGCTTTGAGCCGGGCCTTGCCCGCCGCCAACCAGCGCGGCCAGTTCAGAACGGCTAGCGGCGCCTGCTTCAGTTGGGCGAAAGCGGCTTCCAGCAGCAGGTCGGAATGGAGCAGGGTACCGTCGAGGTCAATACAGAGGGGACATTCGGTGGGCATTGATCATCCTGACAGGATTCGGTTTTGATAAACCGCTATTCGGGTAGCCAATCTTCAGCAAGAACTTTATCTATAGAATAGGGACATGTCTCAGGGAAGGATGGGAGTGGCAAGTGGGTTTGTTTGGCGGCGCTCGATCTTGCTCTTTGATAAGCTTGGGTCAATTCCAGCAAGGGGTATTTTTTCAGGCTGGGGCTGTCTTTTATTGCCAACTCAATTTGCAATCTTGAATCAGTAATAGAGTCCAGCCAGCCATCGGAACGCCTTTGCGGTTGATATTCCCATTTGAGCAGGTGGATTAAAAGTCGAACAAGCTGGCTTGCAATCCCTCTTTTTTCACTCTTGCCCAAGCCTTCCAACTCCTCAACCAAATGTTCCAGGTCGATGTTCTGCCAGCGCCCTTCCCGTATTAGGTTGGCGGTTTCGCGCGCCCACAAACTTAAATCTGTTGCATAATTTGTATTCACATTAAATGACCTCTTTGCTGAGTTGAGAGCCTATGCGAAAAGTATAAACTCAGGGTACACATTTATGACGGGCACTC
>CALGOO010000297.1 GCA_937960715.1 uncultured Candidatus Competibacteraceae bacterium
TCGGTTTTAGTCTATTTTGCGCGGGGACTGGAGTCGAGACACCCAGCATCAATACCGCTACGCGCCAGATGCGCCCTGCCGAAATCGAATTGTGCAATAAGAACGGCGTCAATGAAATCGTGGAAATCAAGCTGGGTAACGACGCTTTGGTTACCGCGCAGGGGCAGGATGGCCGTTTGAACCAGATCAGTCGAAAGGAGCTGTTCTTGGCCATGGCCAAGAATGTTCCCGATCCGAAGGACGGCACCAAGCTGATTCCTAATCCTTACAAGGAGTGGAAGGAAATCAATCCCACCTTGCCCAGCCTCAAGATCCAAATTGTGGCGCCAGAGCCAAAAATCGGTCTATACCAGTCGTTCGTGGCGGGTGTCGTGCTACCGGGCTGTAGGCAGGTCGATGCTTTTAAAGCCTTGGCAACGAGTGATCCCAAGCAATTTGAAGCGGTGTGCAAGAGTTTTCGCAAGGATAACGCTTATACCGAATACACACTCCCTCAAGTCGCCGCCCAAGAGTTGAAAAACAATCCAAATGGCCTGGGTCTGATACCACTAACCATGGTCGCCAAGGAAAGTCTGAAAAATGTATCCCTGGACAATATCTATACGTCGTTCACTAGCGTTGCCGCTGATATGAATGACTTGGTATTTCCAATCCTGGTATTTGTGAAAAAGCCACATGTCGCCCTCATTCCAGGTTTCAAAGAGTATCTTGACGAATTGACTTCCGAGGACGCCATAGGCACGGCAGGTTATTTTTACGGCATGGGGATGATTCCCTTGCCCCGATTCGAGCGCGAGCAGGCGAGAACCGCCGCCAAGACCTTGAAGGTGGTGACTCAGAAAAAGACGGCTACAAGTAGCTGAACAGATCGAGCGGATAGCGTTTCCCGGCTAGATAGTCGTCGATGCAGCGCAGCACCATGGGGCTGCGCAGTTTCGGTCCTAGCGCGGCGATTTCGTCGCGGCTCAGCCACAGGGCGCGCTCGATGCCGTGATCCAGCGGTTGGTCGGGATGATGGTGCAAGGCCCGCCCGGCGAAGCAGGTGCGGATGAAGGTGTGGCCCTGGGGATGGGTCCAGTAGTACAGGCCGACGATGGTGTCCACCTGGATTTCCCAGGCGGTTTCCTCCAGGGTTTCCCGAATCGCCGCCGCCGCTAGCGTTTCATGCTCGTCCAGATGCCCGGCCGGCTGGTTGTAGACCAATTCGTCGCCGTCGGCGTATTCCTCCACGATCAGGAACCGTCCATCCCGTTCGATGATGGTGGCGACGGTCAAGCGTGCGTCCCAGTCCATGTGCTGTCCTCACTGTAGGGGTTTGGCGAAGGTGAACGCGCCGCGCAAGTCGCCTTCCTTGAAGCCGCGCGCCTGGTCGTTCGGGTAAAGTTCCTTGAGTTTGGCGTCCACGGCGGGCTCGATATTCGCGCCGTGGCAACTCAGGCAGAGCGAGGCAGTGGGAATGGCCTTCATGTAACGGAAGGTTTTCTGGCCCTGGTCGTCGTCGATCACCGCGAAGAATTCCAGTTTGTCCACGGGTTCGCCCTGGGCCTTGCGCGCCTCGAACTGCTTGAGCACGGCCAGTTCCCAGTTGTCGGGCGCGTTGGCGGGGTTGCGCAGCTTGAGGCTGGTCCGCCCGACCAGCATTTCCTGTTTCTGGCCCAGGTCGGTGGCGATCTGGCCGGCCTTTTCATGGCAGACCGCGATGCCCTTGATCGGGCCGCCGCTCTGGATGGCTTGTTGCAGGGTGTCCTTCAGCAGGGTTCCGAACGTTTGCGCCACGTGTCGGCTGGCGACGATTTCCGGCGGTACGTCGGGTTGCTGTCGCGCCAAGGCGGGACCGGCGGCCAGCGCCGCGCCGAGAACCAGAATCGAAGTCGCTCGCATCGATGGATTCCCCCCTTTGGTTCGGTATTTGGACGAGCAGTATAGGCGAACGCGCCCGCTCCGGCGGATTTTTCCGAATTTCGGCCTTTCTAAACAGGGCAGGCGGAATTGCCGGTGTAACCAGATGATGAGGTGTACGATGAGCCTGTCCCAGAAGACCTGCACGCCCTGTCGGGGCGGTATTCCTCCGCTGGCTTTGGGCGAAGCCGAAGCTCTGTTGCCGCAAGCGCCCGGCTGGCGACTGCTGGAGGACGGCACGCGGATCGAACGACGATTCGAGTTCAGGAACTTTGTCGCCGCCTTGGCGTTCGTCAACCGAGTGGGCGATCTGGCCGAGCAGGAAGGGCACCATCCCGACATCACTTTCGGTTGGGGCTATGCCAATGTCTTGTTCTACACCCACAAGATCGGCGGCCTGCACGAAAACGACTTCATCATGGCCGCCAAGGTCAACGAGTTGTATGCCGAGTGAAGAGTCGCCGGCGAGCGACCCTGTATTCACAGGGGGAGGGTGAAAAGTTGTAGGTTGGGTTAGCGCGTAGCGCGTAACCCAACGGTCTACGGCCTAACCCAACCTACGAATATGCTCAAACCAGTCCGATTGTCGTAGGTTGGGTTAGCGCGCAGCGCGTAACCCAACATAATCAGGATGTTGGGTCACGGCTTACGTCCTAACCCAACCTACGAATGCCACGAATGCCACGAATGCGCTCAATCCAGCGCCGCCGCCGCCCCGCGCAAGGCCGGATGGTCGGCGGTGATCACCCAGGTCGGAATCGCCGCCAGGTAGCTGTTGAACCGACCCTTGGCCTCGAACCGGGCGCGGAACGCCGACCGGTCGAAAAATTCCCCCAGTCGCGGTACGATGCCGCCGCCGATGTAGACGCCACCTCGCGCGCCGAGGGTAAGAGCCAGATTGCCCGCCGCCGTGCCCAGCGCCGCGCAAAATAATTCCTGTACCTCCAGACAATGCGGACAGGTGCCGGCCAAGGCCCGCCGGGTGATTTCGCCGGGGGTCAAATCCTCGGCTTTCCAGCCATCCAGTTCGGCCAGCGCGGTGTAGACCTCGACCCAACCCGGCCCGGCCAGTACCCGCTCGGGCGAGACATGGCCGAAGCGGCGCCGCAGGATTTGACCGATCGCCCATTCTCGTTCGTTGGCGGGGGAAAAAGTGGCGTGACCGCCCTCGGTCTGGAGCGGAATCCAGTGATAGCCCGACCACACCAGGCCCGACACGCCCAAGCCAGTTCCCGGTCCGATGAGGCCGATGGGTGCGTTTTCGACAGCCGTTCCCCCACCCACCGGCCGGCGTTCATCCAGACCCAGCAACGGCAACGCCAGCGCCAGCGCGGTAAAATCGTTGAGAATCAGCAACCGTTCCAGTCCCAACGCCTGTTCCGCCGCCTTCCTGGAAAACGACCAGTGACTGTTGGTGAACTGAATCCAGTCGCCGGTGACCGGCGTGGCGACCGCGACGGCGGCGCGGCGCGGATGCGGCCCGGCAATCCCGCGCAAATAGGCGGCGGCGGCCTGGATCAGGTCCGGGTAATCGGCGCCGCTCAGCACTCGTTCCGACTGAATGCGACCGTCCGGAGTCGCAAGGGCAAAGCGGGCGTTGGTGCCGCCGATGTCGGCGATCAAGTCTGGAGCTTCGGTGGAGTGTTGCGTCATGGCGAGGTTTCCTGCCGAGTGGAACGGTCGTGGCGATTGGGCGACCGAGGGTGGGTTGTCATGACCATCTTGTGTTATGCTGCATAGCCACATTAAGATAGCCAGAATTTTCGATGCGCCCTTCTTTAAAGGACGATGCGAAAACACGCAAGGGCTTTCGATGGTCGTACCGATCGGGTTTTGAGCACAACCCCGTAAACCTCCAAGAGGATAGAAAAAATGGCGTTTCTGAGCGTTGAACAACTGAAAAAAGACTGGGCTGAGAATCCCCGCTGGAAAGGCATCAAGCGCGGCTACACCGCCGAGGATGTCGTGCGGCTGCGCGGCAACATTCCAGTCGAATACAGCCTGGCGCAGCGGGGCGCCGAGAAGCTGTGGCAACTGATCACCACCACGCCTTACGTCAACTGCCTGGGCGCGCTGACCGGCGGTCAGGCCATGCAGCAGGCCAAGGCCGGCGTCAAGGCTATCTACCTGTCCGGCTGGCAGGTCGCGGCGGACAACAATACCTACATGTCGATGTATCCCGACCAGTCGCTGTATCCGGTGGATTCGGTGCCGGCGGTGGTCGCGCGCATCAACAACACCTTCAAGCGCGCCGACGAGATTCAATGCGCCCGTGGCATCGGGCCGGGCCACAAGGATTTCATCGACTATTTCCTGCCCATCGTCGGTGACGCCGAAGCCGGTTTCGGCGGCGTGCTGAACGCTCACGAACTGATGAAGTCGATGATCCGGGCTGGCGCGGCGGGCGTCCACTTCGAGGATCAGTTGGCCTCGGTCAAGAAGTGCGGCCACATGGGCGGCAAGGTGCTGGTGCCGAGCCAGGAAGCCGTGCAGAAACTGATCGCGGCCCGCCTGGCGGCCGACGTCTACGGCGTGCCGACCATCCTGCTGGCTCGCACCGACGCCGAGGCGGCCGACCTGCTGACCAGCGACTGCGACGAGAACGACAAGCCGTTCTGCACTGGCGAGCGCACCGTCGAAGGCTTCTACAAGACCAAGAAAGGTCTGGCGCAGGCGATTTCGCGCGGTCTGGCCTACGCGCCCTACGCCGATATGGTGTGGTGCGAGACCGGCACCCCCGACCTCGACTTCGCCAAGAAGTTCGCCGACGCCATCCAGAACCAGTTCCCCGGCAAGATGCTGGCCTACAACTGCTCGCCATCCTTCAACTGGAAGAAGAACCTGGACGACGCCACCATCGCCAAGTTCCAGCGCGAGCTGGGCGCGATGGGCTACAAGTACCAGTTCATCACCCTGGCCGGCATCCACAACATGTGGTACCACATGTTCGACCTGGCGCAGGATTACGTGAAGCGCGGCATGTCGGCCTATGTCGAGAAGGTGCAGGAACCCGAATTCGCCGCCCGCGATCGCGGCTACACCTTCGTCAGCCATCAGCAGGAAGTCGGCACCGGCTACTTCGACGACGTGACCACCGTCATCCAGGGCGGCGTGTCCTCGGTGACCGCACTGACCGGTTCCACGGAAGAAGAACAATTCCACTAAGCGTCGTGCCCGCCGTTTGCCGCTAGCGGCGCCAACGGCGGAATCCGCCGGCCATCCGACGACCCGGAGGGAAACTCTCTCCGGGTTTTTGCCATTGGAAACCGCTAAAATCATTCCCGCCGATTTCGAACGAACACCCATCCAAGGAGCAGCCCGTGAGCCTCAATTTGCCTGCTGGCGTGCAAGTGAACGCCCCGCTTTATCCCCGCTTCGACGAGATTCTGACCCATGACGCGCTGGCTCTGGTGGCCAAGCTACACCGCGCTTTCGAGCCGCGCCGCCAGGAATTGTTGAAAAAGCGCGTCGAGCGTCAGGCGCGCATCGACGCGGGCGAAATGCCCGATTTTCTGCCGGAAACCAAACATATCCGCGAAGGCGACTGGAAGATTGCGCTGCTGCCCAAGGCGCTGGAGCGCCGCCGCACCGAAATCACCGGTCCGGTCGAGCGCAAGATGATCATCAACGCCTACAACTCCGGCGCCGATTCCTACATGACCGACTTCGAGGATTCCAACAGCCCCAACTGGTACAACCAGATTCAGGGGCAGGTGAATCTGGTCGACGCCATCCGCCGCAAGATCAGCTACATGAACGAGGTAGGCAAGGAGTACAAGCTGAACGATACCATCGCCACGCTGCAAATTCGGCCGCGCGGCTGGCATCTGGACGAGAAGCACGTGCTGGTGGACGGGCAGCGCGTTTCCGGCGGCATCTTCGATTTTGGCCTGGTCTTCTTCCACAACGCCAAGGAACAGATTGCCCGTGGCGCTGGCCCGTTCTACTACTTGCCGAAGATGGAAAGCCATCTGGAAGCGCGGTTGTGGAACGATATCTTCTGCATGGCGCAGGACGAGCTGGGCATTCCGCGCGGCACCATCAAGGCGACCGTGCTGATCGAAACCATCCTCGCCACCTTCGAGATGGAAGAAATCCTGTACGAGCTGCGCGAGCATTCCGCCGGCCTCAACGCCGGGCGCTGGGACTACATCTTTAGCTGCATCAAGAAATTCAAGAAGAACAAGGAATTCTGTCTGGCCAATCGCGGCGCGATCACCATGGAAGTGCCGTTCATGCGTTCCTACGCCCTGCATCTGGTCAAGGTCTGCCACAAACGCGGCGCCCCGGCCATGGGCGGCATGTCGGCGCTGATCCCGATCAAGAATGATCCCGAAGCCAACGAAAAGGCGCTGGCGGGCATCCGCCACGACAAGACCCGCGACGCCCGCGACGGCTTCGATGGCGGTTGGGTGGCCCATCCCGGTCTGGTGCCCATCGCCCACGAGGAGTTCGTCAAGGTGCTGGGCGACAAGCCGAATCAGTGGGAGAAGCAGCGCGACGAAGTGTTCGCGGCCAAGGATTTCCTGAACTTCCAGCCTGAACAGCCCATCACCGAGACTGGGTTGCGCAACAACATCAACGTCGGCATTCACTACCTGGGTTCGTGGCTGGCGGGCAACGGCTGCGTGCCGATCCATAATCTGATGGAAGACGCCGCCACCGCCGAAATTTCCCGCTCGCAGGTCTGGCAGTGGG
>CALGOO010000298.1 GCA_937960715.1 uncultured Candidatus Competibacteraceae bacterium
GTCAGGCCGCGTTGGACGCTAAACGTGAAGCCGCCGCCGAGGCCAAGCGTCAGGCCGCGTTGGACGCTAAACGTGAAGCCGCCGAGGAGGCCAAGCGTCAGGCCGCGTTGGACGCTAAACGTGAAGCCGCCGCCGAGGCCAAGCGTCAGGCGGAGGAAGACGCCAAGCGCAAGGCGGAGGAAGACGCCAAGCGCAAGGCTGCCGAGGAGGCTAAACGCAAGGCGGAGGAAGACGCCAAACGTAAGGCGGAGGAAGCGCGTAAATTGGCTCAGGAACTGGCGGCGCGCGAACAATTTCTTAAAGAAGCCGTGGCGCGGCACGCCGCCTTGATCAAACAGCGCGTCGAACGCTACTGGTCGCTACCCCTGGATGGCAACGATACCCTTTCCTGTACACTACGAATTACCATGACACCATCCGGCGCGGTCACCAGCGTTCAAATCGCGCAGAGCAGCGGCGACGACGCCTTCGACAATTCCGCCGTCGCCGCCGTGCAAAAAGCCTCACCATTGCCAATACCTGGCGACCCCGAAGTTCTCGCCAAATTTCGCAATTTTAATTTCCGTTTCAAACCAGGAGGTTAAGCATTGATATCCACGGCACTCAAACTGTTTGGGCTGATCGCTCTGTTACTCATCGGTCGGTTCGCCCTCGCCCAGCAGCCACTGACTATCGACATCACCAAAGGCGTCCAGGGCAGCGGCATTCCCATTGCCATCGCGCCCTTTGGCGGCGGGGCGCCCGAGGACATCGCCGGCATCATCGCATCCGACCTGCAACGAACCGGCAAAATCGCACCGCAACCCGCAGGCGCGCGGGCGGACTACTCCGTCACCGGACAGGCCCAACCCGGCGGCGCCCGTGGCTATATCGTGCAATTTCAACTGGCGGGCATTCAGGGTGCTCCACTGCTGAATTTGTCCTTCGACGTGCCGCCGAATCAATTGCGGCCGGTCGCCCACCGCATCAGCGACCTGATCTACGAAAAGCTGACCGGCGAAAAAGGGTTGGCGGGAACGCGCATTGCCTATATCGCCAGCGGCGGCGATTCCTGGTATCTGGTGGTCGCCGACGCCGACGGCCAGAATCCCCGGGTGATCCTGCGTTCCGGCCAGCCGCTCATGTCGCCGGCCTGGTCACCGGATGGCGGCAAGCTGGCCTACGTTTCCTTCGAGGGACGCCGGCCACAAATCATCGTTCAGGATATCTACAGCGGTGCCCGGCGCGTGGTGTCCGCCGCCCCCGGCATCAACGGCGCGCCCTCCTGGTCCCCGAATGGCCAGCGCCTAGCGTTTACCCTGTCCAAGGACGGCAACCCGGAAATCTACGCGCTCGACCTGGCGACCCAAAATCCCGTCCGCCTTACCAGTAGCAGCGCCATCGACACCGAGCCGGTCTGGCTGCCGGATGGCAGCATCGTGTTCACCTCGGATCGGGGGGGATCACCGCAGTTGTACCGGATCGGCCCCGGCGGCGGCGCGGCGCAGCGGCTTACCTTCGAAGGCGACTACAATGCCCGCCCGACGGTGTCACCCGATGGCCGCTACATCGCCATGGTGCATCGGCGCGGCGGCCGCTTCCACATCGCCGTGCTGGATCTGCAAACCCGCCAGTTTCGAGTGCTGACCTCCGGCGGGTTGGACGAATCACCCAGCTTCGCGCCCAACGGCAAGATGATCATCTACTCCAACGGCCAACGCCTAACGGCGGTATCCCTGGATGGCAGCGTCAAACAGGACTTCACCCTGCGCGGTAACGGCCGCGATCCGGTCTGGGCACCCTATGGCCGCTAACTTTATCTTTCACTTCAATATAGGGGAGCATCGCCAATGCAATACATCACTCGCAACTTGATCGCCGCCGCCGCGCTCGCCCTGCTGGCCGGCTGCACCTCGACCGGCGACACCACCGGCCAGGATCAGACGGGCGCCCAGCAGGACGCCACGACCGAGCAGGGCATCACCGCGCAACCGGGACAGGACGCCTACAGCTATCCCTACGGTCAGGCCCCCAGCCAGTACGATACCTATGACACCACCGGAGGAACCGCGGGCGGCCAGGCCAGCGGCGGACGACCCGGCCAAGCCGTCGCTGGCGGTGGCAGCGCGGTCTCGGCGGATCGGATCGTCTATTTCAGCTTCGACAGCGCCGAAATTCTGCCCGAAAGCCAGACGATCATCTCGAAGAACGCCCGCGTCCTGACCGGCAATACGCGCATCATCACCCAGTTGGAAGGCCACACCGACGAACGCGGCAGCCGCGAATACAACATCGCGCTGGGCGAACGCCGCGCCAACGCCGTGCGTCAAGCCATGATCGCCATGGGCGTATCCCCCCAACAGATTCGCGTGGTCAGCTATGGGGAGGAACGCCCGGCCGACGCTGGCCACGACGAACAGAGCTATGCGCTGAACCGGCGGGTGGAAATTGTCTATTGACGGGATGAATCCTCCCATGACCAAGCACGGTTCTCCACCATGGTTCATGGCGCTGTTGCTGGGCGGCGTGTTGCTGCCCGGCGCGGCTCGCGCCCAGCACTCACCCGACAACGAACTGACCTTGGAACTGCTCCAGCGCGTCGAGCAGTTGGAAACCGAGGTCCGACAAATTCGCGGGAAACTGGAACTCCAGCAGTATCATCTTGAAACGCTCGCCCGGGAACGGGCGATGCCCGGACCGCCAGCGTATTCATCGGCAAGCCGCCCCGAACCGCCGCCCGCCCTGTCGACGGCGGCCGAACCACCAATGGATACTCGCGGCCGGTCGCCAGCGGCGCAACCCTCTCCCTCCGCGTCGGCGGCGGGCGCGGAACGGGCGGAGTTCGACGCGGCATTGGGCGAATTACGCGAAGGTCGCTACTTGGAGGCCATTGCCGCCTGGCGGCGCTTTCTCAGCGCGCATCCGGGCGGCGATCTGGCGGGCGACGCCCAATACTGGCTGGGCGAGAGCTACTACCTGAGCCGGGACTACAATGCGGCCAAGGAAACGTTCATCGCGCTTGGCCTGAATCATCCACAAAGCGCGCGGCTGCCGGATGCCTTGCTGAAGCTTGGCTACATCTATGGAGAACAGGGCGAAACCGCGCGGGCGCGCGACGTGTTGCAAAAGCTGGTGCAAGTTTACCCCAACAGCCAGGCCGCTAGCCTGGCCGAGCGGCGGTTGCAATCCTTGCGCTAATCTTAGGTCAACCCTTGCGGTTTTACGGGGTTGTTGTACCATTACCGCCCTTTCCCGGGCCGTTAGCTCAGTCGGTAGAGCAGCAGACTTTTAATCTGTTGGTCGTGCGTTCGAATCGCACACGGCCCACCAGAAAACCAAGCCCTTGGCCAACCTTGGCAAGGGCTTTTTTATCGGTTGCGCCGGGAGTTCCCCGCAGGCCAGTGGGGATCGGGTGGAGCAGGCGTTGCGATTAGCCGCCACCCCGCGGCCGATGGGGCCTTCGCCGGGAACTGGTGGATTCGTTGACACCATCTTCCGACCCCTCGCTGGCTGGCGCGCCACCAGTTTCGCTACGAGCCGGCTTGGCGGTTTCCGCAGCCTGCTCGGCTGTTTGGCGCTCCGCTTCCTCTCGTTGGCGAGAGGCTTCCAGCGCCTCCCTTTCACCAGGGCGCAAGCCCGCCTCGGAACCATCACCCTGACCGTCGGAAGCGCCGTTATTCGGGAGGGACATCTGCGATCCTTCCAGGCACGGCAACTGCTGGTAGTAGGATTGCCCGTTCGGGCCCGGGCATTTGTAGACCTGTCCGAACGCGGGCGCGGCGACGACGATGGAGAGGACCAGCAGTACCGGTTTCATGGTGCTTCCTCCAGTTGCTCGGCGTTGCATTATAGTGCAACCGGAAGTATGGCGGAATCGTCCATACAATGCCCACCAAGAGTGAGCGCCGCGTTCGACAACTCGGGTCAAGTCCCATTTGTTGCTCGAAAAATGGAGACGGGATGTAACGGTTGATCCCGTACTGTCGAGATACTGAGCTATCCCATAATCTATACTACCAACGATTCCCGGCCTCTTATTTTTGTGAGATAGATTTTTAAGGAAATTCTCATAAACGTCATTTAATTATACGAAAAAAGTCCTTACAAATCAATATGTTGGAAATTACTGCTATACTATAGACATGATCCAGCTATGGATATAACTGTTCAGATCCCCTGGTGGTTTCGCCCCGTATCGATGGGTTTCGTTCCTCAACCCATCCTACAATCCATTGTTTTTTTGCAGGATGGGTTGAGCGTAGCGAAACTCGCCACCGTATGGGACGAGGGGGGTCTGAACGGTTACTTATGCATTATAGAAATCCATCCACGCCACGAGAGGTATCACGAATGGGGCCTCATGCATTCGCACTGCTCCTAGTCATGGCGCTGGCGAGCGCACCATCGGCTATCCAAGCGGAGAACGCAAGCCACCGGGCGGCAGCCGAGGCGCTGCTCGAAGCGGCGAACGCCCGAAACACGATGCAGGCCACCCTGGAACAGTCGGTGGAAATCCAGATCAGGGACAAGCCCGAACTGGCGCCATTCCGACAGGTCATGAAAACCTTCATGACCAAGCATCTCGGTTACGAAGCGTTGAAGGACGAACTGGCGATGCTGTTCATGGCGGAATTCACGGAAAAGGAACTGAAACAGATCACTGCCTTTTATCGCACCCCGACGGGAAAAAAATCGATCGAAAAAACGCCTGCGCTCTTTCAGAAAGGGGCGGAGCTGGGCATGAATCGCGTCCAACAGAATCTTCCCGAGCTAAAACGGATGATCGAGGAAGATCTGGCAAAAAACCCAAGCCCCCCCAAGAAGTGACGCCAAGAAGCATTTTCCGCGAGATGCCAATGGACCAATACATAGTGTCGACGAAATGAACGCATACCAGCAACAGGTTCTCGCGCATTTGGAGTTGCTGAACCATCTCGCCCGACGCCGCTTTCCCGAACGCGGAAGCGCCGAAACCTCCAATCTCGCGCTCGAAGGTCAGGACTACGTATTGAGCAAGCTGGAGGAAGATGACTGGTCCAAGGTGCGGCAATACCGAGGGCGGTCCAGCTTCGAAGCCTTCCTGGCACAGACCGCCCGGCGGTTGCTGGAGGATTTCGCGCGCCACAAATTCCATTACTTGCGCGTGCCGGCGCGGATCAAAAGGTTAGGTCCACTTTGGGAGCGAACCTACAAAAAGCTTTGCTGGGAGCAATTGCCCGCGTTCAAGGCCATCGATCAGGTGCGAAACACCTTGACCAAGGACCATGATCCGGAGGTGCTCAAGGAAATCGAGGCGGCGATCCGAGGTGGAATCCTCCATTGCGGGGCAGGGAGCGTCAAACGGATCGAGCCAGCGCGAATTGCCGACTTGCCCGAACCCTTCGACCAGGACGCCGTGGCGGATCCTGTTGCCCGCACCCCGGAAGACTGGGCCGCCGCCGAACAACGGGTTCGTCTGCTCCAGGTCATCGCGGGATTGCTGGACCCCGAACACGCCGCCGGACCCGTTGCCGAACCCGATGACGGCCCCCTGGCCGGCGCGTTGCGGAAATTGCGCGATACGTTGCTTCTCGCCCCCGAGGAACGGTTGTTGCTGCGGCTGGTTTTTCAAGAAGGGATGACCGTCACCGACGCGGGCAAGCGTCTGGGTTTGAGCGTCCACTCGGTTCAAGGCAAGATGCGGCGCCTGTTGCGGGAACGGATTCGCTCGGCGTTCAAGGCCGCCGGCCTTGACCAGGCGCTGGCGGAATTGCTGGAGGGGGAAGATTCGGAATTTTGAAATCCGCGCGACAATGCCGAAGGGTTTGTCCGTCCATACCCATCAAGCCAACGTCCCGCGTGGCGTTCCGTACTCCAAATCCGTCGTTGACCCGGAAATCCCATGGCGATCCCACAGCTTCCTGTTGAAGAAGAACGGTTCCAGAAGGAGCGGTTGCGTGCGCTCGTCGCGCTCGCCGTGCAACCGCTCGCAACCCCGCTCGACGAACATCCTCCGGCGGAGGAACTGGCGGCCTTCGGCGAGGGGCGTTTGGAGCCAGCGGATCGGGAGCGCATCCTCACCCATCTTGACGCCTGTTCCGACTGCTACGAGGAATGGCTGGCCGTCACCCATATCCTCGATGCCCGCCCCGTCCCAGTCCAACAAGACGTGAGCAAGCCACCGGCACCGATCCTTCAAGTCGCGCGGCCGATGCCGATCGCGGACATTGCACGATCGCGCCGGTGGCGCCGCCGCGCCTGGATCGGGTCCGGGGCGGGCCTGGCGCTGGCGGCCTGCCTGGCGCTGGCGGTGCTGGTGCCGTGGCGCAACGATTCGGGGTTGCCGGCGCTGCTCGAAACCGCCTACGAGGCCGCGCAAGCCGGATCGACGCCCGCGCTGCGGGAAGCCGCCGCGCGCCAGGCGCTGCCTTGGGAAGCGCCCACGCGGACCTATGGCTTTTCAGCCACCGAAGCCACCGCGGCCGCCCGTGCCTTCGCGACCGGGCTATGGGAGGGGCGGACCCTTCTGGCCGGCGCGTCCCGCTCCACGCCGCCGCCCGCCTTGTCGCCGCCCACGCCCGCCGCCGAATGGGCCGACTACACCCTGCTGGGGCATTGGGTCATCTTGTTGCAAACCGTCTGCAAAACCCCGCAAGCGGACTCGCCGGCGTTCTGGGACCGGCAGCGCGCCATCGCCGTCGCGTTGCGCGACCGGTTGGCGCGGCGCCCCGTCACCGACCCCCAGGCGCGGCGCGCGGCTACGGTGACTCAGGATTTGGAGAACATCTTGAACGATGTGGGGCTCGTGGCGAATCGCGACCGACTCTGCAAGCGGATCGAGCGGAACGCGGAAGCTTTGTCGGCCCTGATGACAGAGGGTGGGTAGTCCTGAAATGCGAATGATCCATCGGGCGTCCCCCCTTTAGCAAAGGGGGGCGTGGGGGGATTTGAACCGGTCGGGCCGAGCGAAACCCAAATCCCTCCCACCCCCTTTTGCAAAGAGGGGTTTCCATCATTACGACGGGCTGGATTACCAGGGAGCGATGCATCGGTCGTCCTTCCGATTTGCCAGGGAGACGCTGCACATGTCTTTGATCGAGCAATTGAATCGGCTGGGGTTTTGGCGGAAACCTCGCGTTGTTCCAGAAGTCTTGCGGGTGATTTTGCTGGGAGTCGTCCTGATGGGTAGCGCCAGCCTCGTCGGCCAAGCGCAAACGCCCGCCGATCTCGGCGCCCGCGTGCAGTATTACCTCAAATACCATGGCCCGAGCGATCCACGAGAACCAGGGGTCGCGCGCGCCGGCAGGATTTTCGAGCAACTCCGCCAAGTCGCCGAAAAACCGGCGGCGTGTCGGCCCCGGCTCCAGGTGATCGACACCTCGGGCAGTCCGTGGGCGATCGCCCTGCCGGACTGCTACATCGTGTTGTCGCGAGGGGCGTTGGAGATCGCCTATGGGGACGCCACGGCAGCGGAAGGCGATGCGCGGTTGGCGTTCGTGCTGGGCCACGAACTGGCGCACCTGACCAAGGGCGATTACTCGCATCAAGAGGTGTACCGGGCGCTGGCGGGCGATGCCTCGCCGGCGGCGGTCAGGTTGCGGGAGTTGTTCGAGGCCAGCACGGACGTGCTCGGCTCCGAGATCGAATCGAGCCGCAAGGTGACCCTGATGAAGGAAACCGAAGCCGACGAGCGCGGTTTCGTGTACGCCGCCGTGGCCGGTTTCGCGGTGGATGGTTTGCTCGGCCAGCCCGCCGTCGGCAAGCCGGACTTTTTCCAGCATTGGATGACCCAGACTCAAACCCGGCTGGACCGGCAACATCCGGCCCCGGAGGATCGCGCGCATTTGCTGCGAACGCGCTTGCGGAAGCTGGGCGAAAGGCTGGAACTGTTCCATTACGGGGTGCGGCTGGCGCATTTTGGCCGGTACGACGACGCGGAGTATTTCCTGCGCGAGTTTCAGCAGGTGTTTCCGGCGCGGGAGGTGTTCGGCAACCTGGGTTATCTCTACCTGGAAAAGGCCCGCGAAGCGATAGTGCCATCGTGGGCGTATTACTACTGCCTGCCGGCGGTGCTGGACTCGCGCACGCGGGCGGTGGCGCTGGTTTCGAGAGGGGCGGATAACTCCCTGTTAGTTGGAGCATCAGCGGGAGCGGGAGGCGTTGTATCCGATGTCTCGCCGCGGGCCCGCGAGTGGCTGAACGAGGCGGTAGGCCATCTGAAGCGGGCGGTCGAGGCGGACGCCGCTTATTTGCCGGGATGGTTGAATCTGGCCGTGGCCTATTTCTATCTGGACGAAACGCACGAGGCGCGGGCGGCGATCGAGAAGGCGCTGCAACAGGCGTCATCCGATCTGGAGGCGCAATACCTGCGGGCGCTGATTTTGTATCGGCAGGGTCCAACGCCGGACCTGTGGCCCACCGCCTTGAAAATTCTGGAAGACCTGGCGGCCCAGCCCGAGGCGCCGGCCTGCGTGATCTATAACCTGGCGCGAATCCTTGAGGAGCGCGGGCGGGAGGGCAAAGCGCGGGAGGTGTGGGCGTCGCTGGTCCCTCGCGCGGCGGCGTTGCCGTCGCCCTATCGGCGTGTGGTGTGCCAGCACGCCGACGACGAAGCGGCGTGTCAAGCCGGCGCGGCGGCGAAGCAAGACCAGGCGCTACCGTGGTCGTTGCCGGTGTCGCCGGGGCAGACTCTGCCGAAACCGGACGCCGCCGACGATCCATTGGCCGGCTGGACGCGGTTCGATTTCGACTGGCGACAGTCCGGCTTGGAGGGCTCCATCCATATCGGCCCCAACGGCGCTTCGGTGTTGGAACTGGATGGCGTGGTGGAAATGGTGGTGTCACGTCCGGCGCAGCCGGAGCCGGTCAGCGCGCTGGCGGCGTGTTGTGGCTCGCCCACGACGAAGCGGAAGATCGCCGGCGGCGAGGTGTGGTCTTTTGGCCCGCGCCGGGCGGTGTTGGTGCGGGACGGGAGGGTGCAAGAAGTGTGGGCGATTCACTGACACCAGGAGTGACCAAGGTGAAATCGATGGTACGGCGCGGGTCGATCATCGGCTGGCTGCTGGCGGTGGTCGTGGCCGCTTTGTTTGTCGGGGGGAATGTCAACTCGGCAACCGAGTCAGTACCGAACACGGCCAGTCAGCAAGAAGCCCTCGAACTCAGCCAAAAGGGAGTCGAGCTTTACCAAAAGGGCCAGTACCGCAAAGCGGAGGATCATTTCCGCCGCGCCCTCGCGATTCGGGAAAAAGCCCTTGGACCCGATCACCCCGATGTGGCTACCAGCCTCAACAACCTCGCGCTGTTCTACAACGCCCAAGGCCAGTACGCGAAAGCCGAGCCACTGCACCAGCGCGCCTTGGCGATCCGGGAACAGGCGCTCGGCTCCGACCACCCCGACATCGCCCAAAGCCTCAACAACCTCGCGGGGCTCTACCACAACCAGGGCCAGCACGCAAAGGCCGAGCCGCTGTTCCAGCGCGCCCTGGCGATCGATGAAAAGGCCCACGGCCCCGACCACCCCGAGGTGGCCACCGACCTCAACAACCTCGCGGAACTCCATCGCACCCAAGGCCAGTACGCGAAGGTCGAGCCGCTGCACCAGCGTGCCCTGGCGATCTGGGAAAAAACCCACGGTCCCAACCATCCCCTCGTCGCCGCCAGCCTCAACAACCTCGCGCTGCTTTACCACGCCCAGGGCCAGTACGCCCAAGCCGAGCCGCTCCTCCAACGCGCCCTGGCGATCAGGGAAAAGGCTCTCGGCCCCGACCACCCCGACGTCGCTCAAAGCCTCGACAACCTTGCGGGACTCCACCGCGTCCAAGGCCAGTACGCCCAAGCCGAGCCGCTGTTCCAACGCGCACTAGCGATTCGGGAAAAAGCCCTCGGCCCCGACCACCCCGACGTCGCCACCACCCTCAACAACCTCGCGCTGCTTTACCACGACCAAGGCCAGTACGCCCGGGCCGAGCCGCTTCGCCAGCGCGCCCTGACGATCCGGGAAAAGGCCCTCGGCCCCGACCACCCCGACGTCGCCACCACCCTCAACAACCTCGCGCTGC
>CALGOO010000299.1 GCA_937960715.1 uncultured Candidatus Competibacteraceae bacterium
CTCAAGCTTCCGCCTAAAGGCGGGGGTTTTACCCTTCCCCATTGGAGACAATAAATAGCTACCAGAATGTACCGTGGCTTTTTTGCGCTTGGGAGGCGCTCCATCATCGGTAAGCCCAGTACTTGCGTGGCGAATTTCCGTATAGGCTCTGACTCCCGGTTTTCGACCCGGTGAACGATTGCCCTCAAGGCGGGACCGTGGGTGAGTCTCTCGATGTGCTGAGCGCGCCCCTCGCCGATCACCTGGTTCTGGCCCAGCCTGGCCCGCAGCGCGGCCAAAAGCTGCTGGTGCTGGATCCGCTGGCCGGCTGGATTTGGCAAAGCCACCGCGCCGGCCTGAGCATCACGGAGATCGCCGACCTGCTGGCGGCCCACTTCAATCTGTCCCACCATCAGGCGCGCAACGACATCATGGCGCTGCTCGAAACCTGGCATCGCGAAGAAGAATGCGGGATGACGGTAACTGACCCCGCAGAATCGCCAATACCCGTCGAGAACGCGCGCCCGCCCGACCCGCCGCCTGCCGCCCAAACCTGGCTGTTGCAACTGGCCGACCGGCGAGTGGCGCTGATGGTGGACGATCCCACGCTGGCTGAGTCACTGGCCCGGATCACCAGCCATCTGGATGCGGGATCGCTCGCCCTCGCCGACCACCATGCCAGACTCGGCGGAACCGCCAGCGGCTGGTGGTTGGCCGTGGATGATACCTCCATCGCCGCTGGCGACACCTTCGACGAAGCCATCGTCCGGACTGTATCTGAACTGGTGGAGTTGGGTTGCGCCGCTGCCCACCGCCTGCTGGTGCTGCACGCCGCCGGCGTCAGTCGATCTGGCCGGGGCGTGTTGCTGATCGGTCGAGGCGGCGCTGGTAAAACCACCCTGGCCGCGGCGCTCAATGCCGAGGGGTTCGGGTTGCTGGGCGACGACGTGATCCCGGTCAACCTCGACGGCCAACTGGTCGGTATCGGCATGAGCTTGTGCCTGAAGTCAGGCAGTTGGTCAGTATTGGCATCGCGCCTGCCCAACCTCGGCCGTGCGCCCCTTATCGAGCGCGCCGGCCAGTCGGTGCGCTTTTCGCCGCCACCCGGACCCTTGACGCGAGGACCGGTTCCAGTGGGCGCTTTTTTATTCCCCCGGTATCAGCCCGGCGGCGAATCCGCCCTCGAACCGCTGGATCCCATGGCCGTGTTGCGGGAGATCGTCGTGGCGGAACCTGTCGTTTCCATCCTGGATTCAGAACGGCTGGACACCCTGACCCGCTGGATGCAGTCAGCCCCCGCGTTCGCCCTGACCTATGCCCATCTCGACCAGGCATTGGCCTTGACCGAACGGGCGCTGGTCGAAAGCGGGTTCCCGACCCGCGATTAGGAAGCCGGCTAAATCTCCCGCAACGCCCGCCACGGCGGCTGATTCAGCGCCGAGCGCGCGCCCAGCAACCCGGCCAGTCCCACGCCCACCACGCCCGCGCCGCCGCCCAGCAGCCAGATCCACCCGTTCCAGCGGTACGGAAACTCGAACACGTGCGCGGCCAGTACGTAGCTCAGCAGGGTTGCGGCGGTGGCGGCCAGCACGCCCGCCAGCAACCCCAGGGTGGCGAACTCCGCTAGCAGGCTTTCCCGCACCACCCGCCGGCGCGCGCCCAGCGCGCGCAGGACGGCGCTCTCAAACCGCCGTTCGTCCTGAGTCGCCTGAATCGCGGCGTACAGCACCACCAGCCCCGCCGCCAGGGTGAACAGGAACACGTATTCCACGGCGGCAATGACCCGGTCCATGATCTCGCGGACCTTGCTCATCAGCGCCTCCACGTCCAGCACCGTCACCGTTGGATACTGCCGCACCAGCTCCGCCAGCACCGCTTTCCGACCCGGCGGCAGGTGGAAACTGGTGATCCAGGTGGCCGGCTGGCGGTCCAGCACGCCGGACGGAAACACCACGAAGAAGTTGGCCCGGAACGAGTCCCACTCGACGCTGCGCAAGCTGGTCACCTTGGCCTCCAAGGTCTGGCCGGCGACCTGGAAGCGCAGAGTGTCGTTCAAGGCGATGCCCAGATCCTTCGCCAGTCCGACCTCGACCGAGGCGACGCCGCGACCGCGATCCTCGGGATTCCACCAGCGGCCGGCCAGGATGCGATTGTCCTCCTGCAAGCGGTCGGTCCAGGACAGATTGAATTCCCGGTCTACCAGGCGCTTGGCGCGCGGGTCGTGGTAGTCGTCCGGTCCCACCGGCCGGCCATTGATCGCCGCCAGCCGCCCGCGCACCATCGGGAACAATTCGGCGCTGCCCGAACCGCGCTCGCGCAGGAACGCCCGCACCCCGTCCACCTCGCCGGACTGGATGTTGATCAGGAAATGGTTAGGAGCGTCGGCCGGCAAGCTCGACCGCCAACTGTCGAGCAAATCGGTGCGCACCAGGGTCAGCATCAGCAGCGCCATCAGGCCCAGGCCCAGCGCCACGACCTGCACCGCGCTGCCGGGACCGCGCCGGGCGATGTTGGCCAGCCCGAAGCGCCAGGCCACGCCGACCCGGCCCCGCAGCAGACCCAGCGATTTCACCAGCCCCCAGGCCGCCAGCGCCAGCAGGATAACCGTTCCCGCCACCCCGGCGCAGACGTACAGCGCCAATCGCCATTCGCCGGCCTGCCAGGCCAGGAGCGCCAGGGTCGCCAGCACGGCGGGACCGTACAACGCCCACAGGCGCGGATCGGCCGGTCCGAGATCGCGGCGTAACACCCGCAACGGTGGCACTTCCCGCAGCCGCAACAACGGCGGCAAGCCGAAGCCGAGCAGGGTGACGAAGCCGGTCGCCAGCGCCGGCAAAATCGGTCGCCAGGAGGACGGCGGCAGTTCGGTGGCGCTGACCAGCGGCCCGAGCACGCTGCTCAGCCCGTACTGGGCCAGATAACCGACTCCCAGCCCCGCCACACCGGCCAGCGCCGCCAGCATCAGCAGTTCCACCACGAACAGCCGCATGACCAGGGTTTGGGTGGCGCCGACACAGCGCAGGATGGCCACGCTGTCCCAGTGACGGGTGGCGAAGCGACGGGCGGCGATGGCGATTCCGACTCCGGCCAGAATCACGCTGACCAGGGCCGCCAGATTCAGAAAGCGCTGCGCCCGTTCCAGTGCCAGCCGCAGTTCGGCGCGGGCCTCGCGCACGCCTTGCAGCTTCTCGCCCCTCGCCAGTCGGGGCGCAACCCCGGTTTTGAAGGCCGCGAGCGCCACTGGCTCGCCCGCCAGCAACAGACGGTATTCGACCCGGCTGCCCGGTTGCACCAGACCCGTCGCGGGAATATCGGCCAAATTCATCAACAGTCGGGGGGCGATGCTGAACAGGTCGCCGGCCCGGTCCGGCTCGTAGGCCAGCACCTGTTCCACCCGGAACGCGCGCGTCCCCAAGTCGAGCGTGTCGCCCACCTGGAGGCGGAGCGCCTGCATCAGCCGCTCGTCCAGCCAAACCTGGCCTGGACTGGGAATGGCGGTCACGGCGCGGGGCGGCGCGAACGGCGCATCGCTGATTTGCAACGCGCCGCGCAGCGGATAACCGGGACCGACGGCCTTGACTTCGGCCAGTTGCGTGGTTTCGCCCGCCAGAACCACGCTGCGAAATCCCAGGGTTTCCGCCGTTTGCAGGCCCCGGCGGCGCGCTTCCTCGGCCAGGCCGGGTTGAATCGGATTGGGCGCGGCGATCACCCAATCCGCGCCCAGCAATTCGCTGGCCTTGCGTTCCATCGCCAATTGGATGCGGTCGGTGAAAAAGCCGACGGCGACGACGCTGGCGACGGCGATCAACAAGGCCATCGCCAGCACCCGCAATTCGCCGGATTGCCAGTCGCGTCGCAGGGCGCGCAGGGCCATGCGGAGCAGGTTCAGCCCGTCCATGGCTAGCGCTCCCGCCGTTCGCGCAACCGCCCATCGTCCAGTTCCAGCACCCGGTCGCAATAGGCGGCCAGTTCCGGATCGTGGGTGACCAGGATCAGGGTCGTCCCTTGCTCGCGGTTGAGCGCGAACAGCAGTTCGATGATGCGATGGCCGGTTTTCTGGTCGAGGTTGCCGGTCGGTTCGTCGGCGAACAGCACGGCGGGATTGCCGGCGAAGGCGCGAGCGATGGCCACCCGTTGCTGCTCGCCGCCGGACAACTGCGACGGATAGTGACGAGCGCGGGCCTTGAGCCCCACCCGCTCCAATAAATCCAGCGCCTGCCGGCGGGCATCGGGCTGGCCGGCCAGTTCCAGCGGCAGCAGGATGTTTTCCAGGGCGGTCAGCCCAGTCAGCAGTTGGAACGACTGAAACACGAACCCACCCCTCTCCGCCCGCAGCAGGGCGCGACCGTCCTCGTCCAGACCGCCGAGGTCGGCGCCCGCCAGCCACACCCGCCCTCGGCTCGGCGTATCCAGGCCCGCCAGCAGACCCAGCAGGGTGGACTTGCCCGAGCCGGAGGACCCGATCACCGCCACGCTCTCGCCCTGGGCGATGCTGAAGCTGATGTCGGCGAGAATCACCAGGTTTCCTTCCGGACTGATCACCTCCTTGCCCAGGTTTTCGGCCCGCGCGATGCAAGCGGCGGTCGGGTTGTCCAAGGGCGAAGCGGCGGCTACGCTTACGTTGCCGCCCGCTCCGGGATCATGATCGACACGCATGGCTGAATGCTCCAACGATGAAATCGATTCGTTCACGATGGTTTTTAATCCTGTTGCCGTGGCTGGTGATCTGGTCCGGCCTGGTCCGCGCCGAGGCGCCGGTGATTCTGGTGCTGGGCGACAGCCTGAGCGCCGGCTACGGCATCCCGGCCGAACAGGGCTGGGTCAACTTGCTGCAACGCCGGCTGACCGAGCGCGGTTTCCCCCATCAGGTGATCAACGCCAGCATCAGCGGCGATACCACCAGCGGCGGCCTGAGCCGATTGCCGACGGCGCTGGAGCGGCACCGTCCCGCCCTGGTCATCCTGGAACTGGGCGCCAACGACGGACTGCGCGGTCAACCGCCGATGGCCATGGCCACCAACCTGGGACGGATGATCGAGTTGTCCCGGCAAGCCGGCGCGCGGGTGGTGTTGGCGGAAATGCGGATTCCGCCGAATTATGGCCCACTGTACACGCAAAAGTTTCAGGCGACGTTTGGCGAACTGGCGCAACGCCACCAGATTCCGCTGGTTCCCTTCCTGCTCGACGGCGTGGCCGGTAACCCGGCGCTGATCCAGGACGACGGCCTGCACCCGCGCGCCGAGGCGCAGCCCCGGATTCTGGACAACGTGTGGCCGGCGCTGGAACCACTGCTGGCGCGGTAGGTTTGCAAAGCCTCACGACAACAACGAGTTGGATACGGGTTCATGGCCATGCCGCCTGATCGGTGCCCATTCTGCGCCCTGCCGCTGGAACGCATCGTGCATCAAACCGCGCATCTGGTCGCGATCCGCGACGCTTTTCCGGTGTCGCCGGGGCACACCCTGCTGATCCCGCGCCGGCATGTGGGGTCGCTGCTCGACGTGACCGTGGTGGAGTGGGTGGAACTGGGTCAGTTGCTGGTCGAAGTTCGAGCGGCCTTGCAAAACGAGTTTCGACCGGACGGGTTCAATATCGGGATCAACGACGGCGCGGCGGCGGGCCAGACCGTGCGGCATCCACACCTGCATGTGATCCCGCGCTACCACGGCGATCACCCCGAGCCGCGCGGCGGAGTACGCTGGATCTTGCCGGAAAAAGCCAAGTATTGGCCGTGATACCTGATTCGCTGGACTTTTTCGGTCAAGCCCCCTGGCTTCGCGCTCGTTGAACGTTGATTTCCCGGAAGGAGAACAGGCGATGAATTCTTCAAACTGCATTTCGAGTCCACAGGGGATGGATTCCGCCGCAAGGCCGGCGCTGGAGGACGGTACGCTGGCTCGCTGGCAATCGCCACAACCCGACGTGACTGGAAGCTCGACCCCGCTGGCCGACAGGGGACCGCCACCTCGAAGGGAAGACGACGCGGTCAAGGAGCCGGCTGGAACCGAAATGGGTAATCCCTGGGAGATGCTGGCCAGCCACTTGAGGGTGGTGCTCGGCTCGATCCTGGCCGGTCCATGGCCGGAAAGCCCGCCGTTTTGGGCCGAAACCACGGCTCCGAAGGAATTTTCCATCGATGAAATCAACCAGTACGACGACTATATCCGTCCCAACCACGTTCCCCTGTTCGCGGCCGCCGCCAAGCAATTTCAGGTTTACGTCCTGGTCCGCAAAACCAACAAAGCCAGCCTGGAGTACATGGGACGGCCCGGCTATACCGGCAAGCGCCTGGATTGCAAGTGGAAAACCGCCAATCGGGACGTGGGGTTCCACCGATTGGCGGGATTGGTGGCCTCACCGGAAATCCAGCCGCAGGCGTTCGTGGGCGCCAAGCTGGAATCCGCCTGGCGGGAATGGCGTCAGCACCAGGAGATGATCCTCAAGTTACCAGCGGGTACCGATCCCACCGGCCTGGATTTACGGGGCTCCCACAAACCCTACGCCCTGCAACTGAATCCCCGCCACCAGCATTACGGCTGCGTGGTCTGGATCGAGGAAGGAATCCTCCAGCCGCGCTACATCCATGCCGATTACGATTTGTACGCGCTGGTGCCCGCCGCCAATCCCGGCCAGCGCGCCGCGCCGCGCCAGGACGAGATGCTGGGGATCGCCCACAGCGCCGGGCCGCAGTGGTTTTCCTTCATGCACTGGATGGATCAACAACTGGGTTTTCCCATGATCTTTCATGGCGAACAGGAGCACTTCCTGCCCCATGTCGAGGATGAAGTGATCGCTTTCTTCCCCGACGGCAAAACGATCCGGCTGCTTGAAGGCAAGGCGGCCATCGAGAAGTTTTACGCCGTGACCCTGGGCGGGCGGCAACCCGCGAAAACCCGCTAACGATCAACCCCGGATCAATCGGCTGTCCGCGCGAAGAACGGTTCCAGCAAGCGGGCGCAGGGTTCGGGGTCTTCCAGATGGGGATGATGCCCGCCGGGCAGGATTTTCACGGTCAGCCTGGCGATGCGGGCGTAGCGTTCCCGCATGTAATCCCGCTTCACCAGGTAGCCGTCCGCGCCGCAAATCAGCAGGGCCGGCGCCTCGATCCGCGCCATGTAGGCCAGGATTTGCGGCTCGGTCAGGTAGAGCGGCGACACGAAGCGTAGCCGGGGATCGGTGCGCCAGCCGAAGCCGTCGCCGACCGGCTGGAGGCCGCGCTCCACCAGCGTTGTCGTCGCCGCCCACGACAGACCGCTAGCCTCGCAGCGCGCCTGAATCGCCGCTTCCACGCTCGGATAGATCGGCGGACATTTGCGCGGCAGGGCGTTCATCTGCTCGATGGCTTTGCGCAAGTTGGTCGGACCATCGGCGGGATTGCTGGTCGGTGGTCCCAAGCCTTCGATCATCGCCACCCGGGTGATCCGCTCCGGCAGGATCGCGGCCACGAAGCTGACGATGCCCCCGCCCAGGGAGTGGCCGAGCAAGTTGAACCGTTCCCAGCCCAGCGCGTCGGCGGCGGCCACGACATCGGGGATGAAGTCTACGAAGTGATAATGCGCGCCCGGCGGCCGGTGATCGGAATGGCCATGGCCGGTCAAATCCAGCGCCACCAGTCGCGCGCCGGGCAAGCGCGGCGCCAGCGCGTCGAAGCTGGCGGCATTGTCGAGCCAGCCATGCACCGCCAGCACCGGGACGCCGTCCGGCGGTCCCCAAGCCCGCGTCGCCAGCCGCAACTGGGGCGTGCGCAGTTCAATTTCTTCCGCCATCGGCCAGTCGCCAGTCGCCATCAAGCGCCCGATGGATAATCCCAACCCGAATCGGCCGGAAATCGATTGACGTATTTCACGCTGGAGCGCGGCTCGGCCATCATCCCGGCCACGGTATCCCGCCAGCGGGCGTAGTGGGCGGTTTCCTTGTGGCGGGCGGGCGCCTCGGCGTCGCGATAGACCTCGACCAGCACGAAGCGGGTCGGGTCGTCGGCCTGCTGGATGACATCAAATCGGGCGATGCCCGATTCCTGGACGCTGTGGCGCGCATTGTCCAGCGAGGCGGCCTGGAAGGCTTCGACGCAGTCCGGTTTGACGTGAACGAAAACGTGAACGATGAGCATACGCTTTCCCCTTTTGCCAAGATGGAATGGCGCTTCAGGGCGAACCCGCCGGCAGGTAATCGAGCAGCAGGCCACAGAAGACGACCAACCCGAACGCATTGTTGTTGAGAAACGCCTTGAAGCATTCCTCCGGCTTGCGGTCGCGAATCAGGTATTGCTGGTACAGCGCCAGCCAGGCCGCCACGAACAGTCCGAGGTAATAAATCCAGCCCCGGCCGGTCAGCAGACCGATCCCGACCAGCACGGCCAGCAATGCCAGTTGCAGATAGCCAATGATTTGCTTGTCCCGGACGCCGAACCGGATCGCGGTGGATTTCACCCCGATCTTGAGGTCGTCTTCCCGGTCCACCATGGCGTACTGGGTATCGTAGACCGCCGACCACAGCACGTTGCCGAGAAACAGCAGCCAGCAAACCGGGGACAGCGCGTTGGTGATCGCCGCGTAGGCCATCGGAATGCCCCAGCCGAACGCCGCCCCCAGATGAAATTGGGGAAAGTGATGCAGCCGCTTCATGAAGGGATAGCTGATGGCCAGGGCCACGCCGACGAAGGACAGTTGGACGGTCAGGGCATTCTGGGTCAACACCAGACCGAAGGCCAGCAGGCACAGCACGATCATCACGCTCACCGCCTCGCCCAGTCTCACCCGGCCCGCCGCCAGCGGCCGATCGCGGGTACGAGCGACGTGCGGGTCGAAATCGCGGTCGGCGATGTCGTTCATCACGCAACCGGCCGAGCGCATCAGCGCCACGCCCAGCACGAAGACGAGGACGACGCCACGCGGGGGTTGACCGTCGCTGGCCAGCCACAGCGCCCACAGTGTCGGCCAGAGCAACAGATAAATGCCGATGGGGCGATGCAGGCGCATCAGTTGGGCATATTCGCCCAGGCGATTTTCAAACTGTTCGATAGTCATGGTGAACATCAATCCGGTCGATGACAGGCGGATACCGGCAAGTCGGGCAGAAAAATCTCGCAGACCAGTAGTGGGGATTCCTCGATCCAGAACAATGAACGCCGACCCCAGATGGCGTCCGGCGGCTCGCCACGGCCCGCGAATGCCCGCCAGTGCAAGCGCTGGCCCGCCACGATGCGGACGATTTCGACCGGGCCGCGCCGCACGCCGGGATCGGCGAACAGGGCCTGGCCCAACGGACGGGTTCCCAAGCGGGTCAGGCGGCGACCCCGGCCGCGCAGGGTTCGCGCGGGAATCAGGGTTCGGGCGAACACCCAGGGTCGTTCATCGCACAACAGGTGTACTTCGCGGACCCAGGCCCAGGCGTCCAAACGCAAACCCAGGGCGCGCGCCTCATCGCGATCCGGACGGCTCCAACCCTGGCGCAGCACGCCCACGCGGAACCGTCCTCCGCAGGCACGCCGCAGCCGCTGGGTCAGCGACCCGCTGTCGAGCAGCCAGTCGGTCAGTTCGGCCGACAGGTTGCGCGCGCGCGCGCGCGAATGCGGGAACCAAAGCGGCGGGGAATGCGACGGGATGGGGCAATCGAGGGGCACGGTTGTTGTTCGGTTTTTTCAAGGTCGACGCCGATTCGGCGTATCGGGTCATTATGCACGGTTGCCGGGTATCGGGGGAATGCTGGCCAGACGAGGACGCCGAATACCGGCAATCGACGAATACAAGCCGCGTGGGCCAGCAGCGAAGGTGTGGCGGTCTTATCAATCTTCAGCTTGCGACGGCGTTCAACCGAGAATCCCGAATCTCCGGCACCCCGACGACTCTTACCCTATCAGCGGGATTTTCGACCGCCCACACCAGCGCGGCGACCATTTGCTCCAGCGTCACCAGCCCCAAGCGGCGCGCTCCTTCCCGCGTCGCCGGCAACGCCTCCATAACACGGTAGACGGGAACCAACAGATAGGGCCATCGATGGCCCGGTCCCAACACGTACCAGGGCCGCAATATCGTCGCCGCCAAGCCGCTGGCCCGCACCAATGCCTCTCCCTCCATTCGCGCCGCGACGAACGCCTTCATCACCGGCGCGGGGTGCGCCACGCTCAGGTAGATGAAATGGCGCACCGTGGCATGTTCCACCGCCGCCACGGCGGCCCGCGCGGATGCCAGATCCACCTCCCGAAACTGCCGCGCCTTGAGCGGGCTTGGGTGAGGCGTCCCCACCAGATGAACCAAAGTATCGGCCGGGGGAATCAAGGCTGCGAAGCTGGCCGCGTCCAGCGCGTCCCCGACGACCTCCTCCGCGCCCATCGGCAATTTGCCCGTCGAACCGGGACGGACCAGGGCGCGCACGGAATGCCCGCGCGCCAGCAATTCGCGGATCAAGGGCCGACCGATGTAACCCGTCCCTCCGGTGATGAAAACATGCCGTGTGCTCATGGTTGAATTCTAACGGCTAGCCCGGCCGTGGCCTATCCCCTCTTCATAATGACTTCAGACGGCAAGGGCGACGTTGGGCGCCATGGCGACCCACGTATCCGCGATGGGGGAGCGCCCCGTCATCCCGTCATCCCAAGAATCGTTTGGCGTATCCCGTGATCTTTCCTATAATCGCGGCCATTTTTCGGCCGACACCGATCCCCAAAGGGGTTTTGGCGCGACTGGACATCCCTGGTGATCTCTCCGGTAAACGTCCCAGCAAGAGCGACGCGCGCGGTCAGGGTGCAACGCGCCTTACGCGCCTTAACTTAGGCAGTGCGTGTTGTGCCTGGCATTTCCCTGGTTATTTTATTGTGATGTAGGAGAGAGAGCTAATGCCCTCCCGTAGTGAATTGGCCGCCCGTCGCCTGGTGGACAACATGACCGATGAACCGGTCTCTTCCGGCCCAGTCAGCCGCGAATCCTCGACCCCCACGCGTCGCGAACTGGCCAACGCCATCCGCGCCCTGAGCATGGACGCCGTGCAACGCGCCGAATCCGGCCACCCCGGCGCCCCGATGGGGATGGCGGATTTCGGCATGGTGTTGTGGAACGACTTTCTGCGGCACAATCCGACCAACCCTAAATGGTTCAACCGCGACCGCGTGATCCTGTCCAACGGCCACGGCTCGATGCTGCTGTACTCGTTGCTGCACCTGAGCGGCTACGATTTGAGCACCGAGGATCTGCGCAGCTTCCGCCAGTTGGGCTCGCGCACGCCGGGCCATCCCGAATACGGCCTCACGCCGGGCGTGGAAACCACCACCGGCCCGCTGGGGCAGGGTTTGGCGAACGGCGTCGGCATGGCGCTGGCCGAGCGGGCGCTGGCGACCCGCTTCAACCGTCCCCGGTTTCCCATCGTCGATCACTACACCTACGTCATCGTGGGCGATGGCTGCCTGATGGAGGGGATTTCCTACGAAGCCTGCTCCCTGGCCGGGTTGTGGGGGTTGGGCAAGCTGATCTGCCTCTACGACGACAACGGCATTTCCATCGACGGGAAAGTGCGGGGCTGGTTCAACGAGGACATGGTCCAGCGCTTCCAGTCCTGCGGCTGGCATGTGATTCCCAACGTGGATGGCCACGACCCGGTGGCGGTCCATGAGGCCATCGCCCAGGCGCGGGCCTATTCCGAAAGCCCAACTTTGATCTGCTGCAAGACCACCATCGCCCGGGGTTCGCCGAACAAGGGCGGCAGCGAGAAATCGCACGGCGCCCCCCTCGGCGCCGCCGAAGTCGCCGCCACCCGCGAGAACATCGGCTGGCGGCACGAGCCGTTCGTCATCCCGCCCGAGTACTATCGCGCCTTCGACGCCCGCGCCAAGGGCGCGGCGTGGGAAGCCGAATGGAATGCGCTGTTCGCCCGCTATCGGGCCGAATATCCGGGACCGGCGGCGGAGTTCGAACGGCGGCTGGCCTGCGGTTTTCCCCCCGACTGGGAAGATCTGGCCTGGAATTTTATCCAGGCCATGCAGGAACGGCATGAAGACCTCGCTACCCGGGCCGCTTCCCAGCGCGCGCTCGAAACGTACAGCCCCTATTTTCCCAGCCTGGTCGGCGGTTCGGCGGATCTGGCCGAATCCACCGGCATCCCCTGGGTCGGCTGCCGGCCGGTCGATTTCGAGAATCCCGACGGCAACCTGATCTACTACGGCGCCCGCGAATTCGCGATGAACGCCATCATGAACGGCCTGGCCCTGCACGGTGGCTACGTGCCCTTCGGCGGCACCTTCCTGATGTTCGCCGATTATTGCCGCAGCGCCATCCGCATGTCGGCGCTGATGAAACTGCGCTGCGTATTCATCTTGACCCACGACTCGATCGGCGTCGGCGGCGACGGCCCAACTCACCAGCCGATCGAGCATGCCGCCGGCCTGCGGATCATTCCTGAATTGTCCGTCTGGCGGACCTGCGACACCACCGAAACGGCGGTGGCCTGGAAAGCGGCGCTGGAGCGGCTCAACGGCCCGACCTGTCTGATTTTCACCCGCCAGAAGCTGCCGCATCAGGACCGGACACCCGAGCAGGTGCGCGCCATCGCCCGGGGCGGCTACGTGCTGCTCGACTGCGGCGATGATCCCGAAGCGATCATCATCGCCACCGGCTCCGAAGTGCAACTGGCGGTGGCGGCCGCCCGGCAGTTGAACGGGCAGGGTCGGCGGGTGCGGGTGGTGTCCATGCCGTCGGTGGACGTGTTCGACGCCCAGGACGCCGCCTACCGCGAATCGGTGCTGCCGACGGCCGTGACCCGGCGGGTGGTGGTCGAGGCCAGCGTGACCGCGCCCTGGTACAAATACGCCGGTTCGCGGGGCGTGGTGATCGGCATCGACTGCTTCGGCGTATCGGGTCCGCCGGAAATCATCTTCCAGCATTTCGGCTTCACCGCCGAACGGGTGACCGCCGCCGTAGCGTCGCTGTTTTGACTTCAATCGGCGTCGGCGTGATTTTTCGTCGTCAGGGGCTAAAATTTATACCGTGATTCCGGGCGGATGACCCCATCCGCGCATTTTCCATAACCACACGTTTCGCTCACCACACTCAGTTGGAGGAAAGCATGGCTATCAAAGTGGGTATCAACGGGTTCGGCCGCATCGGCCGCATGGTGTTTCGCGCGG
Source organism: uncultured Candidatus Competibacteraceae bacterium (assembly GCA_937960715.1). Classification (GTDB taxonomy): domain Bacteria; phylum Pseudomonadota; class Gammaproteobacteria; order Competibacterales; family Competibacteraceae; genus Contendibacter. The sequence continues at coordinate 13,094 of CALGOO010000299.1, forward strand.
CGGTGAAGGATTTTCCCGACATCGAGATCGTCGGCATCAACGACCTGCTCGAACCCGATTATCTGGCCTACATGCTGCAATACGACTCGGTGCATCGCAGGTTCGAGGGCAAAGTCGCGGTCGACGGCAACACCCTGATCGTCAATGGCAAGAAGATCCGCCTGACCGCCGTCAAGGATCCCGCCGAACTGAAGTGGAACGAAGTGGGCGCCGACATCGTCGTCGAGTCCACCGGCCTGTTCCTGACCGAGGAAACCTGCAAGAAAC
>CALGOO010000300.1 GCA_937960715.1 uncultured Candidatus Competibacteraceae bacterium
GCCACAGCGCCCAGGCCGCCACCAGCACGTTGAGCAGCCCGAACAGCAGGCTGGTGCGGTTCAGGCCCAGGTGCGGCGCCAGCAGGATGGGGAACAGCAGCGACACCGCCAGCGCGCCCAGATAGTCCAGGGTCAGCACCTGCGCCACCAGGTCCTTGAAGGCGAATTGCTGCTTGAGAATGCGCATGACCAGCGGGATTTCCAACCCGACCAGGATGCCGATGATCAGCACCAGCGCGTACAGCGCCAGCCGGAACGCGCCGGCCCAGGCGAAAATCAGGAACAGGGCCGGGGCGGAAAAGCCGCCCAGAACACCCACCGCCAACTCGATCTGGATGAAACGGGCGATCAGCCCCCGGACCACGTAGCGCGACAGCCAGGAGCCGATCCCCATCGCGAACAGGTAAGTCCCGATGATGGTGGAGAACTGGGTGACGGAATCGCCCAGCAGGTAACTGGCCAGGGCACCGGCGACCAGTTCGTAGGCCAGCCCGCAGGAGGCGATGACGAAGACCGAAAACAACAGGGCGTGGGTCAATGCGGCCGGGCCTCGATCCGGTCGAACGCGGTCGGTGGCGTCGATGGCGTCAAGAGGGACGCCCGGCCTTCCTTGAAGACCCGCCGAGCCGTCTGGGCGGTTGGGGCGGACGGGATGCCGCTATGTGTCGTTTCTCGTGGGTGCGCCGCCGCTCAGGGGAACGCGCAGGCAATCCATCAGCGCGGCCGTCGAGTAGGGCTTTTGCAAGAAGCCGGCCAACGGCATTCCGGCGAAGCGCGGGATGATTTCGCTTTCGGTGTAACCGCTCGACATGACCACCCGAACGTTGGGATCGATCCGGCGCAACTCGTGGAATGTCTCTTCGCCATCCAGGTTGGGCATGGTCAGGTCCAGCAGCACGAGCGCGATTTCATCGCGTCGCGCCCGATAGATCTCCAGGGCTTCGCGCCCGTCGGCGGCGGTCAACACGCGAAAGCCGTTCCGTTCCAGCATCCGATTGCCCATGGTCCGAACCGATTCCTCGTCGTCCACCAACAGGATCGTGCCGGCGCCTTTCCAGGCGTCCGGTTTGGTCTCGCCTTGCTGGGAGAGGGCCGGTTTGTCCTGCGGCACGGCGGGAAACAAGATCTTGAAGGTCGTGCCCTTGCCGGGTTCGCTATGCACCTTCAACACGCCCTGATGCCCGCGCACGATGCCCAACACCGCCGACAGACCCAAACCGCGACCGGTAAACTTGGTGGTGAAGAACGGTTCGAAAATGCGCCGCTGAGTTTCCTGATCCATGCCGCAGCCGGTATCGGCGACTTCCAGCCAAACGTAGGCGCTTTCGGTCAATTGCTCATCCAGAAAATGCTCGTTCGGGCCTTCGGCCGACCGTTCGATCAGACCCGTCGACAGCGTGATCGCGCCGGCGTGGTCGCCAAGGGCTTCCGAGGCGTTGATCACCAGGTTCATGACGATCTGACGGATCTGGCTGGGATCGCCGCGCACGGCCGGAAGCGGCTCCTGAAGATTCAGGTTCAGGGTCGCCTTCTTCGAGACGGACGCCTTGAGCAGAGAGACCATTTCGCCGATCAACGCGCCAAACTGGATGGATTCGATGACGAATCGACCCTTGCCCGAATAGGCCAGCATCTGTCGGCAAAGTTCGGCGGCGCGCAACGCGGTGTTCTCGATGGCTTCCAGACTTTCTTGAGCAACCGAGTTCGGCGGCAGTTCATCCAGCGCCAGGCTGGCGTTGCCCAGGATGACGGTCAAAAGATTGTTGAAATCGTGAGCGATGCCGCCGGCCAGCACGCCCAGGCTCTCCAGTTTCTGGGTCTCCTGCATCTGGCGCTCCAGTTGCAGCCGCTTGTTCTCCGCCCATTTGCGCTCGGTGATGTCGGTGACCGCCAGCAGCAACAAGGGGTTGTTGACGGGCGGATGGCCCAGGGAGTGGCCGAGCATGGCGCCTTCCAGGTGCGCGTGGAAGCCGGCATCCCGGCCGCGGGGGAACAGCGCCTCAAGGTGCTTGCCCTCCGGACTCTTGAAAAAGGCCCGATAGCGCGCCAGGAACACGCCGCGGTCGTCGCTGGCCATGTATTCCGCGAACGGCGTGCCGACCAACTGTTTCCGGTCGCGGCCCACCATCCGGCAGAAGGTGTCGTTGACTTCGTGAATCAAGCCAACCTGATCGAGCACCAGATAACCGATCGGCGCCCGATGGAACAGGAGGGAGAAGTGTCTGTGGGATTCCTCCAGGTCCGTCATGACGCGGCGCAATTCTTCGTTTTGCATCTCCAGTTCGATCTGGTGGACCTGGAGTTCATGCACCAGCTTATGCACCTGTTCGTTGGAAAGCGCCGGCAGGTCCACGGGCTCCGGCTCTGGACGGTGGCGCGCGGCGCTGGCTTCCGCTTTCTCGCGCAGGAACTTCACCTCATTCTGACCGTCTTGCGTCATGTCGTATCTTCTCTGCTCAGTAAAAATCGCGGCGGATGGCGCTCGATTCGAGCGTTTCGATCGCCTTCGCTACCCTGACGGCGTGAGCCGCGAGGTTGCGGTCTGGCTGGTCGAGGCGTCCGACGCCGGTCGGCTTGACCGCTCTGGCTGCCGCGGTTCGTTTCGGGGGCTGGTCCGCGTCCGGACGGATTCGATGATCTCGGTGATGTCGCTGAACGTCGTGTAAACCTGATGAGGCCGGTCTTGGCCAGGCTCGAACAAAGGGATGGCGTTGACGCGAATCCAGCGGGTTTGGCCGATTTGGGGGTTGAACACGCCCATGACCACGCTGGTGACCGGCTGACCGGTCCGCAGGGCGATCATGGAGGGATGCCGGTCGCCGGGCAGTTCGACGCTGTTTTCGTCAAGCGCGCGCCAGTCGGGATCGGTGGAGGTTCGCCCGCTGATCTGATCGACCGACAAGCCCAGGATGCGCCTGGCCGCCGGGTTGGTGGAGGTGATCTCCCCGGCGGCGTTCTGATATACCACGCCTTCCGCCATGGTGTCGAAGAGCTGGCGATAGCTGGCCTCGCTGAGCTGGGCGCGCTCGACCGCCCGCGCACGGCTGGAAAGGTCCAGGATGGTCAAGGTCGTTCCCTCGTCGGGAATCTCCGGATTCAACGACGAACCGTTGATCAACACCGGCAGGATCATGCCGTCCTTGCGCCGCCAGCGCGTTTCCACCGTTCCGACGCCTTGCGTGCGGATCTGTTCGTACAGGTCCTTGCCCGCGGACTCGAATTCCTCCTGGGATAGATACAACAGGCGCGAACTGTGGTCGATCAGTTCCTCGCGAGCGTACCCCAGCATCTGACATAGATGGTCGTTGACTTCCAGGAAGACGCGGCTGGCGACCCGGCCGATCCCCACCGTCACGGCCCGATACAGGCTGGCCAGTCGGGTTTCGCGCTCGGACAGGGCGTATTGCATGGTTTTGAGCGTGCCAATGTCGATGAAGGTCAGCACCGCCCCGGAGACGGTTTCCACGCCCACGCGATAGGGCAGAATCCGCATCAGCAGCCACGCCCCATCCTCGGTGCGAACCTCGCGCTCCTGCTCGACGCCGGTGCGGACGACCTCGCGAATCAGGGCGAAAAAGTCGACGTTCGCCAGGGTATGGACCAGATGGTTCACGGGTCGGCCGATGTCACTGTCCAGAATCTTGACGACCCGACGGATTTCGGGCGTGAAGCGCCGGACCGCCAGGTTTTCGTCCAGAAACAGGGTGCCGATCCGGGTGCTGGACATCAGGTTGTCCAGATCATTGTTCAGCTCGGTCAACTCGATGATCTTGCTTTGGTACTCGGCGTTGACGGTGTGCAATTCCTCGTTGACGGACTGAAGCTCCTCGTTGGTGCTTTGCAGTTCCTCGTTGCTGGCCAGCAGTTCCTCGTTGGTCGCCTGCAGCTCTTCGTTCGAGGTCTCCAGTTCCTCGATGGTGGCTTGCAGGTTTTCCCGCGAGAATTGCAATTCCTGTTCCAGGTCGTGAATGCGCTGCTCGGCTTCCTGACTGACGTCGAAAACCTGCGCGCTGGTGGCGGTCGGCTCTCGCGCCTGCGGGAGCATTTCCTCGACGAACACGGCCGCCAGCGGTTCCTGGCCTTTTTTTCCCGGCAGCGGTCGAATGCGGATTTGAATGCTGCGAGTTTCATCGCGCCATTTGATCCGGATGCTGGTGTATTTCAGTTCCTCGCCGGTCTTGAACACCTTTTGCAGGCCGGTGGCCAGGGGGATGGCCAGATCCTTCACCGCGATCTTGGTGATGTCGTTCATCAACCTGCCGGACGGCAGTCGGAAATAGCCTTCCGATTCGCCCAGAATGTGCAGCGCCTCCATCTGCTCGTTCACCACCACGGCCAGCGGGATGTAATCACCCGCGAGCGATTGCAGGAAGCGGTCGAGCACCCGTTCTTCCTCATGGCTGCGCAGCCACTGTCCGCCAGCGGCGCGGGCGCGGCTTTGCCACGGACGGACCTCGGGCACGGTGGAAAATTCCGGACCGTTGCTGGTGGGCCGGCGTTTGCCCTTGGACGCGTAGAGCTTGAATTTCTGGTGCAGCGGCTCGAACAGAT
>CALGOO010000301.1 GCA_937960715.1 uncultured Candidatus Competibacteraceae bacterium
AGAACATCGTGGACGGCAACCACCGCATGGAAGCCGGCATGCCCGAATCGTTCAACGTGCTGGTCAAGGAAATCCGCTCGCTGGGGATCAACATCGAGCTGGAAAACGATGCGGTGGCGCCCAGGCGGGACGAATGACGCCAAAACGTCCGCCGCCCCTCCGGGCGGGACAATGCAATTCCGTGGGTGAGAGATGATGAGAGAGCTGCTGAACCCGTTCAAGCTGTTCGACGAGATCGAGGATTTCGACGCCATCCGGATCGGATTGGCCTCGCCGGAGATGATTCGGACCTGGAGCCGCGGCGAGGTGAAAAAACCCGAGACCATCAACTACCGAACGTTCAAACCGGAGCGCGACGGTCTGTTCTGCGCCAAGATTTTTGGTCCCATCAAGGACTACGAGTGCCTGTGCGGCAAGTACAAGCGGCTCAAGCACCGAGGCGTGGTCTGCGAAAAGTGCGGGGTGGAGGTCACCCTGGCCAAGGTGCGGCGCGAGCGGATGGGTCATATCGAACTGGCCTCGCCGGTGGCGCACATCTGGTTCTTGAAGTCGCTGCCGTCGCGGATCGGACTGTTGCTGGACATGACCCTGCGCGACATCGAGCGGGTGCTGTACTTCGAGTCCTACGTGGTGATCGATTCCGGCATGACCCCGCTGGAAAAAGGCCAGATGCTGACCGACGAAGCCTACCTGGACGCGGTCGAGCAGTATGGCGACGACTTCGACGCCCGGATGGGGGCCGAGGCGATTTACCAGTTGTTGCACGGTCTGGACCTGAAACAACTCGTCGTCGATTTGCGCGGTGATATCCTGGAGTGCGGTTCCGAAACCAAGCTCAAGCGGCTGTCCAAACGGCTCAAGCTGGTGGAATCCTTCCTCCACTCCGGCAACAAGCCGGAATGGATGGTATTGACCGTATTGCCGGTGTTGCCGCCCGATTTGCGGCCGCTGGTGCCGCTGGACGGCGGGCGTTTCGCCACCTCCGATCTCAACGATCTCTACCGGCGGGTGATCAACCGCAACAACCGGCTCAAGCGGTTGCTGGAGCTGTCGGCCCCGGACATCATCGTCCGCAACGAAAAGCGGATGTTGCAGGAAGCGGTGGATTCGCTGCTGGACAACGGTCGGCGCGGCCGGGCGATCACCGGCAGCAACAAGCGCCCGCTGAAGTCGCTGGCCGACATGATCAAGGGCAAGCAGGGTCGATTCCGCCAGAATCTGCTGGGCAAGCGGGTGGACTATTCCGGCCGCTCGGTGATCGTGGTCGGTCCCACCCTGCGTCTCCACCAGTGCGGCCTGCCCAAGAAGATGGCGCTGGAGCTGTTCAAGCCGTTCATCTTCAGCAAGTTGCAATACAAGGATATGGCCACCACCATCAAGGCGGCCAAGAAGATGGTCGAGCGCGAGGAACCGGCGGTCTGGGACATCCTGGAAGAAGTGATCCGCGAGCATCCCGTGATGCTCAACCGCGCGCCCACCCTGCATCGCCTGGGCATCCAGGCCTTCGAACCGGTGTTGATCGAGGGCAAGGCGATTCAATTGCACCCGCTGGTTTGCACCGCCTTCAACGCCGACTTCGACGGCGACCAGATGGCGGTGCATGTCCCGCTGTCCATCGAGGCACAGTTGGAAGCGCGGGCGCTGATGATGTCCTCCAACAACATCCTCAGCCCGGCCAATGGCGATCCGATCATCGTGCCCTCGCAAGATGTGGTGCTGGGGCTGTATTACCTGACCCGCGAACGGATCAATGCGCCGGGCGAGGGCATGGCGTTCGCCGATGTCCGCGAGGTTCACCGCGCTTACGAGAACCGGCTGGTGGATCTGCACGCCCGCATCGAAGTGCGCCTGCCGGGCGAGGACACCGACCCGACCGGCCGGACCCGCCAGGCATTGGCGCGGGTCAAGACCACGGTGGGGCGGGCGCTGTTGTCCGAGATTTTGCCCCAGGGTCTGTCCTTTGCGCTGATCAATCAGGTCTTGACCAAGAAGGCCGTCTCCCGGTTGATCAACGAGTGCTACCGGCGGTTGGGATTGAAGGATACGGTGATCTTCGCCGACCAGTTGATGTACACCGGATTCCACTACGCCACCCGCTCGGGTTCCTCGATCGGTTTCGAGGATTTCCGGATTCCCGCCAAGAAAACGGTGCTATTGGAGAAGGCCGAGCAGGAGGTCAAGGAAATCGACGAGCAGTACGCCAACGGTCTGGTCACCAAGGGCGAACGTTACAACAAGGTGGTGGATATCTGGTCGCGCACCAACGACCAGGTGGCCAAGGCGATGATGGACAATCTCGGTAGCGAACTGGTGGTCGATCGCGAGGGTCGGACCGTTCGCCAGCCGACCTTCAACGCGGTGTTCATGATGGCCGATTCCGGAGCGCGCGGCTCGGCGGCGCAGATTCGCCAGCTGGCCGGCATGCGCGGGCTGATGGCCAAGCCGGATGGTTCGATCATCGAAACCCCGATCAAAGCCAACTTCCGCGAGGGGCTGAGCGTGTTGGAGTATTTCATCTCCACCCACGGCGCCCGCAAGGGGTTGGCCGACACCGCGCTCAAGACCGCCAATTCCGGTTACCTGACCCGGCGGCTGGTGGACGTGGCCCAGGACATGGTGGTGACCGAACCCGACTGCGGTTCCCAGGAGGGAGTCTGGATGACGCCGGTAGTCGAGGAAGGCGACATCAAGGAGCCGCTGCGCGATCGAGTCCTGGGCCGGGTGGCGGCCCGCGACGTGTTCGCGCCGGGCGGCGACGACGTCGCCATCCCCGCCGGCACCCTGCTGGACGAGCAGTGGGTGGCAAAGCTGGACGCGCTGCATATCGACCAGATTCTAGTGCGTTCGGCCATCACCTGCCGGACTCGTTACGGAGTCTGCGCGGCTTGCTATGGTCGCGACCTGGCGCGCGGTCACCGGGTCAATATCGGTGAGGCGGTCGGCGTGATCGCCGCTCAGTCCATCGGCGAACCGGGCACCCAGTTGACCATGCGCACCTTCCACATTGGCGGCGCGGCTTCCCGCACCACGGTGGTCAACAGCGTGCAGGTCAAATCTCGGGGCAAGCTGCGGCTGCACCGGATGAAGGTGGCGCAGCGCCGGGATGGCCATTGGGTGGCGGTGTCGCGCTCGGGCGAAATCACTCTGGTGGATGATCAGGGCCGCGAGCGGGAGCGCTACAAGGTTCCCTACGGCGCCGAACTGTCGGCGGTGGACGACAGTCTGGTGGAGGCCGGCCAAGTCATCGCCCGCTGGGATCCCTATACCCACCCGATCGTGACCGAGGTCGCGGGGCTCGTCCGCTTCGCCGATTTCGATGAAGGCATCACGGTACAGCGACACACCGACGAGATCACCGGCCTGTCCAGCCTGGTGGTGATGGATCCCAAGCAGCGCGGCGCTCTGGGCAAGGACAAGCGGCCGCTGGTGCGGCTGACGGATGAATACGGCAACGACCTGTTCATCCCCGGCGCCAGTACCTTGGCGCAGTACCCGCTGCCGGCTGGAGCCATCGTCAGTCTGGCCGATGGCGCCGAAGTGGCGGTTGGCGACATCATCGCCCGCATTCCCCAGGAATCCTCCAAGACCCGCGATATTACCGGCGGTCTGCCGCGCGTCGCCGACCTGTTCGAGGCGCGCAAACCCAAGGAGCCGGCGATTCTGGCCGAGAAGTCCGGCATCGTCGAGTTCGGCAAGGAAACCAAGGGCAAACAGCGGTTGGTGATCCGCGACAAGGGCGGCGACATCCTGTACGAGGAGTTGATTCCGAAATGGCGGCATGTCGGCGTGTTCGACGGCGAGCATGTCGAGCAGGGCGAGATGATCGCCGACGGCGAGCCCAACCCACACGATATCCTGCGGCTGCTGGGGGTGCAGGAACTGGCCGCCTACCTGATCAAGGAAATCCAGGATGTCTACCGGGTGCAGGGGGTGAAGATCAACGACAAGCACATTGAGGTGATCATCCGCCAGATGCTGCGCAAGGTCGAGATTCTTCACTCGGGCGATACGCCGTTCATTCCGGGCGAACAGGTCGAGCGGACCCGAGTGCTGGAGGAGAACGACCGGACCCATGCCGAGGGTCGCATGCCGGCGCTTTGGCAACCGCTGCTGCTGGGTATCACCAAGGCGTCGCTGGCCACCGAGTCGTTCATTTCCGCCGCCTCGTTCCAGGAAACCACCCGAGTACTGACCGAGGCGGCGGTGCGCGGCCTGCGCGACGACCTGCGCGGCCTGAAGGAGAACGTCATCGTCGGTCGGCTGATTCCGGCCGGTACCGGCCTGGCCTATCACCTGCAACGGCGGCATAATTGGGTGCCCAGCCAGCCTACCAGCGGCGCGGGGCACATGTTCGAAAGCAGCGAATCGGAGGCCAAGGCCATCGCCGAGGATAAAAGCGACGATGGCGAGGATCTGGTGGCCACGGAATAAGCGCGTGACCGAGTAACGGGCATTCTTTTGGGTAAGGCGGGGACGCGCGGCGCCACCCGCCTTTTTCATTCAGCCGCGCGGATATGGACACCCTTGATCTCCGCGCCATCCCGATGCGCCAATCCCATGACCGTCCTGCTGGAAACCCGCAATCTGATCAAACAGTTTCGCGGCGTGGAAGCCGTGAATGGCATCGACCTGGCGTTGTCGGCCGGGCGTTGTTTCGGCCTGCTGGGTCCCAACGGCGCCGGCAAGACCACCACGGTCGAATTGCTGGAAGGTATTCAGGCACCCACCAGCGGTCTGATCCGCTACCGGGGCGAGCCGCTGGGTCCCCGTTTTCGCCAGGACATCGGCATCATGTTTCAGTCCACGGCTCTACAGGACCATGTCACGGGCCGGGAAAACCTGTGGATGTTCGCCAGTCTTTATCGCCACGCCTTGCCGTTGGCCGGGCTGATCGAAGCCTGCGCGCTGGGCGAATTCCTGGACCGCGACACCCGCAAGCTCTCCGGTGGCCAGCGTCAGCGGTTGCTGCTGGCCATCGCCCTGGTCAACGATCCGGAACTGATTTTTCTGGACGAGCCGACCACGGGTCTCGACCCGCAGGCCCGCCGCAACTTTTGGGAACTGATCCACCGGATCAAGGCGCGTGGCAAGACCATTCTGTTGACCACGCATTACATGGAGGAGGCCTATCATCTGTGTGATGAGATCGCCATCATGGATCATGGTCGAATCATCGCCCAAGGCGCTCCGCGCGAGTTGCTGGCCGCGCGCTTCGACGACGTGGTGCTGCAATTGCCCCTGGCGGACTTTCCCGAACCCGCGCCGCCGCTAAGGCTGACCGTGATGCGGAGCCGGGACGCGGTGGAAATTCTCACCCGCGACGTCAACGCCGCCATCCGGGAATTGCTGGCGTGGAATATCTCGCTGGCGCGGCTGCAAATCCGGCCGCGCACCCTGGAGGATCTGTTCCTGGAATTGACGGGGCGGGGACTGCGGGCATGAATTTCAAGCGGTTCTGGGCGGTGTTCGTTTGCCGCAATTGGGAATTCCTGCGGGACCGCTCCACCATGACCTGGAATTTGCTATTTCCCATTTCCCTGATCGCCGGCTTCGCTGTCGCGTTCTCCGGGCCGGGGCTGGCGCTTTACAAAGTGGGGGTGTTGGGCGGCGCCGCTGGCGCGGGTGGAAGTGCGTTTCTCACCACCCACCATGTCCAGTTCATTCCCGTGGCGGATCTGCCCGCCGCCTTGCCCAAGGTCGAGCGCCACCAACTGGACATGCTGATCGACCTGGCCGGGCGGCGCTACTGGATCAACGAGGAGTCGCCGAAGGGTTACCTGTTGGAGCGGATACTGCGCGGCTCCGATGCGCCCGCCGCGTTCGACAAACAGACCGTCAGCGGGCGGGTCATCCGTTACGTGGACTGGATCGCGCCGGGCATCCTGGCGATGAACATGATGTTCAGTTGCCTGTTCGGGGTCGGTTACGTCATCGTTCGTTACCGGAAGAACGGGATGCTGAAGCGGTTGAAGGCCACGCCGCTGACGCCGCTGGAGTTTCTGCTGGCTCAGGTCGTCTCGCGGCTCTGGCTGATTTTGGCGACCACCGCGCTGGTGTTCGCGGGAACCGATGCGGTGATCGGCTTCCCGATGCACGGCTCCTATCTGGACTTGGGGATCGTGTTTTTGATGGGAGCGGTCAATCTGATCAGTCTGGGGTTGATCGTCGCCGCTCGCGCCACCAGCGAGGAAGTCGCCGCCGGCATCCTGAATCTTCTCAGTTGGCCGATGACGTTCCTGTCGGGCGTCTGGTTTTCGTTGGAAGGCGTTCATCCGGTGCTACAACAGTGCGCACAACTGGCACCGCTGACGCACATCATCGACGCGGCGCGGGCGATCATGATCGACGGCGCGGGCCTGGCGGCGATTTCCGGCCATCTGCTGGCGCTGACCGTGATGAGCATCGGCTTCATGGCGGTGGGGGCCTGGCTGTTTCGGTGGGAGTAGTGTTTCACCCAACGGGTGGCGAAGACCCGCCTCCCCCACCGACCGCACCAGGTCAGTCCGAACAGGCACCGCCGCCACCTTGACCTCCGAGGTGGCCGCCCGGGAACAGGCGCGCGACGCCGACCCCCGGCCGGTAATCTGGCGCTTTACCCCCCTGACGTCCGCATCAAACTCAAGCGCCTCCATCCATCAATTCAGACTGGGTGAAGCACAGGCTGATGACGGAAGAATTTCCGCGCGGGATCGGCGCCGCCTGTCAAAGCAGCGGTTACAACGCGGCCCCAGCCTTCTCCAATTCGGTATAGGTAGTCGGCTGCCGCGATCGATTGATGTCCAATCCCAGCCGCGAACCGATCTCCGACAGCGAGAAAATGCCGCGCACCGCCGGTATCTCGGTTTCGGGATCGATGTCCAATACCAGAGCGTGCTGGCGGTTGACCTGCCGCAAGGTTGCGATGATGTCGCCCACTCGCGCGTTCAGTACGTCTTCCATCATCAACACTTCCAGTTTCGCCCGCAGAGTCATGACATCGGCGACGAGCAAGTCGTCGCGGGCGCAGTGGGTCTTGGCCAGAATCCGGGTGACCTTTTCCCCGTCGACATCGCGGCTGGTGACCAATCCAAGGAGGTTGTCGTCGGCGTCGACGACCAGCAGGATGCGCACGCCGCGCTTGATCATGATGTCCAGCCCCTTGCCAAGAGGGGTCGACAGTTCAGTGGTGACGGCGGTCACCTGGCAAAGGTCGGTCATCACTGACAACGCCGGATCATCGGTAGTGATGCGTCGGGGCAACCGCTGCTTGGGTCGAGCATGGCGGATTCCCCGGTCTAGTCGGTGCAGAGGCAACAAGCGATAAGGGTGTTTCATCAAGGCTCTCTCCTGTAGGTAGGCAAAACAGCAACTTTAGCCACCGTTATTATTTGCCCATGCATTATAAGAGATGATTAGTCATTAATAAATGTGGCGGATTGTCACGCTCGGCACCACCGCATCGGGCATTCCCCCTACCCGCCCC
>CALGOO010000302.1 GCA_937960715.1 uncultured Candidatus Competibacteraceae bacterium
GCGAGATGGCCCGCCAGTTGGCCGGTGGCATGAAGCGGCGGCTGATGATCGCCCGCGCGCTGGTGCATGAGCCGAAACTGCTGATCCTGGACGAACCGACCGCCGGGGTGGATATCGAGATTCGCCGCTCGATGTGGGACTTCCTGCGCGAAATCAACGGCCGGGGCGTCACCATCATCCTGACTACGCATTATCTGGAAGAGGCGGAAAACCTGTGTCGGCACATCGCCATCATCGACCGGGGCGCGATCATCGAGAACACCCGGATGCAGACTCTGTTGGGCCGGCTGCATCTGGAAACTTTCGTGCTCAATCTGCGCCAACCGCTGGCCGGGTTGTCGGAAATCCCCGGTTACCCGCTCCGCTGGATCGATGAGTACACCCTGGAAGTGGATGTGGCCAGGGAACAGGGCCTCAACGCCCTGTTCCCGCAACTGTCGGCGCGCGGCATCGAGGTTTCCAGCCTGCGCAACAAGACCAACCGGCTGGAGGAACTGTTCCTGCGGCTGGTGGACAAGAGCGAGACCGCCGCGTCACCCCTCAACGGCGCGGTCCGGCTACGATCTTAGCTTCGTGCAGTTTGGATATTTCGTGATCGCTCAAGCCCAGAATGCCCGACAGGATTTCGTCGGTATGTTCGCCCAGCACCGAGGCCCGCTGGGGCGGAGAACGCTCGAATTGGCTGAATTCGAACGGAGAACCCGGAACCAGATATTCCCCAATCCCCGGTTGCTCGATCATGCCGAACATCGGATGTTGCAATGACAGGTCGGGATCTTCCCGAACCGCCTGCTTGAAGGTGCGGAACACCGACCACGTCACGCCGTTGTCGTCGAAGGATCTGGCGAAATCCTCTACCTTTCTCGCCCGAAACCAGGGCTCCAGCAGCGCGGTGATTTCCTGGCGAGCCTTGAAGCGGTCGCCCTCCCGATTCAAATCCAGACCCAGGCGCGCGCCCAGGGCATCGAATTCCGGCTTCAATCCCGTCACCTCGCACAGCCCGTCCCATTGCCGCCGGGTCAGCCCCACCAGCATCACTTTCCGACCGTCGGCGGTAGTGAATTCGTTGCCATAAGCCCCGTACAGATAATTGCCGTATTTGGGGCGGTCGAAGTCGTTGACCATCACCTCCCCGATGATTCCCAGATTGCCCAGCATGGCCAGGGTGACATCCTTCAGGGCGATTTCCACCGACTGGCCCTGCCCCGTCAGCCGCCGGTGTCGTTCCGCCGCCAGCAGACCGAGCGCCGCCATCTGGCCGGTGATGCAATCCCAGGCCGGCAGCACGTGGCAGACCGGGTCGCCGGAACCTTCCGGACCGGTGGCATAGGGAAAGCCCACGCTGGGATTGACCGTGTAATCCACCGCCGGCCCGCCGTCGCGGGTGCCCAGCACGGTCAGCATGATCAAATCCTCCCGGTGCTGCTTCAGATGTTCGTAGTCCATCCAACCCCGGACTCGGAGATTGGTCAGGAAAATGCCCGCGTTGGGTCCCGGCGCGCAGATCAACCGCGTCACGATTTCCTGGCCGCGGGGAGTGCTCACATCCACGGCGAGGGAGCGTTTACCCTTGTTCAAACCCGCCCAGAATAAACTCCGATTATCATGAGTAACCGGCCAGCGGTGATAGTCGAGTCCGCCTCGGATGCGGTCGAAACGAATCACTTCCGCGCCCATTTGCGCCAGCGTCATCCCTGCCAGAGGCGCCGCGACGAACGCGGTACCTTCGACCACCCGCAGACCTTCCAAAATCCTTGCCATTGCAATCTCTCAGTTGAGTAATCCAGCCAATTTGGCTCTTTCGACCATGGCGCGGCACATCCTGAGCGAGGCCACGTCGATCATCTTGCCCTTGACGCTGATAGCCCCCCTGCCCTCCCGCAACGCGGCCTCGTATTCGTCCAGAACCGTCCGCGCCCAGTCAAGCTCTTTTTCCGACGGAACAAAGGTCCGGTTCACCGTTTCGATTTGACTCGGATGAATGCACCACTTGCCATCGAAACCCATCGCCCGCCCGATCTTACAGGCCTGCACCAAGCCCTCGGCGTTCTTGATGCCGGCGAAAGGACCGTCGATCGCCCGCTTGTTATAAGCCTTGGCGGCGCTGACAATCGAATGCATGATATGGTGCCAGCGATGGCCGGGATAAATGCGGTCGTTTTCGTCCAGTTCGCCAATCGATTCCATCGGCATGCGCACCGACGCCGCATAGTCGCCGGGTCCGTAGACAAAACCTTCCAGACGCTCGGAACAGGCCGCGATTTCCCGGATGTTGACGCAGCCCAGCGCGGTTTCGATCAGCGCCTCAATCCCGATCGGACGCGAATAGTTTTTATAACTTTCGATCTGCCCGAGCAGGGTTTCCACCACATAAACATCCTCGGAGCGATTCACCTTTGGAATTACGACCAAATCGATGCGGTCGCCCGCCGCTTCCACGATCTCGATCAGGTCCCGGTAGGCAAAATGAGTGTCCAGCCCATTCATCCGAAACAGCCGGAGTTTATTGCCGAAATCCAGTTCCCGGTAAGCCCGGACCACGTTGGCTCGACTGGCTTCCTTTTCATCGGGCGCCACCGCATCTTCCAGATCAATGCACACGGCATCGGCACGGGCGGCGGCGGTTTTTTGAATCATTCCCCAATTGGAGGCTGGCACCAGCAGTACCGAACGTTCCAATCTTTCGCTCATCGATTCATCTCCAGGAAATCGTCGCCTGCATGGCAATATTGCCGTCGCCGTTGGCCGTATACAATTCGTGGCCACCGTCCGGCTTGAGTCGGCCACAAACGGACACTCGATCGAAATCGAACAGGGGTCGCAGGGCTCGGAAGTTATAGTTGGCCGGCTTCCGGCCCGGATTGTTGCGCTTGGCCGATTCGAGCAGCAGCAGGGCCTGCAACGGGCCATGGATCACGAGGCCCGGATATTTTTCCACCTGGGTGGCGTATTGAAGGTCGTAATGGATTCGGTGGGAATTGAAGGTCAGGGCGGAGAATCGGAACAACAGCACCGGATCGACGGAGTATGTCTCTTGCCATTGCGGATCGTCAGGGATCGGATTGGGCGCCGCAGGGACAAACGCCTTGGGCATCGGTAGATAAACGATATCCTGCTCTTCCTCGACCGCGAGTCCGCGCGCGGAGTGGATCGAGTGCTTGACGGTGACGAAGACCATGCGGCCCGCTTTTCCCTCCTTTTCCGACACCTCGAGAATTTCCGAGGTCTTGCCGATCTTCTCGCCGAGGAACAAATCCTGATGAAAGTTCAATCGGCCACTGGCCCACATCCGCCGTTCCAAGGTGACCGGCGGTAGAAAGCCGCCGCGTTTGGGATGGCCGTCGGAGCCTATTCCCGCCCTGGCAACCAGGGGCAGAAAATACAGCCAGTACCACAGTTCAGGCAGGGGATCGCCTTCCTTGGCCGTAAAATTCGAATTCGGATAGTCCAAGGTGAGGGCCAACGCTCGGGCCGGCGTCGGATAGACGCGATCCCGGATTTCCTCCTTTTTGCCCACCCAGTCCCGCAAGTTCACGTCAGTCATCGTTCCATGGTCTCCGCGATTTTCCATTGGCCCAATACGGGTCACCCAATCGTTTCCAGAAAATTCCGTCAGCCAGAAGGCCCGGACCGACCTTCATCTCTCGTAACCGTTTACTCCCCCTCCCGGCGGGAGGGGGTTGGGGGGAGGGCAAGTCGTTGGCGCCACTCCGTTTCCCCCCTCCCAACTTCCCCCCGCTGGGAGGAGGTGCCTGAACGCTTACCATCTCTCATTACACATTTCTCATTACACATTGGATCTCACGGAACCTTTTTATCATCCGGAATTTTTTCATCGTACTTGAAAGTGGCTACCCTGGATAGCTTCTCAATATCCATCTCCGGGAAAAGCTTCGCGCCAGTCCCGCCACCAAAACTTGCAGGCGTTGGCTTATCAACAGAGCCGATTTCTCCATATCGAGTCACGCACCGATCCGTGCCCGTGCGATGATAGGCAAGAACCTCGTATCCTGGCCAAGAGGAAAGAACCCACATTTCGTCTTGCGAGCTTGAAACAAATACATCCAAAGCAACAGATGGAATCCCGCGATACGTGGAGCCAAACATCGGGAAGTAGCGCCGTCGACCCGCGTCGTTCTCGACCGAGAAACCAAGGACAGCGCTGTCCACGCCAAAGTCGATATAAAATTGTACGGAACGATTGCCGATCCGCACCGATTCCAGCAGGATGCTCGGTTTCTCATTGGTGGCGGCCACTCGGCTATCTTGTCCACTTTCGGATCCACAACAGGCCAGGACAGCAAGCATCGAAAACAAAAGAACATGCTTCATCCTCCACGCCCAATGCCATGACAAGCGGTGCGGATTTATGAAAATCTGGTTTTCGAAAGAGGTGAATTCAATCGCGTTCTTAGGCATTTTTTAACCTCGACCAAAAAATCACCGGCTAAGAACCGGTGAATTTCAACCAGGTTTGCAAATCTGAATACGGGTCAAGGATTCGCCATCATGGCTCCATCCGAAGGCTGCTCCGTCCGCAGGTTAAAACCCGCCAAGGCATTAATACTCACGGCAAGTTCGTGAAAAGCACGATCCAAGCATGGCGGCAACTCGTGATCAACAATCGCCGGATTCACCAGTCCACCGTGCCGCGTCCAGGGCCAACGGGACCACCACCGGCGGCGCCCCCGGAACCCCACGCATGAGATTCCGACCAGTTCCACCACATATATTGGTTTTCCATTCCGGACGCCGCAAAAGCCGGATGGCTTGCAAATCTGCCAAACGATTTCTTGCTCATGATATTATACATCCATATATTCATCTTGGCCGTTTTCGCGGTGCAATCGATACTGTCGACGGTCGCGGATATTCCGAACGATCCAATCGAGCATGTGTACAGCTCCCATGTCTGAACGGTAGGCAATGGAATCGAGTTTAGCGGTGGTATTACGCCGCCCAACGCACGAGCAGCCGCACGGGCGACCACTGAACCGGCATAAACGATGAATGCATCCCTACAGGTATCTGGATCCGTTCCCGGTGGACTACTCACCCAGATACTATAGGCGTTTGGATCAGTAGCCGGTGGATCCGTCTTCCCAGGCTTCCATGACGCGGATGTCTTATGGTTGGTTTTCCAGAATGGACAATTCGCCGCAAGATCCGCTTTTGCCTGATTGACAGCATCAATGACAGGCTGCCACCTGCGCACGATCGTAGTGTAGTTATCCGTTTCAGGCATCACCCAAAGCCTTTCGACGGAAAATGGCGAGAAAAAGTTATCTAGAATTTGGCCAATGGTCGTACTCATTTTTCGTTCGCCTCTTCTGGCTAGACTGCGAAAAGTAATGGTATCCCGACCGGAAGGGTCGCCGATGGAACGAGGAATTTCATATCACCCGCTTCTTTCTCAGTTCACCGATTTCCTCTTGATTCATGCCCAACAATTCGGTCAGAACCGCATCGGTGTGCTCGCCAAGTTTGGGGCCGAGATGGCGAATCTTCCCCGGCGTTTCGGACAGACGGGGAATGACCGAGGGCACGATGACGGTCTCACCCAAGTCTTCGACATCGATGGCAACCAGATTGCGCCGAGCGTGGAACTGCCGGTCGCCGAAGATATCCGCGATATTGTTCAGGGGTCCCGCCGGGGCGCCGGTTGCATAACAACGCTTCAACACTTCATCGCGGGTCAGGGAACCGCACCAGTCGCGCACGATTTCGTTGACGTCGTGGCGGTTTTCCAACCGGGTTTTTTGCTCGCCGTACAGGCTGGACGAGGCCAGTTCCGGCCGGCCCATCGCTTCGGCCAGCCGCGCGAACAGCTTGTCGGTGGCGCAGGCGATAGCGACCCATTTGCCCTCTTCCTTGGTCGGAAAGTGGCCATAGGGACAGGCGAAGTCGTTGTGCGTCGGCCCGTGCCGCTCCCGCACCGTGCCGAACATGGCGTAAGCCGACGCCAGCTCATCGGTGCAGCGGAACACTGTCTCATAAAGCGCGGCGTCGATGTATTGGCCGATGCCGGTTTGCTCGCGATAGCGCAGCGCCATCAGCACCCCGAGGCAGCCGTACAAGCCGGTCAGGTAATCCCCCAGTGTGGTCGAACCCGGCGTGACCGGTGTGCCCTTGGGCATTCCGGACAGATAGGCGATGCCGCCGACGGCATGGGCGATGCGCGCGAAACCAGGTCGATCCTTGTAGGGGCCGGTCTGGCCGTAGCCGGTCACCCGCAGCATGATCAGGCCCGGATTGAGTTCGTGCAACACCTCCCACGACAGGTCCCACTTTTCCAGCGTACCGGGCCGGAAGTTTTCGCACAGCACGTCCGCCTTTTCGATCAGCCGCTTGAAAACCTCCACCCCCTCGCGACGATGCAGGTCGAGGGTGACCGATTTCTTGTTGCGCGCTTCGCTCAGCCAGGCCAGGGTGTCCCCGCGCTGGGTGGGCGTGCCGTACTTCCGGCAAATATCACCCCCGATCGGATGCTCCACCTTGAGCACCTCGGCGCCGAACTCGCCGAGAATGCCGGCGCAATACGGCGCCGCGATTACCGTGGCCACGTCGACGACCCGAATACCGGACAGCGGCAAGGCCCCCTCATTCGTTCTACTGGTCATGATCGTGCTCTCGAAAGATCTTCACTCGAACGAAATGGCTAGATGATCTTGCGCTGGCGCAGCCGCTTGATTTCGTCGGCCGAAAGATCGAGTAGTTCGCGCATGATCTCGTAAGTCGCGTTGCCGAGGGGCGGGCCGAGGCTGGTGATCCGACCCGGCGTGGCCGACAGGGTAGGCACGACGCCAGGAACCACGACCTCGCCCAGCCCGGGTTCCTCCAGTTTGACCAGATTGCCCCGCGCCTGGAAATGCTCGTCCTCGAAGATATCGGCGATGCTGTTGAGCTTGCCGACCGGGACTTCACAGGCAAGACAACGGTTCAGCACCTCTTCGCGCGGGAGCGCTCCCACCCATTCGACGACGATCTGGTTGACCTCGTTGCGGGCGGCCAGCCGTTTGAGCTGCTGACCGTACAGCGCGGAAGAGGCCAGCTCCGGTCGTTCCATCGCCTCGGCCAGGCGCTCGAACATCTTGTCGGTGGTGCAGGCAATGGCGACCCACTTGTCATCCTGGCTGCGGAAATGGCCGTGCGGCACGGCGACGAAACTGCCGGAGCCCTCCCGCTCCCGTACCTTGCCGAACAGCCCGTAGGAGGCGGCGATCTCGTCCAGTTGGCGGAACACGGATTCGTAGATGGCGACATCGATGATCTGGCCGCGCCCGGTTTTTTCCCGGTGGCGCAGGGCCATCATGATGCCGATGGCGCCGTACAGGCTGGAAAAGTAGTCGCCGAACGGCACCGTGCCCGGCACGACCGGGGTTTCGCCGGGAAAGCCGGCCAGATAGGACAGGCCGCCGAAAGCGTGGGCGATGTGGGCGAAGCCGGAGCGGCGGCGATACGGCCCGGTCTGGCCGTAGCCCGACACCCGCAAGAAGACCAGGCGAGGATTGGCCTCGCTGAGCACCGGCCAGCCGAGGCCCCACTCCTCCATCGTGCCCGGCCGGAAATTCTCGATGAGCACATCCGCCTTCGCGATCAGCCTGAGGAAGAGCTGCACGCCTTCCCGCTGGCGCAAGTCGATGGTGACCGACTTCCGGTTGCGGGCCTCGCTGAGCCAGGCCAGGGTGGCGTCGTGACGCTTGGTCGGCGTTCCGAAACGGCGCATCGGATCGCCGGCGATGGGGTGCTCGATTTTCAAGACTTCGGCGCCGAATTCGCCCAGCACCGACGCGGCGTGAGGTCCGGCCAGGAAGGTGCCCAGATCCAGCACCCGAACGCCGGTCATCGGCAATTTGGGCTCCGCGTCGTGCTCGTGGGATTCGGAAAGCTCCGAACCTTCGGTGATCGTCGTTTCGGTCTGCGCCTGCCCGTCGGACATGCTGGTTTCCTCTCGTGGTCGATTGCCAGGTTTCGCCCGCCGGCGCCGCCACGTCCGCGCATCCTCTCCGGGCCAGGCAACCATTTGCAGTATAGTAAGCGCCACCCTGTTTGCCAGTGAGCGCGACCGCGCCGGTCCCACCGAGCCAACCCCACCGTAATGAACGTTCGTACTCAAACCATTGCCTTGCAGACCATCCTGCTCAAGGAAATCCTGCGGTTCCTGCGCATCTGGATTCAAACCATCCTGCCGCCGGCCATCACCACGGCGCTGTATTTCGTCATTTTCGGCCAGTTGATCGGCGCCCAACTGGGACCGGTGGACGGGCTGAGCTATACCCAGTACATCGCGCCGGGACTGATCATGATGGCGGTGATCACCAACGCCTACTCCAATGTGGTGTCCTCGTTCTTCAGTTCCAAATTCCAGCGCCACATCGAGGAAATGCTGGTCTCGCCCTTGCCCAACGCCATCATCGTGCTGGGCTTCGTCGGCGGCGGGGTGGCGCGGGGGTTGGCGGTCGGCGGCGTGGTGACCGCGATTGCGCTGTTCTTCGCCGACCTGCGCTGGCAACATCCGCTGGTCACCCTCGCGGTCATCGTCCTGACCTCGGTGCTCTTCGCGCTCGGCGGGCTGATCAACGGCATCTTCGCCAAGAGCTTCGACGATATCTCGATCATCCCGACCTTCGTGCTGACTCCGCTGATCTATCTCGGCGGCATCTTCTATTCCATCAGGATGCTGCCGCCGTTCTGGCAGGACGCGTCGCTGTTCAATCCGATCCTGTACATGATCAACGCCTTCCGCTTCGGCATCCTCGGCGTGTCGGACATCGACGT
>CALGOO010000303.1 GCA_937960715.1 uncultured Candidatus Competibacteraceae bacterium
CGCAAGAATTGATCCGCCGTCGAACCGCTGTCACCGAAACCACCTTCGCAGATATTGTGGTTTGGCAAGTACCACAGCCAGTCCCAGGAAGTCGCCATCTTTTCAAATATCGGCCGGCCTTCGTGGTCGATGGCGAATGTGTCCTGCGCTACGACAACGAGACAGGCAAAGGCGATCATCGGCATGTGGGCCACCGCGAGGAACCCTACGCATTTTCCAGCCCGCGCCAGTTAATGGTGGATTTTTTCGATGAAATTACGAGGTGGATGCATGAACACGGTCACACTTGAAGTACGCAGTCTGGCCGATACACTGGCTGATGTCGCCGCCACGATGGAAACCCTGACACCTTCATCTCCGCGCATCAGCTTCGAAACGTCGGAATTGCTGTGGAAGACGCTGACCGCCAAACGCTGGCAACTGCTCAAGGCGCTGGCCGGCGCCGGGCCGATGGCGATTCGCGAAGCGGCGCGGCGTGTTGGGCGCGACGTCAAGGCCGTGCATCGTGACGTTCACGCGCTCCTGAACGTCGGGCTGCTGGATAAAACCGAAGACGGCAAGATCGTGTTTCCCTACGACGCGATCCATGTCGATTTTCTGGTCAAGGCGGCGTGACCGGCGCGATCAGCCACCTCTGGACCACCCGCTAGCGCTTGCGAACCCTCAATCAAAAAACCGCTCCGCGCCCAGCAGCGGTAACACCCGCCGAATGATCGGGTCGGCGGTGAAATGGCGCTGGATGACGCCATCCCGCAAATGGTTCGCCAGCGCGATCAAAACCATGCTTTGATCCAGCGCCAGATAGTTATGCGCCCCCTGTCCGGTGCGCGGGTCCACCGCGTCGTAGAAGCCGAAATCCCCGTACAGCGGATAGCGTTCCGCCAGTCGCCGCAGGTTAGCCACGGCGGGAACCGGATCGGTCAACAGCGCCAGCGCCGCCGCGTGCGGGGTGACCGTCCCGGCCTTGTAGCCGAGCGCGCCGAGCAGGCGGACGCCGTATTCGCTGTAGCTATCCCCGGCCGGCGTCGAGCTGGGCGAAAGCCCCCAGACCGGATAGCTCAGATGCTCCAACGCAAAGCGGCGGTGAATCTGGGCGTGGGCCAAGGCGTTTCGTCCCAGGCTGGCCGGCGCGTGCCGCGGTTCGTCCAGCACCAGCACCGGCATCAGCGCCTCGAACAGGCTGCCGCCCCAGGACGGCAAAAACTTCACGCCCTTCCACGAATAGTAGCCGCCGGGGAAAACGTGGCCGTTCACCGCCTTTTTCGCCCGGCGCTTGGGCGATTGCGTCTGCCAGTCGTAACTGGCCGGAAAGGTGCGCGCCATCCGATACCAGTGCTCCGCCGGCGCCTCGCCCTTGCCGATGGCGATCAGGCTGCCCAGCCGCGCCTCGCTGTACAGCATCCCGTAGCTGTATTCGGAGCGTTGCGGCAAATTGACGTAGTAGCCGTGCATCATCAGCCGCTCGACCGGATCGTAGAAAAAGCCGTAATCCTCTCGGTCGATCAGTCGGGAACAGCGCTCGGCCAGCGCGGGAGCCGCGTTGCGGGCCACGATCAGGCCGGCGCTCAACCAGGCCGAATCGACGAACGAGACGAAATGGCTGGTCCGTTCGAGCGTGGTGGTGTCGTAGTAGTTGTAAAAAAAGCCCCGATAGGTTTCCAGCCGCTCCAGCGTGGTCAAGGTTTGGCCGAGCCGCGTTTCGGCCTCCTCCGGCCCGATCAGCCCCAACTCCCGCGCGGCGACGATATCGATCAGATACAGGCCGATGTTGGTGACGTTGGTGTAGTCGCCCACCCAGGCCCGATCCGGGACGGCGGAACCATTTAACCGCACGGTGTCCAGCGGCAACCCGTGCGCGCGGTCGCTCAGCGCAATCAAGCCGCGCCAGGTATCGCGCGCCAGGCGCTCCAGAAACGCCCGGTCGTCGGCGGGCAATTCCGCCGGATCGACCGCCAGCCGTTCCGGCCAGCCGGCCAGCCGGGCGCGGATGTGCGGCTGGGCCGCCGCCTTGCCGCCCAAGCTGGTCTCCCACGCGGTTTTCAGCGGCGGAATCACCGGATCGTGGATGCTGGGACCGGGCTGGCCGGTCTTGAGCAGCGCGATGTCGTCCAGCCAGTACCCGCCGGCGGTCAGCGCCGAGCGGCGCGGCTCGAGCACGATGCCGAACTGGCGCAACCGCTTCCAGTCGGCGATGCCGCTCATGGCGTTCAGCGGCACCCGGATCTGCCGCCAGCGGCCGTCGATGTCGGTCACCACGGCGCTGCCCTTGCGCAGCAGGCCGAACGGCCCGCCCGCCAGCGGTTGCTTGAACTCGATCTTCAGGGCATCGGCGTAGCCGCTGTCGGTGTCGCCGCGAATCCAGAACTCCAGATGATCGTAGGCCGAGGCATCCAGATCGGGCAGAGTCAGTTGCCAGCCGATGTCGTCGCCGGCCTCCGGGCCGAAGCGGTAGCGCAGATGCAGCGCTCGGCCGCCTTCGGGCCGCCGCGCCGGCTCGATCCCGAACCAGACCCGGCCGGCGTCGAGGCCGGATTCGGCGCTCCAGCCGCTCATGGCCGCGTCGGGCAGCGGCCCGTCGATCCGCTCGAAATCGTGCAGCAGCAAGCGCGCGGCTTTCGGCGCGTCGGGCGGACGGGAGGCATCCGCGCCCGAGGCGGCCGGAACAGGCCCCAACAGCCCGGCGAGACAGACGAAAAGACCCAGGTGACAACGGTTCACGGCGGCTCCAGGCGCGAGTCGATCGCGCGAAACGCCTCGCCGCGTTCGGGCCGGGCGAGACAGGTGAACATTCGGCGCGCGTTCAAGCGGGCAATTTTCGCAACAGGTCGGCGATTTCTGGCGCCGGGACCGGGCGACTGATGTGGTAGCCCTGGATCTCGTCGCACCGGTTGGCGCGCAGAAAGGCCAGTTGCACCTCGTTTTCCACGCCTTCCGCGATCACGGTCAGCCCCATGCCGTGCGCCATGGCGATCATCGCCAGGGTGATGGCCAGATCGTCCCGGCTGGTCTCGATTTCGCGCAGAAAGGATTTGTCGATTTTCAACTGATCGATCGGGAAGCGCTTCAGATAGTTCAGGGAAGAATAGCCGATACCGAAGTCGTCGATGGACAACCGCACGCCGATGGCCTTGAGTTCGTGCATGGTCGCGATGGCGCTCTCCACGTCCTTCATCAGCAGGCTTTCGGTGATTTCCAGGTCCAGATAGCGCGGCTCCAGGCCGTTATCCCGCAAGATGCGCGCCACCGTTTCCGCCAAGCCCGGCCGCAAGAACTGGCGGGGGGACATGTTCACCGCCATGCGCAGCGGCGGCAGGCCCTGATCCTGCCAGGCTTTCGCCTGCCGGCAGGCGGTTTGCAGCACCCATTCGCCGATGATCTCGATCAGCCCGCTCTCTTCGGCCAGCGGCACGAACAGCATGGGCGGAATCCGGCCCCGTTCCGGGTGCCGCCAGCGCAGCAGCGCTTCGACCCCGATGATGCGGTGCCGGTACAAATCCATTTGCGGCTGGTAGTGCAGTTCCAGCTCTCCCTGGTCCAGGGCGCGGCGCAGATCCTGCTCCAGCATCAGCCGCTCCAAGGCCCGGTCGTGCATGTCCTGGGCGTAAAAGTGAAAGCCGTCGCGCCCCTTGTCCTTGGCGCGGTGCAAGGCCGTGTCGGCGTTTTTCAGCAACGCTTCCACATCCTCGCCGTCCTTGGGAAACAGGCAGATGCCGATGCTGGCGGTGACGAAGTGGCGCCGACCGTCAACCTCAAAAGGATACTGCAATATTTTCATCAGCTTGCCGCAAAAATCCACCACCCGATCTTCCTGGTGCAAGCCCTCCAGCACGCAGATGAACTCATCGCCGCCCACCCGGGCGATGGTGTCCTCCTTGCGCCCGCAACCCCGCAGGCGCGTCGCGACCGCCCGCAGCAGGGCGTCGCCGGCGGTGTGCCCTAGACCTTCGTTGATTTTTTTGAAGTGGTCCAAACCGACGAACAGCAGGGCGAAACTCCGGTGGGTGCGCCGGGCGCGGGCGATGGCCTGCTTGAGCCGGTCGCGCAGCAGGTTGAGGTTCGGCAAATCGGTCAGCGCATCGTGCGTGGCCTGGTAAAGCATCCGCGCGGACAACTGGCGCGCTTCGGACAAATCCCCGAAGGCGATGACGACGCCCGCCGTCCGGCCCTGCGGATCGTGCATCGGGGCCGCCGAAGCGCGGACCGGGTATTCCCGGCCGCCGCGGTTCACCAGGATCGCGGGCTCGGGCAGCTTGACGAGCCGGTTTTGCGCCAGGCACAAGGCGATCGGATCCACCGGCGCATACCCCTCCCGATCTTCCGCCACCCGGAATGTCGCGTCCAGCGGCTGGCCTCGCAGGGCGGCCGCACAACTGTCGAGCATGGCTTCCGCCACCGGGTTCAGGTATTGCACCTTGCCGCTCGCATCGGTGGTGATCACGGCGTCGCCGATGGCGTCCAAGGCGACCTGGGTCAGCTCCTCTTTCTCGAACAGCGAGCGGATCATCTGGAGCAGGCGCTCCCAACTCCACAGCGGATAGCTCAAAAGCTGGACCAGCAGCGCCGTCGCCGGCGCAAACCAGAGCCGGGCACCGTGCATCAGCACGAGGCTGCCGGCGAAGGTCAACCCCAGCGCCAGACCGGCCAGCGGCAGCGTCCAGCGCGGCGGAAACGCCGCGTACAGCGCCAGAGACAGCAGCACGGCCAGCCCGGTCAGCAGCAGCGACCACCCCGCGCTCAACGGCCGGATCATCGAATCGGACCGGAGCGCGTCGAGCACGTTGGCGTTGAATTCCACGCCCGGCATCAGTCGGGCCATGCCGGAAACCGGCGTGGGGAGGGCGTCGTCCATGCCGCTGGCGGTCGCGCCGATCAGCACGTACTTGTCGCGAAAAGCGACGGGATCCACCGCGTCGCGCAGCACCGCATCGTAGGAGAAATGGCGAAAGTGGCCCGGCGGGCCGGCGAACGGAATCAGCGCCCGATAATCGCGCCGCCAAAGGTAAGGCGACGCGGCTTGGGGTTCGGTGGACCGCTGGCCGGGCAGGGTCCGCCGGCCGTCGTGGTTGGCCGCTTCGAGCAAGGCCAGCGCCAAGGTGGGCCAATAGGGCGACCCCAATCCCGCCCGCAGGTAAACGCTCCGCGCGATGCCGTCCGGGTCCAGCTCCACGTCGACATGGCCGATGCCAGCCGCCGCCTCGGCCAGAGCGGGCACGGGCAAGGTTTCGATCAGTTGGCCGCCCACCCGGTCCTGCTCGCCGAGCACCGGCAACACCGCGCGGCCGTTCTCCGCCAGCGCGGCCGCCAGCTCCGCATCCGCGCCCGGATCGTTGGCGTCGGGCTCGCCGAACACGATGGCCAGCGCGATGCCCTTGGGACCGGCCGCGCCGAGTTTGCGGATCAGTCGGGCGTGGAGCCGGCGGGACCACGGCCAGCGCCCCAGCTCCCTGAGGCTTTGCTCGTCGATGGCGACGATGACGATA
>CALGOO010000304.1 GCA_937960715.1 uncultured Candidatus Competibacteraceae bacterium
TTCCGGGGCCAATTCGGGGTCTGCAATACGGTCTTGAGCGAGGCCGGTTCGTCGCCGGTCTTGGCCGCGACCGCCAGCGCCTTGTGGTCGGCGGGGGTCAGCAATTCCGCTTCCACGTCCTTGCCCGGTTCGCCGAGCTTGCGATCCAGCCAGGCGCGGAAGCCCGGAATCGGCGACAGGGTGGCGAAGGTCTTGAGGTTCTTGAACTCGCCGGCCAATTCGTCCACCACCCGCTTGATCAGGAAATTGCCGAAGCTGATGCCGCCCAACCCTTCCTGGGCGTTGGAGATGGAATAAAAAATGGCGGTGTCGGCCTCGGCCGGGTCCAGCACCGGCGCGGATTCGTCCAACAGGGTCTGCACGTTGTCGGCGATGCCGTGGACCAGCGCCACCTGGACGATGATCAGCGGCTCGTCGGCCATGCGCGGGTGGAAAAAGGCGAAACAGCGCCGGTCGGCGCTGAGCCGGTTCTTCAGATCGTCCCAGTCCTTGATCGGATGCACGGCTTCGTAGGCGAACAGTTTTTCCAGTAGCGAGGCCGGCGAGTCCCAGGTGATGCGCCGCAGTTCCAAAAAGCCGACATCGAACCAGGAAATCAGCAGCGACAACAGATCCCGCTCCAGCGCCGCCAGCGCCGGATCGTCCTTGCGCCAGTTCAGCAGTTCCGCGCGCAGGTCCACCAGAAAGTGAAAGCCCTCCGGCAGGGCGTTGAGCTGGGTCAGCAACCGCAGTCGGGGCGGTTGCAGCGCCTGGCGCAACGTCCGCTCCGCCTTGGCTCGTTCCTCGGTGTCGTCGCCGGCCTGCTGAAGTTTCGCCACCGCCCGATCCACCGCCTTGCGGTCGATGTCGAACTCGGTGGCGAGGATTTGCAGAAACCGCTTGCGCCCCCTGGCGTTCAGCGCCAGATAGATTCGGCCCAACTGAGCGGCGCGGGCGCGGGCCGAAACCTCGCCGCCGCGCCCTTCCAGGCAGTTGCGCATCTGGGCCTTGAGGCCGTCGATGTCCTTTTCCGGCAGGTGGGGACCCGGAGCGGCGGGCAACAAGCCGCCGCCCCAGTCGGCGACATCGCGCCAGGCTTCCCGCAGATTCTGCATGGTGCGGTTCAGGAGACTGGCGCGGGTGATTTCGGACTCGCGGGTGTTCAGTTCAGTCATGACCGGATTACCTGTGGGAAACGAGGGAGACGCAAGGTCAGAGGCCGGGTGCTGGCGCTAGAACTGCTCCTCGGTCAGCGCCAGGATCGAGATGCCGCCGTTCTTGATCGAAGCACACAAGGCGCCGGCCTTGGGCAGAATGTGTTCGGCGTAGAAGCGGGTGGTAACCCGCTTGGCTTCATGAAACAGTGGATCCTCGCCGAGCATCAGCTGGTCGTGGTCCACCAGCTTGCCTTGGGCCACCAGCGCCGCGCGGGCCATCTGCCAACCACCGCAGACATAGCCGGCCAGCATCAGATAATCGACCGACACCGCCATGACATGGTCGGCGTCGGATGTTCCCAGTATCCAGTCGGTGGCCTCGGCCAGCGCCTGAACACCCTCGGCCAAGCCGGCGCGAATCGCGGCCAGATCGTCGCCGGCGCCCCGGCCCAGTTCTTCCACGGTCACCCCGATTTCGGCGATCAGCGCCCGCATCGCGGCCCCCTGGTCCATGTTCAGCTTGCGGCCGGCCAGATCGGCGGCCTGGATGCCGGTGGTGCCCTCGTAGATGGTGGTGATGCGGGAATCGCGCAGGTGCTGGCAGGTGCCGGTTTCCTCGATGTAACCCATGCCGCCATGGGCTTGCACCCCCAACGAAGCCACCTCGATGCCGATCTCGCTCGACCAGCCCTTGACCACCGGAATCAGCAAATCCACCCGCGCCTGCTGACGCTGGCGGGTCGCGGGGTCGGGATGGTGGCGGGCCAGGTCCATGTTCATCGCCACCACGTAGGCCAGGCCCCGCATCGCCTCGTTCAGGGCCTTCATGCTCATCAGCATCCGCCGCACGTCGGGATGGTGGATGATGGTCACCCGATCACCGCTCTTGACCCCGATCGGCCGGCCCTGCACCCGATCCTTGGCGTACTCGCGGGCGGCCTGATAGGCGCGCTCGCCGATGGCCAGTCCTTGCAGGCCGACCTTGAAGCGGGCCTCGTTCATCATGATGAACATGTAGGCCAGGCCCTTGTTTTCCTGGCCGACCAGATAGCCGATGGCGCCGTCCTGGTCGCCGAAGGCCATTACGCAGGTCGGGCTGGCGTGAATGCCCATCTTGTGTTCGAGCGAGACCGCATGCACGTCGTTGCGCGTCCCCAGCGACCCGTCCGG
Source organism: uncultured Candidatus Competibacteraceae bacterium (assembly GCA_937960715.1). Taxonomy (GTDB): domain Bacteria; phylum Pseudomonadota; class Gammaproteobacteria; order Competibacterales; family Competibacteraceae; genus Contendibacter. The sequence continues at coordinate 2,307 of CALGOO010000304.1, forward strand.
ATTGACCAGGAACTTGGGCACGATGAACAGCGAGATGCCCCTGACCCCTTCCGGCGCGTCCGGGGTGCGGGCCAACACCAGGTGAATGGTGTTCTCGGTCATGTCGTGCTCGCCCCAGGTGATGAAGATCTTCTGGCCGAAGATCCGGTAATGATCGCCCTCGGGCACGGCGCGGGTGCGCACCGCCGACAGATCGGAGCCGGCCTGCGACTCGGTCAGGTTCATGGTGCCGGTCCATTCGCCGCTGACCATTTTCGGCAGGTACAGCGCCTGCTGCTCCTCGGAACCGGCCCGGCTGATGGCTTCGATCGCGCCAGCGTTCAGCAGTGGGCACAGCGCGAAGGACATGTTGGCCGAGTTCCACATTTCCTGGGTGGCGGTGTTGAGCAATTCCGGCAGGCCCTGGCCGCCGTGCCTGGTGGGGCAGCCGATCCCGTTCCAGCCGCCCTCGGTGAATTTCCGGTAGGCCCTGGCGAAGCCGTCGGCGGGGATGACGCCCTGGGGGCCGATCCTGACGCCCTGCACGTCGCCGGGATGGTTGAGCGGCGCCAGCACCTCGGAGGCGAGTTTGGCGGCTTCCTCCAGTACGGCCTCCACCAGTTCCGGGCCGATGTCCTGCTCGGCGAACGCCGGCAGGGCGGCGACCTCGGCCATCCCGGCCAATTCGTTGATCACAAACTGCATGTCGCGGGTTGGAGCGGTATAGGCGGTCATGAACGCCTCCTAAGTTTCGAATTCGGAATTGCGCGCGGGATTGGAAAACCGGGCGCCGCCTGGAGGGCGGCGCGGGATCGACGGAGGTGGGCTCAGCCAGCGGCTTTCAGCTTGTCCAGTTCCTTGGACATTTCGGGCACGGCGGCGAACAGATCGGCGACCAAGCCGTAATCGGCGACCTGGAAGATCGGCGCTTCCTCGTCCTTGTTGATGGCGACGATGACCTTGCTGTCCTTCATGCCGGCCAAGTGCTGGATGGCGCCGGAAATGCCGACGGCGACGTAGAGATCGGGCGCGACCACCTTGCCGGTCTGGCCGACCTGATAGTCGTTAGGCACGAAGCCGGCGTCCACGGCGGCGCGGGAGGCGCCCACCGCCGCGCCGAGCTTGTCGGCCACGTCCTCCAGCAGCTTGAAGTTCTCGCCGTTGCCCATGCCGCGACCGCCGGAGATGATGATGCGGGCGGCGGTCAGTTCCGGCCGGTCGGACTTGGTCAACTGCTGGCCGACGAAACTGGAGACGCTGGCGTCCGCCGCCGGGGCGACGGTTTCGACCACGGCGAAGCCGCCGGAAGCGGTGGCGGCGGGGAAGGCGGTGCCGCGCACGGTGATGACCTTGATCGGGTCCTTGGATTGCACGGTGGCCAGCACGTTGCCGGCGTAGATCGGTCGCACGAAGGTGTTGACGCTCTCCACCTTGATGACGTCGGAAATCTGCGCCACGTCGAGCAGGGCGGCGACGCGCGGCAACATGTTCTTGCCAGCGGCGGTGGCGGAAGCCAGGATGTGGGTGTAACCGCCGGCCAGGCTGACCACCAGGGCCGCCACGTTCTCGGCCAGTTGGTTGGCATAGTGGGGGGCGTCGGCCAGCAGCACCTTCTTGATGCCGACGACCTTGGCGGCGGCCTCGGCGACCGCGCCGCAACCATGGCCGGCCACCAGGATGACGATGTCGCTGCCCAGTTGGGTGGCGGCGGTGATGGTGTTGAGGGTGGCCGCCTTGAGAACGGCGTTGTCGTGTTCGGCAATGACCAGGATGCTCATGGTTCGGGTCTCGCGGGCGTTAGATGACGTGCGCTTCGTTGCGGAGCTTGCCCACCAGGGCGGCGACGGTGTCGACCTTGATGCCGGCCTGGCGCTTGGGCGGTTCCTGCACCTTCAGGGTGATCAGGCGCGGCGCTACGTCCACCCCTAGATCCGCCGGTTTCAGCACGTCCAGCGGTTTCTTCTTGGCTTTCATGATGTTGGGCAGCTTGACGAAGCGCGGCTCGTTCAGGCGCAGGTCGGTGGTGACCACCGCCGGCAGCTTGAGCGCCACGGTTTCCAGACCGCCGTCGATCTCGCGGGTGACGTCGACCGTGCCGGCGCCGACTTCGACCTTGGAGGCGAACGTGCCCTGCGGCCAGCCCAGCAGCGCCGCCAGCATCTGGCCGGTTTGGTTGGAGTCGTCGTCGATGGCCTGCTTGCCGAGGATGACCAGTTCGGGTTTTTCCTTCTCGACCACTGCCTTGAGCAGCTTGGCGACCGCCAGCGGTTGCAGGTCGGCGTCGGTTTCCACCAGAATGCCCCGGTCGGCGCCCATCGCCAGCGCGGTGCGGATCGTGTCCTGGCAAGCGGCCACGCCCAGCGATACCGCCACGATTTCCTTCGCCTTGCCCGCCTCTTGCAGGCGGACGGCTTCTTCCACGGCGATTTCGTCGAACGGGTTCATGGACATCTTGACGTTGGCGGTTTCCACGCCGGAACCGTCCGCTTTCGCCCGAACCTTGACGTTATAGTCAACGACCCGTTTTACGGCGACTAGAATTTTCATCGTTCACCTTCGCTTTGAGATGGCTTGTGTTGGAGAGTGGCGCTAAACCCTGGTGAAGTATGGTATTTAGTCCCCCCTACCGATGCAATGGATTTATTGGCTGTCGGCGGAAACCGCAGCCGCGATTTCCCCCTGTTTCGCTCCGTCGTGTAGGCTAGCGCCGCGAACGAGCACCACCCAGACTGGAGAAGCGCATGTATTCCACCCACGAAGGCTACAACGACAGCATCCATGGCTATTATCTCGAAGATCTCGCGGTCGGCATGAGCGCCTCCCACGCCAAGACCGTCACCGAGACCGACGTGGTCATGTTCGCGGGGCTGACCGGCGACTACAACCCCGTGCATTGCAACGAGGTGTTCGCCGCGGGGACTCCGTTCAAGACCCGCATCGCCCACGGCATGTTTTGCGCCGGGCTGATTTCCTGCGTGGCGGGCACCCGCCTGCCGGGACCGGGGGCGATCTACGTGGACCAGCAGCTGCGCTTCAAGGCGCCGGTGCGGATCGGCGACACCGTCACCGCTACCTGCACCATCCAGGATATCAACGTGGAGCGGCGGCGGGTGGTGATGAGCACGGTCTGCACGGTGGGAGACACGGTCGTCGTGGAAGGTAACGCGACGTTCATGGTGAGTCGCCGCGCCAAGAAGTAGCCAGATTCGGGCGGAACGCGCGGGCGGATGGGATGAAGCCGGCGCGGGGCCGCGAAACTGAATGGCCATTCCCTTCTTGAGTTACCCGCCGCGACATCAGGATCGTATGGAGCGCCCCGTGTATTCCCTTCCTCCGGTTGTCGTTCCTGAGAGTTGGTTTTCCATTTTTACACTTAATTAACATTTTTTAATCCATATTTAACATTTGTTTATATTTGTTTGCCGGAATCCTTGAGGGATAGGATTATATTTTCCGCAGTAATTTTCGCATTCATTGGCCTTGGGAGGCGACTATGTATTTTAAAAAAACATTCTTAACCGGCTGTTTGACAATGGCGTTATCCGTTGCTCATGCGCAAACTGCCCCGGATCATATCACCGTTGCTGGCGGGTTTAATCCCATTCCCTTGATGATCAAGGCCGGGGAGAAATTGGTCAGTAAGTTTCCCCAATACAAGCCTCCCCAGATTCTTTATAACGATTCAAGCATCGGTTTTAGTCTATTTTGCGCGGGGACTGGAGTCGAGACACCCAGCATCAATAC
>CALGOO010000305.1 GCA_937960715.1 uncultured Candidatus Competibacteraceae bacterium
ACCCACGCTGGAGCATGGGAGCCAGTCCGGGTCATTTCATTTCTGGAAATCGCCTTAAGGTACTGGTAGAAAAAGCCGTGACCGAACGGCATCGCATAACGACACCGAGCGGGTTCCGGCATCAGGCACTCCAGCACTTCGCCCGTTATGGCTCTTACACGGCAGGCATCCTTGCCCGATGACATCTTTTTTGCATCTTCCTCCGCTTCACCGCCCGCCCGCCATGAACCTGTCATTGTCACAATCTCGCTCTGTTCCAACAACTTGCTCACCGATGCGATAGGACAAGGCCGCGGCTTCAAAAACTGTAAGTTCTCATTAACTGCAGGTAAACCGGCGCGTATCAAAATAATACTTCAATATTTGTAATAGGTTATAAAGCGACTATGGGCGACTTACCTGCAGTTAATGAGCAATTACCAAAAACTTACCCTCATGGCCATCCTTCTCTCCTTGATGGGGAAAGGAGGAACTGAACGATCGCTCGGTCTTTCATTGGACATTTTGGCGTAATGGAGATGAAAATCGTATGATGCCGCGATTTCCTTGGCCGCGAGGTGGGATCGTATCAGATATTCATGAATCGATCCGCTTTCTCCAGACAGCTTTTCTTGGGTTCTATCTTTCTCCTGCAATATCACTGAATGAATCATTATCCTTACCTCCTCATCTTCCGCGGCGGTCTTTTGGAATCAGATGGGTTGATCAGTAGTTACCATCTGAAGGCAAGCTTGCGAAGCCCATGGCTAAACTATATGCATCGTTCGATTCCAAGAAAACCGTTGAAGAATCAGTAACTCAATCGGCATGACGATTTTTGGCGTCGAAAAACCAAGACGACTGTTAATAACCTGGATATGCCTCCACTTATTAGCATTCGCAAGGTGGTTGCAATCCCAAGTGAGAAGATAGTCGATATCGTGGTAACTGGCACAGGCAAGATGCACCGCATCACCCACAAGCGATCTTGGCATAATACTGTTATCAAAATAGGCTTCAATAAGTTGTTCTATATCCTGGTTCAGTGGTAGCAACGAAATAGCCGATACAAGCTTTATAGCTTCTATTTTGGATGGATGATTTGTGCTAACCAATTCTTGTAACACGGCATCAGAAATAAACAACTCGTAACTATTGGCCATTTCCGACCACCACTTCCTTGTTATCTCAATAAAAATCGTCAAGGATTCACGTTGGTCAACGTAATAAATCGGAATAGTGGAGTCGAGATACAATTTTTCCTTCATCGTATTGGACTGCCAACTATCGAGTGATTATCCAACGTCTTCCAGTTATGCGGTGATTCTTGCGATGGAATGCGCTTTCACCGCCGCTCAGGGCTGTAATCCATTTGCCCGCCACTCCGTTCCTGGCATCCGCAGCACCATCAATCTCGCCGATCCTAGCCCACGACCGCTGGCGGCGAGTTTGATTATCTGGATTTTATCCCTGGAGTTGGGGGTGGACCGGTTCCAGGCATTTTCAATGCCAAATCGAATTCAAAATGGATATCTTTATCCATGAATGGGTTACGAGCGTTGACTCGTGGTTTTCGATCTCGGGCGTTTCAATTTGAAACGGGTGGATTTCACTTTGTTTCAAATTGCTTGAAGCGCGGGGCGCTCGGGCAGGAGCGATGCTTCGCAAGGCGGGAAAGCCTCTAAGCCTCTTGGCAAGGGCCAACATGGCCAAGGGGACGACGCGTTAAGTTGTCTGCTGGCGTTGCTGCTCGCTACGGTGGCTGCTGGTGGCTATAGCGGCGAGGGGCGTTCCAACCCACCACAACCGCCCGGCCCGTTGCGGAACGGACCGGGCGTGGACGAAGGATCATACCGTTTCCCGGTGGATAGCAGCCTTGTTACTGGAACGGTATCCGCTTTTATTTCAATCGCTTACAATCGTAAGCGGCCTACTACGCATCGGAATTCGATGTCAGTTCCCGTTGCTCGTTGATGAGGTATTTGGCCACGACGGCGTTTAGCGAGCAAGCCGCATCCTTGCCCGCCATGATCGACCGCAAGGCTTCCAGATCCGACCGCCACCCCACATCGCCAGGCGCCATGATGCAGGCGCTGCCAGGTTCGTGGCTGGTGAAAAGCCGTCCGCCCTTGAAATAGTAGTGCTCGTCGCTCTCGGCGGTCTCGAACTCGTGCATGGCCGGCGGGATATCGTAGGGCGCGAACCAGAGCTTGATTTCCCGTTCGGCGTCGGCGGGATTGGCGGAGGCGTGAATGAGGTTGTCCATGCGGCTGTCCACTACCGCGCCGTTGCCATCTTCCACCGGGATCACCGTGCCCAAGGCGCGCACGCTGCCCGGCTTGCTGTCGCGGGCCTGCTGGGGATTGGTCGGGCCGGCGATGTCGCGAATCTTCTTGATGGCGTCGGGGCCCTGGTAAATCAGGGCCACCACCCGGCGTTTCCAGGCATCCTCTTCGCTGTAGTGGATGCGTCCGCTGATGTAGTCGATCAGGGCGGGGAAGAAGGGCTTGCCGCGATGCTCCGCATAGTGCTCCTCGGCAAGCATCTTGTGTACGGTCACGATCTTCGCGCCAGCGAATCGGAGTCCGATATGCACTTCGGAAAGCAGGGAAAGCATGTAGCCGGTCAGCGACTGCTTGAGGGCGTCCGGTTTGATGAGGACGAGAGTCTGTTCGAGTTCGCGCTTGTCCATGGTTGTCGGTTCGGTTGTGTCGTGAAGGTTGAAGGGTGCGGCGAAAGTCCAGCCCGCGCCCGCCTCGGGAAAACGGCCGCGGGCGCGCGCCGCACGGAGCTTGCAGTCAAAGAGTTGCCGATAGAGCCTGATCGGCGTCCACCGATCCCTCGCCGCGAGATTGGGGTGAACCTACTCCCGGCGCGAATTGTACGAGTTCGGTCGGCGATCTTCACCGCCCCTGCGATTGCGGACATTCCCCGACCAGTTCCACCTTCCCATGCTCGTCCACCGCCAGCCGCGCGGTGAAACCCCACAGTCAGCGCAGGCGCTTGAGCATTTCCCAAGTGCTGTCGGGGCGCAGTGGCCGGCGGTGGTAGCGGGTGTGGCGCGGGGTCAGCGACCGATCCTGGTGGTGGACGACATGCCAGACCTGAATATTGGGCTCGCGGTTACCGAGGTTGTACTGGTGGTCGGTCAGCACCCCAAGTTTGACGCCCATCCAGGCTTCACCTATGGTTTTTGGCATGGGCTGAAAATTGGAGGCGCCGCCATGCCAGGCCAAGTCATCCTCGCGCGTGAACTCCGTCTTGGCATGATCGAAAGCGGGTCGGGGCATTTGGCCCGGCGGCTCGGGCTGGCCGAATCCGCTGGAACGAGTTCCACGCCGTGAGCCAGTGTTCGATCCGGTTCTACGAGGAACTGAACGATTTCCTGCCGCCGGAGCGGCGCAAGGTTTGTTTCGACCATGCCTTCCAGCGGCGCGCTTCGATCAAGGACATGATCGAGGCGCTGGGGGTTCCGCATACCGAAATCGAACTGATCCTGGTCAACGGCGATTCGGTCGATTTCTCCTACATCGTTCAGAATGGGGACCGCATCAGCGTCTATCCCCTGTTCGAGTCCTTCGACATTCAGCCGCTGGTTCGGGTCCGACTGCGTCCGCTGCGGACCACCCGCTTCGTACTGGACGTGCATCTGGGCAAGCTGGCGCGTTATCTGCGGCTGCTGGGTTTCGACACGCTCTACCGCAACGATTACGACGACGCCGAACTGGCCCGCCTGGCCGGCGTCGAGCAGCGGATTTTGTTGACCCGCGACCGCGACCTGTTGAAACGGGCGATGGTGACGCACGGTTTTTTCGTGCGCGCCACCGATCCGCGCCGGCAGATCGAGGAAGTTCTCGACCGGCTGGATCTTTACCGCGCGATCCAGCCGTTCCAGCGATGCGCTCGTTGCAACGGCCTGTTGGCGACGGTGTCCCGGGGTCGGGTTTGGGAACGGTTGCCGCCGAAAACCCGCCTTTACGTCGAGGCGTTCTGGGAGTGCGGGCAATGCGGTCAACTGTATTGGGAAGGCAGCCACATGCCGCATATTCGGCGGTTCATCGAAAGCCTGCAAGCGCGCGCCGACGGTGAACCTTCCCTGACTGGACAAATCGCCGGGGCTGGGAAATGATGCGGGGGCGTCGAGTTTGCCCGTGGGGGTGGACTGGCGTATTCCATCGCGCCAACCACTTTCAAGGATCCGTCATGCGTTCGCGGCTATTGATTGCGTTGTTCCTGGCGTCGGGCCTGACTTGGGCTCAGGACGCCACGAAATCCCCCGGTTTGGAGCCCATCGCCGATGGTCCCCCGGAGGGGTCGCGGGAACAGAGTGTCCCGGCCCCGGAAGTGACGATTCGTCAGCAAGGCGATCAGGGTTCCATCGAGGAATATCGCGCTGGGGGCGTGCTGTACATGATCAAGATCAATCCCGCCAAGGGCGCGTCCTACTATCTGGTCGATACCGACGGCGACGGCAATCTGGAAACCCGCTTCAATGACTTGCAGAGCGGGTTGCTGATTCCGGCCTGGGTGTTGCTGCGCTGGTAAGCGGCGCGCGGTTAGCGTGGCCGCCGCCATGCGGTGCTTTCCCGCCGCAACTGGGCGCGGACCTGGGTCCGCTCCGCCGTCTTCGACTTTTGGTGCGCGCCGCCCTTGCGCAGGATCGGCGCGGCGGCGACCGGGTTGCGGCGTGGCCGCTGGATGCTTTTTTCCATGACGCGGTTCTCCATCGCGTAAGGGTGCTCAGCCCTTGACGCACACCACCTGCTTGAGGGTATGCACGACCTCGACCAGGTCGACCTGATTGGCCATCACCTCGTCGATGGGCTTGTAGGCGCCAGGAATCTCGTCGATCACGCCGGCGTCCTTGCGACATTCCACCCCGGCGGTCTGGGCGATCAAATCCTGGGGGTCGAATTTTTTCTTGGCCTGGCCCCGACTCATCCGCCGCCCGGCGCCGTGGGCGCAGGAACAGAACGATTGCGGTTCGCCCTTGCCGCGCACGATGTAGGAGCGGGCGCCCATGCTGCCGGGGATGATGCCCAGGTCGCCCATGCCGGCGCGAATGGCGCCCTTGCGGGTGATGAACAAATTCTCGCCAAAGTGATGCTCAACTGCCACGTAATTGTGATGGCAATTGATCGCCTCCTGGGTCAGGGTGAACGACGGTAGTTGCCGAGCCAGGGCGGCCAGGATCAGCCGCATCATCTCGCGGCGGTTGGTCATGGCGTAATCCTGCGCCCAGCGCACCGCCTCCACGTAATCGTCGAAGTGTTCGGCGCCTTCCTGAAGATAAGCCAGATCGCGGTCGGGCAGGTTGATCAGATGTTTGCCCATGTCCTTGCGCGCCAGGTCGATGAAGTAGCGGCCGATGATGTTGCCGATGCCTCGGCTGCCGGAGTGCAGCATCACCCACACGTCTTGATTCTCGTCCAAGCACAGTTCGATGAAGTGATTGCCGCCGCCCAGCGTTCCCAACTGCTGCGCCCAGATCCGTTCGACATGCTTTTGCATCTTGAGGATGCCGGGGTGCTTGCCGACGATGCGGTCCAGGCCGCCGTCCAGGGCGCGAATCGCCGAGGCCGGAACGCCGGGTTTATCGGCATGCATGGCGAAGCCGACCGGCACCGCTGCCTCGATGGCGACGCGCGTGGGCCGCAGGTTGTCCGGCAACTGGCTGGCCTTGAGGCTGAGGCGAACGGCGTTCATCCCGCACCCAATATCGACCCCGACCGCCGCTGGAATGATGGCGCCCTTGGTGGGGATGACCGCGCCGACGGTCGCGCCGATCCCGACGTGAACGTCCGGCATCGCCGCCACATGATTGTGGACGAACGGCAGTTGCGCGACGTTGAGCAACTGGTTGATGGCCTGCGGATCCACGTCGTCGGTATAGATTTTGACGGGAACCCGGCCCTTGGTAATGGTTTTCCTGATGGGCATGATCGCTGCTCGCGTGATGGGGAGTCCGGCTCCTCCATGCAAAAAACCCTGGATGACGGTTGTCACCCAGGGTTTTCCCAGATCGGAAAGCAGACTCGGAAGACAACCAGCGCCTTCCGGAGACCGCCCGGAAGGCGTCACATGACGGCGTGTTCTGATATGAGCATGTGGGAACCTCCCGTGCGCTGGAGCGGCGTGATCCGCCGTCGGTTATCGACAAGGATCCTGAAGGAAGGTTCGCACTATAGGCAGCTTCCCCGCGCGTGTCAAAAGCCGCGAATCCCGGGATGCAATTCGCCAAGGGTCTGATAAATTTTAAAGGATACGCAATTCTCGCAATGGGAATCCGGGCGTTCCCGTGAAATGCCGATCGGGTCGACAATCACCAACGATGAGGAGAAGAAGCACATGCAGCGCCGTGAATTCATCAAGAAAACAGGTCTGGGTCTGGTCGCCGCCGCCGGTGCGACCACGGTTCCCGCCATCGGTCAGTCATCATCCCCGCCAGCGGCCCAATCCGCCGCCCAGCCTGCGGCTCCGCCTCAGGGACAGGGGTTGCCGACCCTCAAATGGCGGATTGCCTCCAGCTTTCCCAAGAGCCTGGATACGATCTACGGCGGCGCCGAGGTACTGGCCAAGCGGATTGCCGAACTGACCGAGGGCAGGTTCGAGATTCGAGTCTTCGCCGGCGGCGAGATCGTGCCGCCGTTCGGCGTGCTGGACGCCGTGCAGCAGAACACGGTGGAGTGCTGCCATACCTGCGGCTACTACTTCCACGGCAAGAACAAGGCGTTTTCCATCGACACCGCCATCCCGTTCGGGCTGAACGCCCGGCAGATGAACGGCTGGTACTATTACGGCGAGGGTCTGACCTTGACTCGCGAGTTCTTCGCCAAGTACAGCGTCGTCAACTTCCCCGGCGGTAATACCGGCACCCAGATGGGCGGCTGGTTCCGCAAGGAAGTGAAATCGCTGGAAGACCTCAAGGGTCTGAAAATGCGCATTCCCGGTTTCGGCGCGGAGGTGTTCTCGGCGTTGGGCGCGGTGCCGCAGGCCCTGCCGGGCGGCGAAATCTATCCGGCCTTGGAGCGTGGCGCCATCGACGCCGCCGAATGGGTTGGCCCCTACGACGACGAGAAACTTGGTTTCTACAAGGTCGCCAAGTTCTACTACTACCCCGGCTGGTGGGAGACCGGGCCGCAAATCAGTTTCTACGTCAACAAGGAGCAATGGGAGAAGCTGCCCAAGCCCTATCAGGCGGCATTCGAGACCGCCGCCACCGAAGCCAACCTGCGGATGATGGCCGCCTACGACGCCAAGAATCCGCAGGCCATCCAGCGGTTGGTGCAAAACGGCGCCCAACTCAAGCGTTATCCGGACGATGTCCTGAAAGCGGCCTATGACGCGGCCCAGAAGCTATACGCCGAGGAATCCGCCAAGAATCCGGATTTCAAGAAGCTGTATGATTCGCTACGCGCCTTCCAGCAAATCTCCGACATCTGGATGAGTTTGCCCGAGGGTGCCTTGGCTAACTTCATGCAGGCGCAGATGCGCGCCAAGAAATAGCCTTCAATCCGCCTTGGCATCGCGAAAACCCGGCGCTATCGACGCCGGGGTTTTTCGTGGCTGCTTATTGGGCAGGCTTGGGCAACTGCTTGAACAGATCGGCGGCGTCTTCCTGACCGGCGGGCGGATTTGAACCGCCGCTATCCTCGGGCAAACCCAGCATCCGCACCTGGGCCGGCTGGCCGGTATTGACCGGACGGTCCAAGCCGACGGTCACCAGCGACGGGAAGGCGATGATCAGCGCCACCATGATCACCTGGATCACGACGAACGGCACCGCGCCCCAGTAGATGTCGGTGGTGCGCACCGCCGGGGGGGCGACGCTGCGCAGATAGAACAGGGCGAAGCCGAACGGCGGGTGCATGAACGAGGTCTGCATGTTCACGCCCATCAGGATACCGAACCAGACCAGGTCGATGCCCAGCTTCTCCGCCACTGGCGCCAGCAGCGGCAGGATGATGAAGCTGATCTCGAAGAAATCGAGGAAGAACGCCAGCAGGAACACCAGCGTGTTGACCACGATCAGGAAACCCAACTGACCGCCGGGCAAGTCGAGCAGCAGGTGCTCCACCCACAGGTCGCCGTTGACCCCGCGGAACACCAGACTGAACACGCTGGCGCCGATCAGGATGAAAATCACAAAACTGGTGATCTTGGCGGTGGCGTGCATCGCCTCGACCAGCATCTTGCGGTTTAGCTTGCCTTTGCCTAGAGCCAGCAGCATGGCGCCGACCCCGCCCAGCGCGCCACCCTCGGTGGGGGTGGCCCAGCCGATGAAGATGCTGCCCAGCACCAGGAAGATCAGCACCAGCGGCGGCACCATCGCCACGACCACCCGGCGGGCCAGCGCCCAGCCGCGCAGGGTGCGCGCCTCCGGCGGCAGGGCCGGGACGGTATGCGGGCGAAAAACGGTGTTCAGGAAGATCCAGCCGACGTACAACCCGGTCAGCACGAAACCGGGGATGAAGGCGCCCTTGTACATGTCGCCGACCGAGCGGCCGAGCACGTCGGCCATCACGATCAGCACCAGCGAGGGCGGGATGATCTGCGCCAGGGTGCCGGAGGCGGCGATCACGCCGGAGGCCAGCGCCTTGTCGTAGCCGAAGCGCAGCATGATCGGCAGCGAGATCAGGCCCATGGCGATCACCGAGGCGGCGACCACGCCGGTGGTGGCGGCCAG
>CALGOO010000306.1 GCA_937960715.1 uncultured Candidatus Competibacteraceae bacterium
CCAGTTTCGGCGCCTACTATTCCAGCTTCAGCCGTTGCGCCAAATCTTCTTGCGTCATCGCATGCAGGGCGTCCAGCAGCGCCACCTGTAAACTGCCCGGCCCCGCCGCCCGCTCCGCCGCGAGTTCGCCCGCCACGCCGAACACCGCCAGCCCCGCCACCGTCGCCACCAGCGGATCGAGCTCCACCGCCAGAAAAGCGCCGACGACCGCCGTCGCCGAGCATCCCATGCCCGTGACGTGCGTCATCAGCGGATGGCCGTTGGCGATCGCCGTCACTTGTACGCCGTCGGTCACGTAGTCCACCGCGCCGGTGACGGCGACCACGGCCCCGGTCTCTTGCGCCAGCAGCCGCGCCGCGTCCAGCGCGGCTTTCGAACCGTGCAGGCTGTCCACCCCCCGGCCCGCGCCCGCCTGGCGCGTCAGTGTCAGGATTTCCGAGCCGTTGCCCCGAATCACGTTCGGCTGCAACCGCGCCAGCGCGTCCGCCGCCGCGCGCCGATAGGAGGTCGCGCCCGCGCCCACCGGATCAAGGATCCAGGGCACGCCCACCGTCCGCGCGCGCATGGCCGCCAGCTTGCATGCCGCGACCTGTGCCGAGTCCAGCGTGCCGATATTGACGACCAGCGCGTGACTGAACGCAACGAAATCCTCCACCTCGTCACAGGAATGCACCATCGCCGGCGCCGCGCCCAGCGCCAGGAGCGCGTTCGCGCTGTTGTTCATCACCACGAAGTTGGTGATGTTGTGGACCAGCGGTCGCCGCTCGCGCACCGTGACCAACAAGCCCCAGAGGGTATCGGCATTCGTCGCCATGGTTATGCCCGCCCATACAGCGTCAATAGATGCCGGTAATGTTCAGCGACGCCGGGGCCGACCTGCTCCCAGCGGAACCGCCAGCGCCAGTTGCCTTCCGCGACGCCCGGCTGGTTCATCCGGTCCGCGCCGCCCAGTTGCAACACGTCCTGCATGGGCACGACCGCCAGCCGCGCCACCGAGGCGAACGCCGCCCGCGTCAGCAATTCCGGCATCCGCTCCGGCCCGCCGCCCAGATAATCGAACAGATGCGCGCGGGTTTGCGCGTCAAGCGCCGTGAACCAGCCCAGCGTCGTGTCGTTGTCGTGCGTGCCGGTGTAAACCACGGAATTGACAATATGATTGTGCGGGAGATAGGGGTTGTCGGCCCCGCCGCCGAAGGCGAAATGCAATACCTTCATGCCTGGCAACCCATGGCTGTCGCGCAGCGCCTCGACCTCGGGGGTGATGATGCCCAAGTCCTCGGCCACCAGCGGCAGCCCCCCGAACTCCGCTCGCAACGCCCGGAACAGTTCGTCGCCTGGCGCTGGCCGCCACTGCCCCGCCACCGCGGTTTTCGCCGTGGCGGGAATTTCCCAATATGCCTCCAGTCCCCGGAAATGATCGATGCGCAACAGATCGAACTGAGTGAATTGCGTGCGAATCCGCTCTTTCCACCACTGGAACCCATCGACCTTCATTTGCTCCCAGGCGTAATGCGGATTGCCCCACAATTGGCCAGTGGCGGAAAAGTAATCCGGCGGCACTCCGGCCACCACGGTTCGTCTGCCCTCGCCATCGAGCAGGAACGCCTCGCGCCGGGCCCACACGTCCGCGCTGTCGTAGCCGACGAACAGTGGAATATCGCCGAACATCCGCATGCCCCGCTCGTTGGCGTAACGCTTGAGCGCCGCCCACTGGCGGTAAAACAGAAATTGCTCGAACCGCGCCTGGGCCATCGCATCCGATAGTTGCCGCCGTGCCGTGGCCAGCGCCTCGGGCCGGCGATCGCGCAACTCGCGCGGCCAGTCGAACCAGGCTTGCCGCTCCCGCGCCGCCCGGATCGCCTGGTACAGCGCGTAATCGTCCAACCAGTGCCGGTGCTGGTTCAGAAAGGCCTCGTGGGCGTCGCGTTCCGCCCCACCCCGGTCCTGAAAACCGCGCCGGGCCTCGGTCAAGCGCCGCTGGCGGTACGCCCACCCGTCCTCGTCCGGACGCGGTCCACCGTCCGGGTGCAACCAGCCCGCCTCGATCAACGGCTCCAGGGCAATCAAGCGGGGATTGCCGGCATGAACCGACTGCGCCGAGTACGGCGACAAATCGTCGTGGGTCGGCCCCAAGGGCAAGGTTTGCCAGACCGTGAATCCGCAAGCGGTCATGAAGTCGACCAGCCGATAGGCGTTCGGCCCCAGATCGCCGTTGCCATGGCCGCCGGGCAGCGAGGTTGGATGCAGCAGCAATCCGGCGCACCGGTGGTCGAGAGGCGAAGCTGTGCGCATCGTCATGGACTCCTTGAGTTGACAAATTGGAATTGGAAATTGGAAATTGGAAATTGGAAATTGGAAATTGGAAACTGGCGGATTGACGGGTTAAACGCATTTGAAGGTCACGGGCGCCAGCGGTCCTGGCCGGTATTGGTCTGCCGGTTCCCGGCTGCTCGGGCTTCATCGAATCCGCTGCAACTCCTGTCCCAGCATCTCGCGCGTGATCAATACCACGCCTTGCTCGGTGCGGTAGAACCGCCGCGCGTCTTCCTCGGCGTTCGCGCCAACCACCGTACCCGGTGGAATGATGCAACCCCGGTCGATGATCACCTTGCTCAAGTGGCAGTAGCGGCCGATATCCACCTGGGGCAACACCACGGCGTCTCGCAACCGCACGAAGGAATGCACCTGCACCCGCGGGAACAACAGTGAATGATTCACATAACCGCCCGAGATGATGCAACCATCCGCCACCATGGAATCCACCGCCATGCCTCGCCGTCCGTCATCGTCGAACACGAACTTGGCGGGCGGCAACTGCTCCTGGTAAGTCCAGATCGGCCAGCGTTCGTCGTACAGATTCAACTCCGGATCCACCCCGACCAACTCCATGTTCGATTCCCAAAAGGCGTCCACGGCGCCGACGTCGCGCCAGTAGCTCTGCGCCTTGGTCTGCACGTCGCGAAACGGGTAAATCATCACCCGATGTCGATCCAGCAGACGCGGCAGCAGATCCTTGCCGAAATCGTGGCCGGAATGCGGATCTTCGGCATCCTCGATCAACCGTTCGTACAGGAATTGGGTGTCGAACACGTAAATCCCCATCGACGCGAGCGTCATGTCGTCCCGGCCCGGCAGAGCTTCCGGCGTTTGTGGCTTCTCCACGAATCGCACGACTTCGCCGCGATCGTTGGCGGTCAGCACCCCGAACTCACGCGCCCGCTCGCGCGGCACCTCGATGCAGCCGACCGTGACGTTGGCCTTGCTTTCGACATGGCGCGCCAACATTGGACCATAATCCATCTTGTAGATGTGATCGCCAGCCAGGATCAACACGAATTCGGGCGCATGATTGCGGATGATATCCAGATTCTGGTAAACCGCATCGGCCGTGCCCTTGTACCACGAAGCTTCGTCGATCCGCTGCTGGGCCGGTAATAATTCCACGAATTCGCCAAACTCGCCGCGCAGGAAGCCCCAACCACGCTGGATATGTTGGATCAGCGAATGCGCTTTGTATTGAGTCAATACACAAACTCGTCTGATTCCAGAGTTGATGCAATTGGAGAGTGGAAAATCGATGATTCGATACTTGCCGCCGAAATGCGTGGCGGGTTTGGCCCGCCACAGGGTCAGTTGCTTAAGTCGGCTGCCACGCCCGCCCGCTAAAATCAGCGCAAGCGTCTCCCGCGTCAGACGGCTGACAAACCGCGAAGTGATGGCGGCGTTCATGCGTTTGGTGTTCCTCTCTGCTATGCTGATTCGGTTTTCAAGCATGGCGGTTTGAACGGTGCTGCCTACCGCGCCGGTGACTGGGTGACCAGGTGACCAGGGGTGGCGCGGGGATCGAAGCATCAATCAATCGACCCTAATCATAGTCGGTTTCGGTCTAGGGTTTTGGTTGTCCAGGGCGCCTGGACCGAGATGATCGAAGTATGAATGAACCGATGCGATACTCCACAACTTGATGACGCACCCCGACGATAGCGATACTTCTCGAAACCTGGATCCATCCGCCGTGGACCGCGCCATGGCCGATGCCGCGCTGCTGCGCGCGGGTCTCCACCCCGACCCGTTCGCCGTGCTGGGTCGCCATGGCCGCGGCGATCGTTCGATCATACGGGTGTTCCTGCCCGGCGCCCGACAGGCACGCCTGCTCGATGTCGATCAACCACTGCGACGGTTGGCGGATACCGATTTGTTCGAGTGGCGCGGCGCGACCGGCGCGCTGCCGCCGCATTATCGGCTGGCCTGGACCGACGCCGCTGGCCATGAGCAGGTCGCCCATGATCCTTACGATTTTCTTCCGCAGCTCAGTCTGTACGATCTGCATCTGTTTAACGAAGGGCGTCATCTGCACGCCTACCGCGTGTTGGGGGCGCATCCGCGCACGGTGGATCATGTTGCCGGAGTGCTGTTCGCGGTTTGGGCGCCGAACGCCGCTCAAGTCAGCGTGGTGGGCGATTTCAACCAGTGGAACGGTCTGCGTCATCCCTTGCGTCGTCGCGGTGGCGTTTGGGAGCTGTTCGTTCCTGATGTGGCCTTGGGCGCGCGCTACCAATTTGAGCTTCGGGTCCGGGAAACGGGCGAACGGTTGCGTAAAAGCGATCCTTATGGCCGCTGGTTTGAGCGGCGTCCGGCTAATTCCGCCTTGGTCATGGAGAGCGTGCCCCATCCATGGCGCGACGAGATATGGATGACCCGGCGGCGGCGGCGGGGCTGGGCGCGTGCTCCCCTGGCGGTTTATGAAGTCCACTTGGGCTCCTGGCAGCGGGACGAACAGGGCGACTACCTGAATTACAGGGATCTGGCGCCGCGCTTGGTGGCCTATGTCGGCTCGTTGGGCTTCACCCATATTGAGTTGATGCCTCTTACCGAACATCCCCTGGATGCATCTTGGGGTTATCAGCCAACCGGGTTTTTTGCTCCCACTAGCCGCCATGGTAGTCCGCGCGATTTCCATTGGTTTGTGGATTACTGCCATCAGGCTGGTATTGGCGTCATTCTGGATTGGGTTCCTGGCCACTTTCCCAAGGACGCGCACGGTCTGGCTCAATTTGACGGTGCCTGCCTGTATGAGCATCAGGATCCAGACCGCCGCGAGCAAAGAGGCTGGGGTACGTTGGCGTTCGATTACGGTCGTAATCAGGTCAAGAATTTCCTGCTGGCCAGCGCCTGTTTCTGGTTGGAGGAATATCATCTGGATGGTTTACGGGTGGATGCTGTCGCATCCATGCTGTATCTGGATTATGCGCGCGAATCGGGTGAATGGGCGCCTAATTTGTTTGGCGGCAATGAAAATCTGGAAGCGGTCGCTTTCCTGCGTGAACTTAATGAGATCGTCCATCGCCGCTATCCAGGGGTACTGATGATTGCCGAGGAATCCACGGCTTGGCCATTGGTGACTCGGCCCTCCTGGATGGGAGGTCTTGGATTCGGCATGAAGTGGAATATGGGATGGATGCATGATGTTTTGGAGTATCTGTCGTGTGATCCGACCTTGCGCTGCCATCATCACGAGTTGTTGACCTTTGGTCTGCTGTATGCTTTTACCGAGAACTTCATGCTGCCTCTGTCTCATGATGAAGTCGTGCATGGTAAGGGTTCGCTGCTTTCCAGGATGCCGGGAGACCGCTGCCAGCGATTTGCCAATCTTCGCTTGCTCTATCTTTACATGTGGACTTACCCCGGCAAGAAGTTTCTATTTATGGGTAATGAGTTGGCGCAAGGACGGGAGTGGGATCACGCTGCGGTCCTTGACTGGGAGTTGCTGGGCCAGAATGAGTGCCGGGGAATACAGGGACTGGTTCGTGATCTTAACCACTTCTATCTATCCATGCCGAGCCTGCATGATTGTGAGTTTTCTCAGGAAGGTTTCGAGTGGCTCGATTGCCATGACGCCGCTCGGTCAGTTGTAGCCTACTTGCGCCGTGGCGGTGGAGATGATCCGGTTTTGGTGGTTATGAATTTTTCGGCGGCGGCCCGTCCTGGTTATCGCGTGGGAGTGCCACTGTCTGGATTTTATCAGGAAATTCTCAGTTCCGACGCTGAGACGTATGGTGGCGGCGGTATGAATAATGGTACAGTTCATACTGATTCGATACCACATTTGGGATATCCCTGTTCACTGGTGCTGGATTTGCCGCCGTTGACTGGCTTGATACTGGTCTCTCGTAGGGGATATTATCCGCTATGAAATTGCAGCAACTGCGCTACCTGGTTGCCATTGTCCGAAATAATATGAATATTTCCGCTGCTGCGGAGAGCCTTTATACTTCCCAACCAGGTATTAGCAAGCAATTGCGGTTGCTGGAAGAGGAATTGGGCGTCGAACTGTTCAGTCGCAATGGTAAGCATTTGACTGAAATGACACCGATTGGGCGGCAGATTATGCTCAAGGTGGAGATTATCTTGCGAGAGGTGAACAATATTCAGATTTTAGCCGAGGAGTACCGCGATGATCGGCGGGGTAGCTTGTCGATCGCCACGACGCATACCCAGGCTCGCTACGCCCTGCCGCCGGTGGTCAGGCTTTTTCGAGAACGTTATCCGGCGGTGACCTTGCAGATTCATCAGGGTTCTCCGGCGCAGATTGCCGAGATGGTGCAGTCTGGTGAGGTGGACTTTGCCATTGCCACGGAGTCCTTGGAGTTATTCGAGGATTTGGTGATGATGCCCTGTTACGTCTGGCAACGCTGTGTGCTGATGCCACGCGATCATCCGCTGGCAAAACTGGATCATCTGACCTTGCAGGATGTTGCTCGATATCCGTTGGTGACTTATGTCTTTGGTTTCACGGGGCGGTCGCAACTGGATGAAGCGTTTCGTGGCGCGCAACTGAAGCCAATGGTGGCTTTTACCGCGACCGACGCGGATGTGATTAAAACATATGTTCGTTTGGGAATGGGAGTCGGTATTGTTGCCCGGATGGCTTATGATCCAGAGCAGGATCAGGATTTGGTGCGGTTGGATGCGAGTCATTTGTTTGCGGCTAGCGTGACCAGGATCGGGTTTCGGCGTGGTATGTTTCTGCGGTGTTATATGTATGAATTTATTGAGTTGTTTGCTCCTCACTTGACGAGAGAGCGGGTGCGGATGATGGAACGGCTTCAGACTTTGGACGAGGTGGATGCGTTGTTCAGAGGGGTCGAGTTGCCGATTCTTTAGTGCAGTTGTTAGGTGATGGGGATAGTGTTGCAAACTTCATCGATTGTCTTGCGAATGAATCTGCTGTCTGCTTTTGAAGCGATGCTTGCTCGGCTGGACGCTTTTTGTGCGGCGGTTCGTCAGGATGGCGTCTTGCCGGTTTGGGTGTCGCGTACCGAAGTGGAATTGGCGGAAAATTTGGATATGCGTCTTAAGGCGGTTCGGCTCTATCGGGCTCTTTGGTATGAGGACAGTCAGGATGGTCGAGAAACGTTGACCTGTCCCGGTATTGTTGGGGTCAGTTTGGAAACCCTGTCCGCTGCTCATGCTTGCCATGTCGCCAAGGATGAATTCAAGGCCGCCGTGTTGGCGTTGAAGAATCTCGGTCGGATCGAGACGAACCATGCAATGGCGGATTTGCATCGGCGCTGGGAAACCGTGACCGTGGCCATGCGCCGCATGGGCGCCGCCCGTTTGAACTTGAAGCAGGCTTATCGGCATGTTCCCCTGCTGGAGCGGCGACCGCTCAAGATCGGTTTTACCTGGTCTAAACAGGGCCGCGTGATTCAGCGTACTAGTGTGGCCGAGGCGCGTCGCTTGTTGGAACAGCGCGCTGAAACGCCGCAGGTTCGGTTGGAATTGCAGCGGTTGGCGGAACTTGCTGGTGATGAACCGTTGGCTCGTGTTCGCGGAGTTTGTCCGCACCTGCGGGCCAATGTCGTTTTCACCTCGTTGGAGCACTGTGGTATGTCGCGCCGATTGATGCAAACTCCCCTGCCAGTTTTAGTGCCGTTGCGGCGTGGCGAGCGGTTGCCTGAATTTGTGGCGGTGACGCCGGAACCTCCGCTGAATCCTCGGTTGCGGCGGGCGGACGTGCGAATTGAGGATGAGCCTTTTTTGCCGTCGGTTCGGGTGTACCGTTATCGGGAGTTTTGTCGGGGGATTGGAAGGTGATGGTATAAAAGATCGCTTTGAATATCAATGCCCGTTGTTTGTCGCGGATATCTTTTTGAAATTTCCAAATAGACGATTCCTCCAAAATAATTTACCCCACTTCGGAGACTGCTCATGTCCGCCCGCGCTCGTGTATGGCCCGGCAATCCGTATCCCCTCGGCGCTGTCTGGGACGGCAAGGGCGTCAATTTCGCGTTGTTTTCCGCCCATGCCGAACGCGTCGAACTGTGCTTGTTCGATTCATCGGGTCAGCGCGAAATCGAACGCTTGGCCCTCATCGAGAACACCGACCAGGTCTGGCACGGCTATGTCCCGGGGTTATGGCCAGGTGCCCTTTATGGCTACCGGGTTTCCGGGCCCTACGAACCACAGATCGGCCATCGCTTCAACCACCATAAGCTGCTGCTCGATCCCTACGCCAAGCAATTCTATGGCGCGCTGCATCTGCGCGACGAACACTGCGGCTACCAGGTGGGCCATCGCGACGCCGACCTGTCGTTCGACACCCGCGACAACGCCCGCGACATGCTCAAATGCGTGGTGGTGGACACCCGCTTCAACTGGGATGGCGATCGCGCGCCCGAAACCCCCTGGTCACGAACCCTGATCTACGAAACCCATGTCCGTGGCTTCACCATCCGTCATGAAGGCATGCCCCACCACCTCCGCGGCACCTTCGCCGGCATCGCTCACCCGGAAATCATCAAATACCTTCGGTCGCTCGGCATCACCGCCGTGGAACTGATGCCGGTCCATGCCTTCGTGGACGACCGTTTCCTGACCGACCGCGGCTTGCGTAATTACTGGGGCTACAACACCCTGTGCTTCTTCGCTCCGGAACCGCGCTATCTGAGCGGCGGCGATCTGGTCGAGTTCAAGACCATGACCAAACGGCTGCACGACGCCGGCATCGAGGTACTGCTGGACGTGGTCTACAACCATACCGCCGAGGGCGACCAGATGGGCCCGACCCTCAGCTTCAAGGGCATCGACAACGCCTCCTACTACCGGCTCCTCCCCCACGACCGCCGCTATTACATCAACGACACAGGTTGTGGCAATACCCTGAACCTGATGCATCCGCGGGTGTTGCAGATGGTGATGGACAGCCTGCGCTATTGGGTCAACGAAATGCATGTCGACGGCTTCCGTTTCGACCTGGCGGTCACGCTGGGTCGGGAGGAATACGGTTACGATCGCGCCGGCGGCTTTTTCGACGCCATCCGGCAGGACCCCGCCATGTCCCGGATCAAGATCATCGCCGAACCATGGGATATCGGTCCCGGCGGCTACCAACTCGGCGGCTTTCCCGCTGGCACCGCCGAGTGGAACGATCGCTTCCGCGACACGGTGCGCCGGTTTTGGCGGGGCGATGACGGCATGTTGTCCAAACTGGCGCCCAACCTGCTCGCCTCCAGCGATCTGTTCGAGCACGACGGTCGGCGGCCGTGGGCCACGATCAACTACATCGCCAGCCACGACGGGTTTACCCTGGCCGATCTGGTTAGCTACAACGAGCGCCATAACGAGGCCAACGGTGAAAACAACCGCGACGGCCACCCATC
Organism: uncultured Candidatus Competibacteraceae bacterium; assembly: GCA_937960715.1. Classification (GTDB taxonomy): domain Bacteria; phylum Pseudomonadota; class Gammaproteobacteria; order Competibacterales; family Competibacteraceae; genus Contendibacter. Next base: position 9,663 of record CALGOO010000306.1, read on the forward strand.
CAACTTCAGCAACAACCACGGCGCCGAGGGACCGACCCCCGATCCCGCCATCCGGGAAACGCGCCTGCGCCAGCGCCGCAACATGCTGGCCACCCTGCTGCTGGCCCAAGGCACGCCGATGTTGCTGGCCGGCGACGAGTTTGGTCGTAGCCAGCGCGGCAATAACAACGCCTATTGCCAGGACAACGACATCAACTGGCTGAATTGGGACATCCCCCCCGAGGAAAGGGAGTTTTTCGATTTCGTCCGCCGCTTGATCAACTTGCGCCAGGAACATCCGGTGTTGCGCCGATCTCGTTTCATGCACGGTCTACAACTTTCCAAGTCTCATGGGTTGCGCGATATCGACTGGATCAGCCCCGGCGGCGGCGCCATGAGCGACTACCATTGGCAGGAACCCAAGGCTCGCTGTTTTGGCATGTTGCTGGCCGGCGATGCTGGCGAGTGCTTCACCGCCGATGGCTATCCCGAAATCGACAATGCCATGCTGGTCATTTTCAACGCCGGCCCAACGACGGTTCCCTTTCGCCTCCCCGCGGTGCGCGACGCCAGCCACTGGCGTTGTCTGCTTGACACTGCTCGGCCGCGCCGGGCGCCGGGCGAGCTGTCGCTGGAGGTCGGCGGTGATTTTCAGATGGAGCCCTGGGCCGTGACCGTGTTCGCCCTGGTTCCGGCCAGTCCAGATTGAGCCTTGCGCCGCCAACGCTTTTTATATATATCGAATCTTTGAGGTTGGATTGAATATTCTTTTTTATTATTTATCATGCTGTCCATGATCGCCCACACCGTCCGGCCCGGCGTATTTTCCGGCGCCGGACATTGTTTTTCATCACTGCCGACGGAGTTCCAATGGCGCGCGCCCTTCCGCCCCCTGTCGCGGTGGCTGTGACGACAGCGTTTCCAAGTGCGGATCGCGTGGATCGCCGCGTATGACGCCACGGTTTCGCCACCCCAGCGTGCTGCCGGGTTTCGGCTTGACGCTCGGCTTCGCCATCGGCTATCTGAGCCTGATCGTGCTTATCCCCCTGACGATGGCTTTTCTACGCGCGCTCGACCTGAGCTGGGACCAATTCTGGCAGGCGGTCACCGCGCCTCGGGTGATCGCCTCGTATCGGCTGACCTTTGGCGCCGCCTTCCTGGCCGCCGCCTTCAACACCGTCTTCGGCCTGATCGTGGCCTGGGTGCTGGTGCGTTACCGGTTCCCCGGTCAGCGCCTGGTGGACGCCCTGGTGGATTTGCCGTTCGCCCTGCCCACCGCCGTGGCCGGCATTACCCTGGCCACGCTCTATTCCAGCAACGGCTGGATTGGCCAATACCTCAAGCCGCTCGGGATCAAGGTCGCCTTTACTCCACTGGGGGTGATCGTGGCCCTGATTTTCATCAGCCTCCCGTTCGTGGTGCGCACCGTGCAGCCGGTGCTTGAAGACCTGGAGGCCGAAGTCGAGGAGGCCGCCGCCAGCCTGGGGGCCAGCCGCTGGCAAATTTTCCGGCGCATCGTTTTCCCGGCGATTCGTCCGGCGCTGTTGACCGGCTTCACCCTGGCTTTCGCCCGCGCCATCGGCGAATACGGCTCGGTCATCTTCATCGCCGGCAATCTGCCGATGGTGTCGGAGATTACCCCGTTGCTGATCGTCGGCAAGCTGGAGCAATACGACTACGGGGGCGCGGCGGCGTTGTCGGTGGTCATGCTGATCATCTCGTTCGTCCTGTTGTTGCTGATCAATCTGCTCCAACGCTGGAGCCGGACGCGGAACGGCGGGGAGGTGGCGGCGTGAGCGACTCCACCCCCCGCGCTTCGGTTTCCGCCGCCACCACCGAGCCTCGCTTCGTCCGCGTGGCGCTGGTGACCGTGGCGTTGAGTTTCCTGACGCTGTTCCTGTTCGTACCGCTGGCGGCGGTGTTTTACGAAGCCCTGCGCAAGGGCGTCGGCGTCTACCTGGCCGCCATTGTCGATCCTTACGCGCTGGCCGCGATCCGGCTCACCCTGCTCAGCGTCGCGATTGCCGTCCCGTTGAACCTGGCGTTCGGCGTCGCCGCCGCCTGGGCCATCGCCAAATTCGAGTTTCGCGGCAAGAGCGTGCTGATCACTCTGATCGATCTGCCGTTCGCGGTCTCGCCCGTTATCGCCGGCATGATCTATGTGCTCCTGTTCGGCGCCCAGGGCTGGCTGGGACCGTGGCTGAGCGCGCACGACGTCAAGATCATCTTCGCCGTGCCCGGCATCGTGCTGGCCACCGTGTTCGTCACCGTGCCGTTCATCGCCCGCGAACTGATTCCGCTCATGCAAGCCCAAGGCACCGACGAAGAAGAAGCCGCCCTGGTGTTGGGCGCCAGCGGCTGGCTGACTTTTTGGCGGATCACCCTCCCCAATATTCAGTGGGGCTTGCTGTATGGCGTGGTGCTTTGCACCGCCCGCGCCATGGGCGAATTCGGCGCGGTATCGGTGGTATCCGGCCATATCCGCGGCCTGACCAACACCCTGCCGCTGCATGTGGAAATTCTTTACAACGAATATCAGTTCGCCGCCGCCTTCGCCTGCGCCTCGCTGCTGACCCTGCTGGCGTTGGTGATGCTGGCGTTCAAGGCCCTGATCGAGCGCCGCGTCCTTCGACAACGGTGCTCCACGCTGGCCATGGAAACCTCATCGTGAGCATCGAAATCCAGAATTTGCATAAACGCTTCGGCGCGTTCGTTGCCCTTGACCAGATCGATCTGAGCATTCCACCCGGCCAGTTGGTCGCCCTGCTCGGCCCGTCAGGCTGCGGTAAAACCACTCTACTGCGCATCATCGCCGGCTTGGAAACCGCCGATCGTGGCCGGGTGCTGTTCGACGGCGAGGACGCCAGTCGCCGCCATGTTCGAGAGCGCGGGGTGGGCTTCGTGTTCCAGCACTACGCGTTGTTCCAGCACATGACCGTGTTCGAGAACATCGCCTTCGGCTTGCGGGTGCGTCCGCGCGCCGCGCGCCCGCCCGAGGCCGCCATCCGCGCCAAGGTGGACGCCTTGCTGGGCCTGGTGCAGATGGGATGGCTGGCCAACCGCTACCCCAGCCAATTGTCCGGCGGCCAGCGCCAGCGCATCGCGCTGGCCCGGGCGCTGGCAGTGGAACCCCAGGTGTTGCTGCTCGACGAACCGTTCGGCGCGCTGGACACCAAGGTGCGCAAGGAACTGCGCCGTTGGTTGCGTCGTCTGCACGATGAACTGCATATCACCAGTGTGTTCGTGACCCACGATCAGGAGGAAGCCCTGGAAGTGGCCGACCGAATCGTGGTCATGAATCACGGTCGCATCGAACAGATCGGCTCACCCCAGGAGGTTTACGACGCGCCGGCTACTCCCTTCGTCTATCAGTTCCTCGGCAACATCAATCTGTTCCACAGTCGGGTTCATGCCGGCTGGGCGCGGGTCGGTGGGCTGCGGGTGCGAGTGCCCGAGTACGGCGATACCGAACATGCCCCGGCCATGGCCTATGTGCGGCCTCATGACATCGACTTGCTGCGTGAACCCGAGGATGGTGACACTACCTTGACGGCCACGGTCAGCCGGGTCTCTCAATTAGGCTCATTGGTGCGGCTGGAACTGATCCAATCGTCGGATGGCGAAATCGCTGAGGTGGAAATGACCCGTGAGCGCTATGCTGCCGATCCGCTACAGATCGGTGACCTGGTGTTTGTCAAGCCACGTCAGGTGCGGGTTTTCCTGCATGACAATCCGAAAGCTACTCCACTGCCCCAGTGGAGTGGTCATGGGGATGGCATTTGAGCGGGTGACCGCTCCCGCCAAGCCGGACTGGGTCACTTCGACTAATACCGAGTTCCGTTCGTCCCTGGAGATGGTCTAAAAGGCTGGGGGTTTGAAAGATGATGATATAAGAGCGGGATTTTGCAGCATGATGATGGAATCGCTCTGCGCCTCAGGACAAATTTTCGTCTTCCTCGACCTCACAGCCATCGCTTTCGGGATGCAGCGCCATCACCCGATCCGGCGCGAACTCCCGTAACTTCATGGCGGTTTCGCGCGGCGCCAGCGGGAAATCAAACTCATGGCGGTCGCCACGCAGGATCGCCAACCGTCCCATGGCCAAGGCCTTGCGCTGGGCTGAGGTGACTCGGATGGCGCGGATCCAGTGACCATCGCTATCGAGAAAGTTGTAGAGGATTTCAGCCTCGGGATCGTTCAGCCGGTGGCTGTCGATCAATTGACGGGCGCGGGCAACCCATTCCCGCTGTTTCTTCTCGGCCTCGCGTTCCAGATTCAGCCGTCGATCCTGTTCGCGCTTGCGGGCGGCCTCCGCTTCGGCCTGGCGGCGCGCTTCCGCTTGTCGCGCCGCGTCCTCCGCCGCCAGCGCCTGGTTCTTCTTGCGCTGGTGATCGTGCTTACGGCCATCGGAATCCAGCTTCTTGGCCTTATCCGCCGACACCAGCCCGGCTTTCAGCAATTCATCCCGCAGCGACATGGTTCGTCACCTCGCGCTCTGGCGCTTCAGTACAAAATCCGGGTGCGAATCGTGCCGGCCACTTCGCCGAGGCGCCGCTTGATCTCGCGGGATTCGGCGCGTTCGCCGCCGTCCACGTCGATCACGACGTAGCCGATCCGGGGATTGGTCTGCAAGTACTGGCCGGCGATGTTGATGTGCAGCTCGGAGAAGATGGCGTTGATCTGGGACAGCACGCCGGGCTGATTGCGGTGGATGTGCAGCAGGCGATGCTTGCCGGGATGTTCGGGCAGGGCCACTTCCGGGAAGTTGACCGAGCTGACGGTCGAGCCATTGTTACTGTATTTGATCAGCTTGCCGGCCACTTCCAGGCCGATGTTCTGCTGCGCTTCCTCGGTGCTGCCGCCGACGTGGGGCGTCAGCAACACGTTGTCGAAGCGCCGTAGCGGCGACACGAACTCATCGTCGTTGCCCTTCGGCTCGGTCGGGAACACGTCGATGGCCGCCCCCGCCAAATGCTTGGATTCCAGCGCGTCCACCAGGGCATCGATGTCCACCACCGTCCCGCGAGCGGCGTTGATTAGCCGGGTGCCCGGCTTCATTCGCGCCAGTTGCTCGGCCCCGATCATGCGGTAGGTCAGTGGGGTTTCCGGGACGTGCAGCGTCACCACGTCGGCGGTCTCCAACAGCAGATCGAGCGACGGCAGCGGTTGGGCGTTGCCCAGCGTCAGCTTGGTTTCGATGTCGTAGTACACCACCCGCATCCCCAGCGCTTCGGCCAGCAGCCCGACCTGCGTGCCGATGTGGCCGTAGCCGACGATGCCCAGACATTTTCCTCGAACCTCGTGCGAGCCGGTGGCGGTCTTCACCCAACCGCCGCGATGGACTACGGCGTTGCGTTGGGGAATGCCTCGCAGCAGGAGAACGATTTCCGCCAGCACCAATTCCGCCACGCTGCGAGTGTTGGAAAACGGCGCGTTGAACACCGGCACGCCCCTTTCCTGCGCGGCGTCGAGATCGACCTGATTGGTGCCGATGCAGAAGCAGCCGACCCCAATCAGGCGGGGCGCGTTCTCGAAAATCCGTGCGGTCAACTGGGTGGCGGAGCGAATCCCGACGAAATAGCTGTCGGCGATGGCATCCAGCAGCTTCGACTCGGCCAGGGCTTTCAGATGCGACTCGATATTGGTGTAGCCGTCCGCCTGGAAGGCTTCCACGGCGCTGGGGTGAATACCTTCCAGCAGCAGGATCTTGATCTTGCTCTTGTCGAGTGAGGTCTTGCTCATGGGTGCGCCCGCTTCGCCGGTGATAGAATGAGGTCGAACATTATCTCTCCGGCCGGGGTTGGCAACCATCCCCTTTTCTCTCCAAGCGATCTTGCCGATGACCCTACACAACCCAAGCGAAACCGCCGTCCTGCTCGACGGCATCCACGCCTTCATCGAACCGGCCCACGTTCGCGCCGATCCAGACAGTTGTTTGAACTACGGCCGCGACTGGACTCGCCTGTACGCGCCGAATCCGCTGGCGGTGGTCTTGCCGGGAACGGTCGAACAGGTACAACGACTGGTCCGTTACGCCAACGAACATCGGTTGGCGCTGGTGCCTTCGGGCGGACGTACCGGCCTGAGCGGCGCGGCGGTAGCCTGTCGCGGGGAACTGGTCGTCTCGCTGGAGCGGATGAACCGGATTTTGGATTTCGATCCGGTGG
>CALGOO010000307.1 GCA_937960715.1 uncultured Candidatus Competibacteraceae bacterium
GGACATGGCGTTTTCCTTGTTCCCTCTCCAGCGGTCGGCCCATGCGGCCACCTCTTTCTTTCGCTGGAGCTACTACTTTTCCGGGCGGGAAGATTTCGTGGTCGCCTTCCCCTGGCAAGACAATACCGTGAACGTCAGATCCGCGAACGCCACCACGATGGAGGGCGTGCTCGCGTACTGGTTCGGGTTTGACGTGTATCGGCTGGCGACTCCGGAACGCAATCCGGACGGACGCGGCTATTGGACGGAAGCCTACCTGGATACCGCCGGCGCCGGTTTGATGGTTTCGCACGCCGCGCCGGTGTACTGGCAAGGCCGCTACGCGGGCATGGTGGGAGCCGACGTGTTGCTGGGCTTTCTCACCGAGCTGTTGCAAGCCGTCACCGAACGCTGGGGGCCGGTCTGGATCGTCAACGAAACCGGCCAGGTGCTGGCCGATCCCGATCACCCGTACACCGCCGCCGACCAACGGGTCAGGACCTTGGCGGACGTTCTGCCCGAATCGCTGCGATCCGTGCCCGTCGACCAGTTGTTGCAACCTTCCAGCGAGTTTCGGCGCATCGCCGACCAGTACGTTCACGCGCAGCGCATCAAGTCGGCGCCTTGGCATCTCTTGCACGCCATCCCGTCCACCGCGATCACCGCCCGCCTGTTACCTCGCCTTTATCCCGCCCTGATCGTGCTGGCCGGCCTGGCCCTGACGCTGGTTGCCGTCCACGCCTTGCTGCGCCGGCGCTTCATCAAGCCGGCCCTGGCGCTGGTCGATTATCTGCGCGACGAAGCGGCTGGCCACCCGCCGCCCGCCCTGCCCGCCGTTCCCGCGCCGTGGCAACCCTGGTTCGACGTGGTCACGACCACCTTTCGGGACAACCGCGCCTATTTGCGCACCATCGAGAACCTCAACGCCGACCTCGAACGTCGGGTCGAGGAACGGACCGAGCAGTTGCAAAACGCTAACCGGGAACTGCGGCTGGAAATGGCGGTGCGCCAGCGCGCCCAGGACGCGCTGCACGTCGCCAAGGCGGAACTGGAGCTTGCCAACCAGGCCAAGAGCGTGTTTTTGGCCAATATGAGCCACGAGTTGCGCACCCCGCTCAACAGCATTCTGGGCTACGCGCAAATCTTGCTGCGCAACCCCGGCCTGACCGCCAAACAGCGCGCGGGTCTCGAAACCATCCGCGAGTCCGGCGAGCACTTGTCGGGTCTGATCAACGAGTTGCTCGATCTTTCCAAGCTCGAAGCGCCGGACGTGGAGGCGTTCGTGGCGCGGCGCACGGCTCAGGCAGTGGCGGGGCACGCGGCGTCCGTTCCCACACTGGACCCATGTTTCTTGCCGCCCGCCCCGGAAATCGCCGCGTTGCGGGATTTGGCCCAGCGCGGCGATCTCAAGAACCTGCTGGCTCGGGCCGACCGGCTGGAGCAAAGCGACGCCGATTACCGGCCGTTCCTGGAGCAACTCCGCGTTCTGGCCCAATCTTTCCAAGTCAACCAAATCGTGCGGCTGTTGAGCGATCCTCGACTTCGGCCTTGACCGACGATCCGCAACACGCGAACCGAACGCCGGTCTGAGTGGCTCGACCACCGTCCTTCAAATACGCAAATCCCCTTTTCAGCCCATCGGAGAGACTCCCAACAAATTGGACTTTTCCCAATATGTTGGGAATGCCAGCTCCGTTTTTCATATCGATTTTCACTTCAATACTCTAAATAAATCAATATAAAACAATTCTCTATGGTTTAATTAGGTTATTTTGCCATGTTTGGCAAAAGGCTTGCTTATGTTGGCGTGTGGTCCAATCACCAATCAATTGAATCGGAGGAAATCACCATGCGCATCGTTGACCCGTTTAAAGTTATGGCCTATCAAGGCTCCAAATTTGATAGCTATATCGATATTAGTCCTCAAGTGCATATATTTGATGATGGCGGAGGACTTCCTCGAAAATATTTTATTGGTTTTGACTCGAAAACGAATAAATTTCTTCCGTTGGAAATCGGTGTTAATTGGGGAAAAACTGACAGAATAAGAATAGAAATTGAAACTATATACAATCTAAAGCATCCGGCTCTTCCGGATGATTATAGGAAGCCCTCTGTTGCTAAAGCGCTTTTCGGTGAAGGATCTGGACGTCTACGTTCGTTCCAGGAATGGACCATCCAATATCCACAAGAAGGGTTGAATATTTCCAAATTAAAAAGCAACCCAGGCAATGGCGTAATAGAGAGTAAAGGAGATCTTGCACTTGTGGTTTCTCACATCGCAAGTGAAAACCCTCAAGGGTTTAAAGGCTCATTCATAGCGATTGATACTAATGTGGCGATATCCCAGTCTGGCGGAGGTGGCGTAACGTTTAATGTAGGGCCTATTTCCACGGACGTGGGAGGCAGTTCCCCAGAATCTCGATCCATCAATTACGAGCTTCTAGTTTATCTCTCGGTCATAGGTCGGCCTAACGTGGTGGCCGCTCCCAGACCTTTGGAAGTTCCCGAGGATTTGCTGACTCATAACGTGTACTTTGAGGCCGAAAATCAGAAAGATCTAAGCGCCGAAGAGTTGAGGCGGTTGGAAGATAAGTGGCACGATCCACTATTTCGTCAGTCTCCCAAGCTGTATAACGCGATCAAGAGTGGCAAATGTCAAATTTGGCTTTCGGGTTACGCGAGCACGACCGGCAAAGAAGCGAATAACAAGAATCTGAGCAAGGATCGAATTGCTTCGGTGGAGGAAGCACTCAAAACCGATTTATTCAAGAGCAAAAACGTCAAATTTGTTCGATTGCCTCAAGGAGATAAAAGCTCTACTCAGAAGGGAGCCGTTGCGAGGGAAAGGAGAGTTGAGATACAAATCCAGAAATGGGAAGCCATAACGGCTATGACGTAATCGCTTTTCTTTTAAATCACCGCGCCTCCAGCGTGGTTGGTTTCAGGCAGGGCAAGCGCACCGCAACTCCCAACCGTTGATTCGTCAACCAATCAGGCTACGCCATGCGCAGTCTCCATTTACCGGGCCGTCGTAGCGTGACCATGCGCTCCGGCCCGGTCTTTTTCAAACCGCCGACTTGATCGATCTCGCTGTTGGAGCGGTTCTCACGGTCGCTTATCGCGCAACGCGAAGCGGATAACCCAAAATCCCGCTCTCAAACTTCCGAACCGCCGCGCTTCCGCTCGATGCCGAGCTTCTTCATCCGCGCCTCCAGCGTGGTCGGTTTCAGGCCCAGCAAGCGGGCCGCGCCATTCTCTCCGCTGACCCGCCAGCCGGTGATCTCCAGCGTCTTGAGGATGTGCTCGCGCTCCATCGCTTCCAGGGTCGTGACCGACGCCTTGCCGAGGCCGGTTTCGGCGGTCGGTTCTCGCAACCAATCGCCGAACTCCAGCGTCCGTCCCCGGCTCACGATCACCGCCCGCTCGATGACGTGCTGCAACTCCCGCACGTTGCCCGGCCAGGAATAGGCTTGCAGCCGGGCCAGCGTCGCCAGGGGCACCGTTTCGATGGTCCTGCCCAGGCTAGCGGCGTATTTCTGCACGAAATGGCGCACCAGCAGCGGAATATCCTCGCGCCGATCCCGCAGCGCCGGCGAGTGGATCGGAAACACGTTCAGGCGGTAATACAGATCGGGACGGAACTGCCCTTCCCGGCAGCGTTGCTCCAAGTCCCGGTTGGTGGCGGCGATCACCCGCACGTCGGTCTTGAGCGTCTGCGATCCCCCGACCCGCTCGAATTCGCCTTCCTGCAACACTCGCAACAGCTTGGCTTGCAAATCCAGCGGCAATTCGCCCACCTCGTCGAGAAACAGCGTGCCGCCGTTGGCCAACTCGAACCGGCCCAGCTTACGCGCCAGCGCCCCGGTGAAGGCGCCCTTTTCGTGGCCGAACAACTCACTTTCGGCCAGGTTCGCCGGGATCGTCGCGCAATTCAGCTTGATCAACGGCTTGGCCTGGCGGGCGCCGCGGTTGTGAATCGCCCGCGCGATCAGCTCCTTGCCAGTGCCGGTTTCGCCGGTCACCAGCACGGTGGCTTGGGTGCTCGCCACGGTCTCCACTTCCCGGAGCACGGCACGCAACGCCGCCGAGGCGCCGACCATTTCCTCGAAATCGTGCTCGGCCTGAATTTCGTCCCGCAAATACAGATTCAAACCGTGCAAGCGATTGAATTCCGTCTCCGCCTGCTTGCGGGCCGCGATGTCGCGCAGAATCATCGTGTACAAAGGTTGCTCGGCGGCCGTCGCCCGCGACAGCGTCGCCTCGACCGGAAACGGCTCGCCGCCGGCCCGCAGCGCGTGCAAGCCTTCCGGCACCCACAACCGGGGTTCGCCCCGCTGCTGATAGTCGCGCACCACCTTCCGCAACGGCTCCGACAGCAAGGAATCCAGCGGCTGGCCCAGCACCTCGGCGGCGGCGCGGTCGAACACGCACTCGGCGGCGGGGTTGAACAGGGTGACGCGACCGTCCGCGCCGAAGGTCACGATCGCGTCCATCGCGCTGGTCACGATGGCGGCCAGCCGCGCCTCCCGTTCGGCCAACTCGCGCTTGAGCCGCTGCACCGTGAGGTGGGTATGCACGCGGGCCAACACTTCCTCGTGCTGGAAGGGTTTGGTGACGTAATCCACCGCGCCCAGCCGCAAGCCCTTGACCTTGTCCACGGTGTCGCTCAGGGCGCTCATGAAGATGACCGGAATATCCCGAGTCTCCGGCCGTTCCTTGAGAATTCGGCAAGTCTCGAACCCGTCGATGCCCGGCATCATCACGTCCAGCAGGATCAGATCGGGTCGGGCGTAGGCGGCCCGTTCCAGCGCGCTCTCGCCGTCCTCGGCGACCAGCACGTCGTAGCCGGCCTCGCTCAACAGTTCGTACAGGACGCCGAGATTGGCCGGGGTGTCGTCCACCATCAGCACGACGGGAATGGGGTGAATCGCTTCGATCATCGGGCCGGACATGCGTTTACCACCCATCGGTTTCTCATGGCTGAGCAGGGGCGATGAAAGGGCGGCAAGGGTTGTCGCCGTTGAGGTCGCCTCGAAAGCACCCGCGGACCGCGCTTGAGCCAAGCGGGGGCGTCGCGGGGCAAGTTTTTCAAAGGTCCAATGGTCGGGGGCGGGTTGATGGCCATCTATCCCTTTGGCGCGGGAGAAATGTTCATGGGGAAACCCGCAAACTTTCGACCGGGGTGGCCTGAAATTCGCGCACGTATTGATCCAGGCCGCCAAGCGTTCCGCAGACGAACAAAATATCGTCCGGCCGCACCCGGAAGGCATCGTCGAATTTGACGAACACTTCCCGATCCCGTTCCACCGCCACCACCGCCGCGCCGGTTCGCTCGCGCACCTGGGCGCGCCATGGATGCAGTCCCGCCAACGCGCCCGCCGCCAACCGAACGAACTTGATGCGCGGTTCGACCGCGACCGCCTGCTCGCCGAGCAGATGGTAGGCGAGGATTTCCCCGGCCATCTGTCCGACCGACAGCGCGAAGTCGGCCCCGGCCTGGTACAGCCGAGCCACGTTCGGCGCCCGGTTGACCCGAACGATCAGAGGCACCTCGGGCGCGTAATCGCGGACCACCGCCGTGGCGAACACGCCCTCGCTGTCGTTGCTCAACGCCAGCACCACCGCGCTCGCCGCGCGCACGTTCGCCCGATCCAACGTGGCGTGCTCAAGCACGTTGCCGACGATGTCCACCCCCGGCGCGAGTTGTTGATCGATGACGATGGTCATCTCCTTGGCGTCGCGCAGCATTTCCACCACCTTGCCGCCGACTATGCCGTAACCAGCCACCACGATCGGGCCGGTGCGGCGAATCGGCGCGGCCAGGCGCTCGACCTGAGTCAGATTGGCGTGCGCGCCGACCGCGACCAGGATCGCGCCCGGCTCGATGCGGGTGTCCGTGCCCGTGGCGACAGCGAAGTTGCCGCCCCGCCATTGCCCGATCACGGTCGCGCCGTGGCGTTCGCGCAACCGTAAATCGCCGAGCCGCTGCCCGGCCAGCGGACTGTCGGCGCGGACCCGAAATTCGGCCAAGCCCACCTGCCCGCCGAGCAGATGCAAACCTTCCGCCGGGGGACGGATGCGGGCGCTGGCGCGGGCCGCCAGCGCCGCGCCCAGGACATGGGTCGGCGTGAATACCGCCGACGCCCCTACCTTCACCATCGGCGGCCGATACAGGGGATTGTCGGCGAGCGAGTAAATCGGACCGTCGAAGCCTGATTCGCGAGCCATCAGGATACAAATGGCGTTGGCGTGATCGTCGGCGTTGGTGACCACCGCCCGCGCCGATTGCACGCCCACCAGGGCGGCTGGATTTTCATCGAGGCTACTCAGCACCACGGGGTAGCCGCGATCGCGCAGACCACGCGCCAGCGTCATGTCTTCCTCCAGGATCACGAACGGCGCACCAACTCGCTGAAATTCCTCCAGCAGGGAATCAATCGCCGGACCGTAGCGGTAGAACAGCACTCGTCCACTCATCGGCGGCAACACGCGCGGCAAGCGCGCCTCGAACCGTTCCTCGAAGTAGGGCAGCACGTAGATGGGAAAAACCAGAACGAGGAAAAACATGCCGACGAACTGGGTCAGGATGACCAGCAGAATCATGAGCGGGTGGTGCCAGGGCGCGTAGGCGCCGTAGCCGGTGGTGGTCAGCGTCTCGGAGGCCCATTCCAAACTCGCCCAGAAGGTGGTCGGTTTGCCTTCCAGGTAGGTCGAACCGAGCATGTAGATGCTGCCGAAGATCAGGACCGCCGTCGGCATGCTGACGAGCAGCGCGATCAAGCGCCAAGTCGAACGTTGAATGCCCTGGAGCATGTCTTTTTATCCCTGGCGGGTAGCTGGCGAAACCGTTCTGACGAATGCGCGGACGCATCGGGTCCGATGAGCGGGAGAATTTTGTGCGCCGCACAATTTCTTGCTATTATTTTACCGTTCGCTAGCGAGGGGGTCGACCCGCGAGAAAAATCATGTACATCGCCGATGATCCAACCCTGGCGTTGATCACCCGTTTCGTGGGAGAGGCCGAGAATCTGGATTTGTCCGATGCTGAATTTCTACTCCAGCAGATTGCGGCCATCGAGCAATACGTGGCGTCGTTTCCCGCCGAGGAGCAGGAGACGCGGGCGCTGGAATGGATCGAAAGACATGCCCGTCACTATCGCCAGCAGTGGCAAAAGCAAGCGGCGGTCGGAGTTCTGACCCACGCGCGCTGTCCCGACTGTCCGCTGACCAGCGGCAACCGAACGACACCGTGCGCGATCCACGCGCGGTGGCTGGAACTGTTGCGCCGCTACGCCACCGCCGAGATTTCCTCGCGCGAGTATGTCGAGGACTCCCTGAAACTCCTCGGTCGGTACAAGAACCAGTTGAAGGTCGGCCGGACTCGCCGACACCGACGCGCTGCTCCGGTGCTCGATCCCGGCTGAGCTGGTCAACCGCCGATTTTCGTCTTCACTGGGTCGCCCGCAGGGCGGCCTTGACGTCGGCGGCGAACGCCCGCACGGTCGTTTCCTCGGTATCCCAGGCGCACATCAATCGCGCGCCGCCCACGCCGATGAAGGTATAAAACAGCCAACCCCGCTGGCGCAGCGCCGCGATCACTGCCTCCGGCAACCGCGCGAATACCGCGTTGGCCTGACGCGGGAACATCAATTCCACTTCCGGCAAGGCGCGCAACTCTTCTTCCAGCAGGGCGGCGCAGTGGTTCGCGTGCGCGGCGTGGCGCAACCAGGCGCCGTCCTTCAACAGCCCCAGCCATTGCGCCGCCAGGAACCGCATCTTGGACGCCAACTGCCCGGCCTGCTTGCAGCGATAGGCGAATTCCTCGGCGGCGGCCAGATCGAAGAACAGCACCGCCTCGCCCACCGCCAGGCCGTTCTTGGAGCCGCCGAAGCAAAGCACATCCATCCCGCATTCCACGGTCAGGGCGCGCGGCGGCAGACCGAGCGCGGCCACCGCGTTGGCGAAGCGGGCGCCGTCCAGGTGCAACTTCAGCGCGTGCCGGCGCGCGACCTGGTGGATGCCCTGCAATTCGGCGGGGGTGTAGACCGTACCCAGCTCGGTGGCCTGAGTCAGACTGATCACTCGGGGTTTGGGGTAGTGAATGTCGCCACGTCGGGTGACGATCTCTTCCACGCTGGCCGGGTCGAGCTTGCCGTCGCGCCCGTCGGCCAGCAGCAACTTGGCGCCGTGCGAGAAGAACTCCGGGGCGCCGCACTCGTCGGTTTCGACGTGGGCATGGCGGTGGCAGATGATGCTGTGATAGGACTGGCACAGGCTGGCCAGGGCCAGGGCGTTCGCCGCCGTGCCGTTGAAGACGAAAAACACCTCGCAGGGCGTCTCGAACAAGGCGCGAAACTGGTCGCAGGCCTCGGCGGTCCAGCGGTCCTGGCCGTAGGAGGGGGCATGGCCCTGATTGGCCTGTTCCAGCGCCGCCAGGGCTTCCGGGCACAGGCCGGCGTAATTGTCGCTGGCCAGTTGCTGTTGCATGGGCCGATCATGGAACGTCATTGTCGATCTCTCTTCCGGGTGATCGCGTTGCCACCCTGGCAACCGCTTTCGCGTCTTTTCAGGTCGCGGTCATGACATCGAACCGGCGCGGCTGAAAATCCTCGGGGACTTGCAATTCGAACAGGTCGTCGTGAATGTACGCAAGGTACAACCCCTGCGCCAATACTTGCGGAATCAGGGCGTCGGGGACGTCGACCGCGGCCAGGACCCCATAGAGCGCCTTGCTCCGGTGTTCGGGGAACCAGTCGGGGAACCGTTGCAGGATGTTCAGCAATTGCTCGATATCCTTCTCCCGCAGATGGCTTTTGACTTCCACGACATAGGCGGCGTTGACGGTCCCGTTGGCATAGGCCAGCACATCGATTTCCAGGTGTTGCCCTTCGCGGGACAGCCGCACGCTGGGGCTGATCGTATCGATGCCAAAGCGCTGCCGGAGAATCTTTTGCATGGAGGGTAGAGCCAGACCTTCGGTGAAGCTGCCAAACTTGTTGCCCAAGCCACCGATTTGCTGACCCAGTGTCTTGATCATGCGGTCGGTTTCCTGGAACTTGCGGTCGGTTTCCTGGAACTTGCGGTCGGTTTCCTGGAACTTGCGGTCGGTTTCCTGAGACTGTTCCCGCAGCAGGCGGTCAGTTTCCTGGAACAATGCCCAGATATCGTCAAGTGTCGTTGTCGTATTCATGGGAGTGAACCTTTCCAAGGTAGCCATGTTACGGGGCATTATATGCCGCTCGGCTTCATCGCCCACGAATACCATCGCTTGGCGGGGTGCCTATCCGTAACCGTTCATGTCTCCTGGTGGTTTTGCCCTGTATCGATGGGTTTCGTTCCTCAACCCATCCTACAACCCATTGGTTTTTCGTAGGATGGGTTGAGCGTAGCGAAACCCATCATTGTGCTGAGAATGGGTATATTCCGTGTCGGCCGGGTTTTTGATATGTTATAAATCATATATCTGATTTGTCGTATAGGAGAAACCATGACGCTTGTTCTTCACTACGGCAATGCCGTTGCCGGCGACCAGCGTTTTGATCGGCCCGCGCTACAGAACAAGCTCCTGCACACGTTGGCGAGTAGCGACGACGCCAAGATGTTCGGCCTGCGCCGCATCGGCAAATCGATTCCGCACCTCCACATTATCAAGCCGATGCAGGCCGCCAGCAAACCTGTGGCCTTTTTCGACGCCCAAGGCCTGCACTCGATTCAGGACTTGCTTGGCGACCTGTTATGCCCAAAAATATGACAGCACGGTTCTACTCACACGGCTTGTTTAATAAAATGTGAACTCAACTGTTCCAAAGGTTATTTAAGGATGTCGGAAAAAATCATATTTACTGAAAGACTTAAGGAGTTTGTGACAAGTCTCAAAGATCATGTCAGCTCAAACGATGGCCAATGGACAGTCAAGGGATTCATCGATATTTTCAAGAACGTCTACACAATATCTTCAGACACAAAGATAGTTTCGAAGATTCTTGAAATCCATCTCTTTCCAAAAATCCTGAAATTCGCGCAAGATAATGGCTATAAAGTTGTGCTTGCTGAACATCAGAATTACTACCCGGATATTTCTTTCGTCAAATCTAGTGACGAGTCTGTGCGCTTTGCGGTCGATTTTAAGACAACGTATAGAAATCCAAAGAAGCCACATTTGTGCAATGGGTTCACGCTTGGGTCACACGGGGAATATTTTGAAAACCGATTGAGCACTAAGAACATCCAGTTTCCTTATGGCTCGTACTCTGGCCATTTTTGCCTCGGCATAATCTATGACAGAACAGATGGAGCCACTATTGATGAGACGAAATCACACAGTATCGATGAGCTACATGTAATCACATCGGTCGTAAAGAATTTCCAATTCTTTGTCACGGAGAAGTGGAAAATAGCGAGCGACAAAGGCGGTAGTGGCAACACGGCCAACATTGGGAGCATCAATAACATCGCAGCCATTATGGCTGGCAGAGGCATGTTCTCCAAGCTGGGTGAGCACTGGTTTGACGAATACTGGATGAACTATAAGAAAATAACAGTTCAGGACGGAAAAGGCGGAACGAAAAAAATTTCTACGCTTCGGGAGTTCGTAGAATATAAGAATGGTGATGTATCATTGATCATTGAAAAAATGAACGGTGAAAAATGAGCATGAAAGTTGGCATTCCTCCAATAAAATCCCAAGGGATAAAAACTAAGCTTATTCATTGGATTAACAGCATTATTCCGTCAGATTTTAACGGAGCTTGGGTTGAGCCATTTATGGGAACGGGTGCAGTTGCCTTCAATGTCGCACCATGTCGTGCAGTACTGTGTGACACGAACCCGCATCTCATAAACTTCTATTCTGCGATTGCTAGAAACGAAATTACCCCGGAAATAGTGAATAACTACCTCAATAGGGAGGGGGTACTTCTGTTGGAAAAAGGAGAAGAGCACTATTACTATATAAGAGATAGATTCAACACCGAGCACTCGCCATTAGATTTTCTGTTCGTGAATCGTGCAGGGTTCAATGGAATGATTCGTTTCAATCGTAAGGGTGGGTTTAATATTCCCTTCTGCCGGAAACCTAATCGTTTTGCTCAAGCCTACGTAACAAAGATAACAAACCAAGTGGCATGGGTTGCTAAGGTAATTAAAATAAAAGATTTCTCTTTCAAATGCCAGAACTTTGAGGACACAATTTCGCAAGCTACAGAAAATGATATTATCTACTGCGACCCACCATATATTGATAGGCATGTTGACTACTACAATGGATGGGATGGCACTCACGAAAATATCCTTTTCAAAAGACTAATTGATTTTCCTGGCAGATTTATCCTATCCACTTGGCACCATAATGATTATCGTCAGAACGATTACATCAAATCCTTATGGTCCAAATTTTATATTTTAACCAGAGAACATTTCTACCATATTGGTGGCAGAGAAGAGAACAGAAACCCGGTTGTTGAGGCACTGGTGACTAACTTTACGGCTGCGCCACGGGAAGTAGCGGTAGACCGCCCGGTGCAATTTGCCTTTCTTGAGGAACGAGCTAAATACACTACGGCATAACAATTCGTTCCAGCGGACCCCGCAAAAGCATAGCTTTTGCTCCGCCACTGAACTTGATCGTTCGACGCGCTGCCCAGGGAGTCGGACCTGAAAGGTCGCGTGCTCGGTTTGATTGCCCTGACCGAAGGCTACTCTCGCATCGATCTGGCGGAGTTCCTGGATATGCTGGTCGAGGATGGCTTCATCCACT
>CALGOO010000308.1 GCA_937960715.1 uncultured Candidatus Competibacteraceae bacterium
CGCCATAACGGTCTCGCAATATCCAGAAACAAAGTTGACCAATGCGTTAGGCGTCTCATCACTCATCGCGAGCATATTCAGGTAGTTGGCAAGGTGCGAGCTCGGCGCCACGATTCCAGAAGTGCCTGGCCCAGGTTGCCGGAAGCTCTAGCATTCCAAATTCGCCAATTGCACTTGCGCGCATGAACGAGGCAGCCCTCTTAGCTTCGTCAGACTCGGGTCGTTCGATTACTGCATTGAAATCTGGAATTTCAATGTGGGCAGCAAACTTGATGGTTCCAGCAACGAGCCGGGTCAATAGCATTGCGCCGTTCAGAACGACTCCTGGTGTTTCGTACTTGCTGAGATGTTTCTTTACACAGTCGGTGATGCGTTGAATCAGCGCGTCTCGACCGATCACTGTTGGTGGTGGACCCACGAATGAGAGCGCGAAACCATCGTACAACAGCACCAAAGGCGCCACTGCGTACCTAATGTCATCGAGCAGATCAGCCCGTGCCAGCGCGTCTACGAGTTTCGCCTTTTGCTCGTGCGTTAGACCTTCATATGCCGTTTGAAGCGCGTAGTTGCGGGGGCTGTCGTTCTGCCGCCATGCCTCTGCGGCTTCGACAATCGTCTCCAAGACCCGCGCACCGAACCGATATCCCTGTCGATCGTGGATGAGCCCCAACCAAACAAGCTCGGGCAGCATATCTTTGACGTAGCCTTGCTCACGCATCGGCAGCTGCTTCATCGGTGGGATAAAGCGCTTGCCTTCGCGTTTGTAGCCTTCGAGGTTTCGCTTCTTGACCATGCGTTCGTGCTAAACGGCTAACGAGCAAGCTCAGCCGCGCCGCGAAGCGGCGTCGGCTGCAGCGGCTTGTTAGGCCACTTTCTCACGGCACGCTTAGGCGCGCGCAAGGTACTTCTTGATGCAATGCGCGGCACCAAGGTTGGCCGCAAACGGATGAAAGTCCGGCAACAACTCAACGACATACCCGATCGATTCCCAAATCCGCCTGTTTTCCGCATCGGTCGCGGCAAACTTGGCCCAGTGTCCGTGTCCGTACGTGGGGATCCACACCTTCCTTGGGTTGTCCTGCGTCAAGACGTTGTTACCCGTGGCAAAGTACCAGTACCGCACTTTCTCAGAGTCATCATCGTCATAAGCCATTGGCAGTGGATTACGAATGACGTTGAACCCCAGAGCTGACAGACCGGCAGCTATGTCGTCGAAGACGTCTTGCATAGCACCTTCCGGCAACTGCTCGCCAAGCACGTTGGCTGCCAACTCCGGGCTGCCGACGAGGACCGTATAGGTGCCATTGGCGCCTCGCCCGACGAGACTTACGAACATGTCGATATGAAACAGCGGTTGAACCGTTCCTTGCGCATTGCCGAAGTAGATCACCTCATGCCACAACTCGCCGTTCACCATAATTGGACGCTTCTGCATCGCCGGAACGGGAACTCGAGACCCGACGGTGATGAGTCGACGATTGCGCTCCATGAATGATCCGTAGACTCGCGCAATGGCCTGGGCCGCTGTTTCCCCTGGTTGCGGTACGACGAAACCGAGTTCGAGGGAATGCGCGGGGTAGTCTGCTCCGATGAACCAGAAGTCATCCCCGATCAAGACGTTTCCGCCCTGGAAGTAGAGTTGAACCTGAGTTGACTCCAAATCGGTCTTAGGTGCGACTCGATCGGCGATGTACGCATCTTCGGCACGATTGAAGCTCGCTGGTTCTACAAAATACGTCTCCCCGTCTGCGACGTCCTTGCAAATGCAATACGCATCCTCTGCCCAGACGGTG
Source organism: uncultured Candidatus Competibacteraceae bacterium (assembly GCA_937960715.1). Taxonomy (GTDB): domain Bacteria; phylum Pseudomonadota; class Gammaproteobacteria; order Competibacterales; family Competibacteraceae; genus Contendibacter. The sequence goes on from CALGOO010000308.1 coordinate 1,794, forward strand.
AACTTCATGGCGTTCGGAGCTGTCACGAGTTCGGTGCGGGCGGTCAGACCGAACTCATTGAGCCAGCTCCGAGCCTTTTCCGCCGATACCTCGTGCGTAAAGAGGATGACTCGGCACGCATTTGGGAGCGTGGAGAGAATGTGTCGAAACGCGTTTGCATACTTCTGGATCAGCGCTGCCTCCCCGGGAAAGGACTCCGGGAAGAAGACCCAGTAGGGGATCGTGAACAAAACGCGCGCGATCTCGCCGTGCAAACTGGAAACAAGAGATGGCTCGTCGAGTTTCTTTAGGCGCTCCAACTCCAGAAGGTCGAAGAAGCGCGCGCGAGCCTTGAACGCTTCTGGTGTAGCGGAGGCGTCCTTCTCGAAACGAAAGGGGACGAGCTTGGACTTCACGAAGCCGTTGACCAAGAGCGGGGGTGTGTCTGCCATTTGGGTCTCCTTTGGAACGTTGGTTAAAGTGGCCTAACGCCAGGGCTCACCGGCAACCAAAAGCGGAGTGGCTTGGAGCGTAGCGGAAAGCCACGCAGCTTTTGGATGTCCGGTGTAGCCCATTGTTAGCGCTTTTATTCAGCACGCAATGCAAAGGGTACTGTATCTTCTGAAATGCGATTATCGATAGCGTTGTATACTTCAAGATTTTCTGGCTCCCTATCCTCATCCGGTCGCAAATATGCAGGCATGTTCTTTTTCATGTAAGCCTCTATTTCACCGTCTACATTGAACAGCTTTGGTATATCTTCATGGCGGCCTATATAACGGAACGCCACTTTTGAAGCGCTAGGGTAGGCAGACATTTCGTCTACCCCTCCTGACAAACACAGTATCACGCCGTTTAATTTTGGTGGCTTTCGATCTGGCAAGTTGGTGGCATAAATAATTATTTCATTGTACAGCTCGTCTTTTTCCAAGATAAAATACAACATCCCCTTTATAGGGAAGCACACGCCAACATAGCTAAAATAGCCATCAATAATCTCACAATTGATAAAGCCATCTTCATTTATGTCTTTTATTATGCATAAATCTCGACTAACAAATTTCTCCCCAAGCCGGGATACAGAGTAATAGTATGAATACCAGTACCCTTTTATTGTTTTGTGAATATCTCCAATCATCCTGATGTCTTTAATTCTTGATGAAAAATCAATCCCGGGCATCCTGGCTCCCGTTAAAATTGAAACCTTTTGTGCCGCAATCCCTAAGTGCCGCCCAAAGGCTTCCAAATCTAAGAACCATACGCTTTCTTCTATTTCATATATATTGCATAGTTTTGAAAAGACGCGCTGGGGCACAGTGCGCGTACCATTTCGTAATCTTGAAAGAATATCAGGACCGATTTCTAATAATTTACTCAACTGACTTGCGGTGCGGATATTTTTTGTTCCAGTTTTCAACAAGAGGTCGAGTTTTTTCCCAAAATCCGGGATACTCGTATTGTGGACTGACATGCTAGCCCACTCCCTGGCAATACTTGTCAATAGTTGCCAATAGTTGGCAACTATTGACCCATTTTTGGAAATAGTTGCTTAAATGATTTGCTCCTAGCATTGACACTGCCAGCAACGTCAACACAGGAGATATGCCATGACTACTGCAACCGCCCCTTTGAAGCCGGCCTTCATCCAGGCAATCGAGGGTTCCGTAAATGAGAGCCTCGACCGCATTCGTTCTCACCCGTTCATTCTGTATGGTCACAACAAGAAGCTGACCAGAGAACAGGCGATCCGCTGGGTTAAGTGCGCCGGACGCGAAAGCCGCTCTTTTCCGCACATCATCGAGAACATGATCGCTCGCACTGATAACCAGTCGGTCGTTCAGATTCTTCAGGAGAACCTTGACGATGAATATGGTCATGGAAATCCTGACCACGCTCATTTCATGCATTACCTTCATCTCCTCGACGAGATCGGCGTTAGCCGTAAAGAGTTTGAGGAGTATGAAGAAAAAGCGGGTATCAAATTGGCTTTGAGTCTTGCGTACAACGTCTCTATGCAAGACAGCCAAGGTGTTTCCCTTGGCTATATGCTGGTCAACGAAGGCATGACCTGCATCACTTACTCGTCCATGAAGGATGCGTTCTCTCCTTACTACCCAGATATCAAGACCCCGTTCTTCGATATCCACATCGAGGTAGACGAGCATCATGTCGCCGAACTCTATAAAGCCGCACATCACCTTGGGGAAAAGCATCTGAATGATATCCTTTTCGGTGTTTCGATCGGTGAGAGAGGAATGGCGGTACTTCTCGATGAAGCGTTGGGGATTTACGACCATTGCAAAGTCATCCCGGAATATTCAACCGACATGTAACCTGTAATAAAAGCGGCGCGCCAGCGCCGCTTTCTATTTCCATAACGTAAATTTCCCTGTCAGTTCAGACACAACTCCTGCTGCCCCATAGATTACCGCTCCGAGATATTCAATATTCTCGCCGTCTATCTTCGCGATTTCTTCGGCCAACTCATCGTCATGGCCCGTGGTTAGCATTTGCTTTGGATAGTCCACCAATAACAAGCCATCTTCTTTCCGGGCATCCTCAACTAGCCTTTTTAGACGTCCTGGCTTCACCTTCGTGATAATAAATGGATATTTAGAAATTCCCACATGCTCGACGCCGCTATTGTCAACGAGAACCTTCCTCCCCATTATATCTGCATCAGCATATGCCCCGATAGACACGGCAAGATGTCCAATAACATTGAGAGCCACACCAGCTTCCAGATTGGAGGCTAGTACAGCCACAATTTTCTTTTCTGGATACTCGTAAGACATTTTGTCTCCTGTTTGTTCTTTGACGTGATGTTCCGGCGCTAACGCCAAGTTCAGTGGTGGCCGGAACGGAGCAGATTTTTGCGCAACAAAATGCGCGAAGCGCATTGCGCAAAAATCTGCGGAGTGTAGGGCATCCACTGCAACGACTTGTTATAAGACATTTTCAACTGGGATCTCTTCAGCCAAGTCATTCAGGTAACACTCAAGATTGCCTTTGACTTTCTCAAAGACCATAGGAAAGTAGATCGCTAGCTCGCGGAACGTTGGGTTGTCTGATTTAGGACCATGATGGTAATAACGCATATGTTCGAGAATATCAGCCTTCTCTTCAGCTGATAGCGCATCGAGCGGATTTGATGAGTTATAACCATGAAAGTTGGAGAGATGAATGAAGGCACAACCGAACTTATAAACAGAGCGTGCCCAACCTTGAAATTTCTCGGATACCGCAACCATGTCTGAATCTGTGACGATAGCTTGCTTACCATTTTGGGTCGTGACCTTCCAGCGCTCCCCGTTAATGGTACAGGCCATAAGCCTTCTTCTTTCTGCAAGATCGGGAATAGAAAGTAGATAAAGAACTCGAATTAGAGAATCAAGCTCTTGTCGCAGAATCGACATCATTGAACCAGGAAGGTCATGTAAGCGAGAAAATGCCATCTCGTGCTCATCTGAGCGCGACTTTATTAGCTGAATGAAATCTTGCACGCAACCTCCCATGTCTTATAACTACAAGTAGACACCCTAAAAGGCATGTTATTTTGCACCTGATAGGTGTATATTAGCAATGTCATGCACATATCCTCCTATGTGGAAAGACATTATAAAGATACCGATCCCCTAATGATCAATAAAAATACACCTCACGCTGCGGTGAGTCAACCCCCGAAGTTGCTGGATAACGTTCGCGACAAGATTCGCCTCAAACACTATAGCATTCGCACTGAACAAGCCTATGTGGATTGGGTGCGGCGCTTCATCTTGTTCCACGGCAAGCGCCATCCCAAAGAAATGGGGGCAGCCGAAGTCGAAGCCTTCCTCACCCATCTGGCGGTGCGGGGCAAAGTGGCGGCCTCCACCCAAAACCAAGCCCGCAGCGCCCTGCTGTTTCTGTACAAGGAAGTTCTCGGCCAGCAACTGCCTTGGCTGGATGACGTGGAACAGGCCAAACGCCCGCAACGGTTGCCGGTGGTGCTGACCCACGCCGAAGTCAAGGCCGTGCTGGATCGGCTGAGTGGAACGCACCGCCTCATGGCCAATCTTCTGTATGGGACGGGGGTGCGTCTGATGGAAGGCATGCGGCTGCGCGTCAAGGACATCGACTTCGAGCGACGGGAAATCCTGGTGCGCGACGGCAAGGGCGGAAAAGATCGCGTCGCGCCGCTGCCGCTCGCCTTGGTCGAACCGCTACGCAACCACCTGGCGCGGGTCAAAAGCCTGCACGAAGAGGATTTGCGGGCGGGCTACGGCGCGGTCTACCTGCCCGACGCCCTGGAGCGAAAATACCCCAACGCCAACCGCGAATGGGGCTGGCAGTACGTGTTTCCCTCGCGGCAACTGTCGGTCGATCCCCGTTCCGGCGTCACTCGCCGCCATCACGCCGACGAGAAGGGCGTGCAGCGGGCCATCAAGCAAGCGGTGCGCGATGCGGGCTTGGCAAAACCGGCGACACCCCACACCCTGCGCCACAGCTTCGCCACGCACCTGCTCATGGCCGGCTACGACATTCGCACCGTGCAGGAATTGTTGGGCCACAAGGATGTCAGCACCACCATGATCTACACGCACGTCCTCAATCGCGGCGGCAAGGGCGTCGTCAGCCCGCTCGACGCCATCTGATCGAACCCACGACGTTCCCATGGACCTCAGCCAAATTCACCCACTCTTCACCCGCCTGCAAGCCGCCCGTCCCCAGCCGACCACCGAACTGTGTTATCACAGCCCGTTCGAATTGCTGGTGGCCGTGATCCTCTCGGCGCAAGCCACCGACAAGAAGGTCAACGAAGCCACCGAACGGCTGTTCGCGGTCGCCAATACCCCGCAGGCCCTGCTGGACCTGGGCGAGGAGGGCCTGAAGGGCTACATCAAGACCATCGGCCTCTACAACACCAAGGCGGTCAATCTCCGCAAGACCTGCGCCCTGCTGCTGGAACGACACGGCGGCGAGGTGCCGCGCGACCGCGAAGCCCTGGAATCGCTGCCGGGCGTGGGCCGCAAGACCGCCAACGTCATCCTCAACACCGCCTTCGGCGAACCGACGATTGCCGTGGACACTCATATCTTCCGGGTCGCCAACCGCACCGGACTGGCGCCGGGCCAGACCGTGCGGGACGTGGAAGACGGTCTGTTGGCCGTGACGCCGGCCGAATTTCGCCAGGACGCCCACCACTGGCTGATTCTGCACGGCCGCTACGTCTGCACCGCCCGCAAGCCGCGCTGCCCGGATTGCCCGATCCACGACCTGTGCGAATACCCCGACAAGACGAGGTGAACCGATGTTTGGCAACGACCGCGATCGCCTGCGCCGCTACTACTGCACGGTCTGGGATAAGGCCAACGCTGGCCAGCCGCTGGAGCCGCTGGAACACATCATCGCCGAGGCGATCCGCGCCCATCCCGAATACCAGCCGGTGCTGACCGATGTCGAAACCGCCCTGGGCCGCGAGTACACCCCCGAACAGGGTCAGACCAACCCCTTCCTGCACCTGGGCATGCACATCGCCATCCGGGAGCAATTGGGCAGTAACCGCCCGGCCGGCATTCTCGACCTGTACCAGCGCCTGTGCCGGCGCGCGGGCGACGCGCACGCCGCCGAGCATCGAATGATGGAATGCCTGGGCGAGACCCTGTGGGAGGCCCAGCGCGCCGGCCGGGAACCGGACGAGCGGGCCTATCTGGAGCGATTGCGGCGGCTGGCGCGAGCGTGAACCGCCGGCGGATGGAATAACCCGGTCACGGGTTCGCGGCGATGGCCCGCCTCGTCCCGGCGGATCAGAACGCCTTCGACATGAAGATTCTTCGTCAGGGACGGGCGGTTGCGCTCGCGGACGCAGCGGCCTCCCCGGTAACCGTCGCCGCTTGATCCTTGGTCAGCGATTCCAGGATCCGGTTCTCGGCGGCCAGCCAGAAGTCGAGCGTCGAACCGTACTGACTCCCCGCCGCTTCCCACAGGTAATAGGCCGTCTTGCGAATCTGTTCCAGGTAATTCGCGGGAGAAAAGGCCTCGAAAGCCTTGGCCATGGCCTCCTCCCGGCCGAGGCGGGCGCCAGCGGCGCGCGCCGCCGATTCGGTGAGCAGGCGCAGATGCTTTTCCGCGGCTAACCAGTAATCGATCGAGCGGTCGCTTTGTTCGGTACCGGTCGACCACATGCAGCGGGCCAACTCGCGAATCCGGTAGAAATACAGGGCGCGCAGGGCCGAAGGCCAGGCGACCGTGGTTTCGACCGCCGAGGTGGCGGTGTTGGCCAGACGGACCGAATCGGCCGTCAATTCGATGACCATTCGCTGGGCCATTTCCCAAAAATCGAGGGCTGTCCGACCAAACTCATTGCCGGCTGACTGCCACAGGTGATAAGCGAGGTTGCGAATCTCGGGCTCCAGATCTTTTTCCATGGGATGAGGGGTCCTGTCTTTGAGTTGATGATGCAACGGGACGCGCGTCTTGCCGATACGGCGACGAGGCGCGTAATGCGCAAACCGCGACAACCTTAATAAATGTAGCTGATGGCCCGAAAAGTAAAACGCCGGCTTGCGCCGGCGTTTGCGGTTCTGGCCTGGTTCAGACCGGTTGCGGGTCGGTGTCGCTGTCCTCGACCAGATCGCGGTAGGCGTGCCAGGTGGCGTGGCCGATCAGCGGCAGCGCCAGCGCCAGTCCGAGATAGAAGGTGAGCAGGCCGATGCCGGTGAAGATCACGATCAGCGCCGCCCAGAGCAGCATGGGCGTCGGGTTGGCGCGTACCGCGGCAAGGCTGGTCAGCACCGCCGTGATCAGGTCCGCCTTGCGGTTCAGCATCATCGGCATGGAAACCACGCTGACGGCGAACACGGCGGCGGCGATGACAGCGCCCACGACCAAGAAGACCAGCAGGAAGGCGAGGCCGCTGCCCGAAAAGAACAGTTGCGCGGTTGACCCGTCCAGGGTCAGGTTGTTGCCACCGACGATGACGCCGAACAGCAGGGCCGACAACCGCGCCCAGACGATCATGAGCAGACCAGCCAGCCCCCCAAAGGTCAGGATGGGGATCATGTTCCGCCGCCAGGCGGTGAGCGCGTGTCCCAAAGTCGCCGGCTCTCCCGCTTCCAGCCGGCGGCTGAGGTCGTACAAACCCATCGCCAGGAACGGACCGACCAGCAGGAATCCGCTGGTCAGGGCCAGCACATATTGGAATCGGGCCTGAACCATATAGACCATCAAATAGCCAAGGACCACGAAGATCAGCCCGTGGAAGAGACTGGCGGCGGGCGTCCGCCACAGATCTTTCCAGCCGGCGCCCAGCCACTCCCACGGCCGGTCGGCGGGGACGACGCGGACCTTGGGCGTGGTCAGCGAACTTTCGATCACGGGAATGGAAGCAGCCATCTCTATCCCTCCTCATTCAGGTTACGGTGCGTCATTGCTGGGGTTTGACGCGGGTGGCGGCGTGGGGACGCCGGCGCCCGCGGCTTCGTTTCAAAATGACCCTGCAAGTGAGAAAGAGTTGCGACAACCAGCCGAGGAACGCCGCAGCCTCCTCCTGGTGGGGGAAGGCTGGGCTGGGGGAGGAGGAAAACGGTTAGGCTGGACTCAGCGGCGGTGAGGGGCTGGCGGCCACGCCGCGCTCAGCCGCGCTGCGGGCGCAACCGGCGGTAGAGATCGTAGGTCTGCTGGGCGATGCTGCGCCAACTGTAGTGGCGCTCGACCCGGTCGCGGCCGGCCTGGCCCATCCGCTCGCGCAGGGCGGGGTCGGCGGCGAGGCGGTTGATCGCGTCGGCCAGCCCCTGCTCGAACCGGGCCGGAGCCACGGGGTCGTGCGGCGGGTCCAGCGACAGGTGGGGATCGACCAGGAAGCCGGTTTCGCCGTCCACCACCACCTCGCAGATGCCGCCGACCGCGCTGCCCACCACCGGCGTGCCGCAGGCCATCGCTTCCAGATTGATGATGCCGAACGGTTCGTAGATCGAGGGGCAGCAGAAAATGGCGGCGTGCGAGTACAGGGCGATGGTGGTCTGGCGCGACACCATCTTGGGGATCCAGACGATGCCCGAGCGGTGGGTCTGCAACTCCTGCACCATATCCTCGATTTCGCGCTGCATCGCCAGAGTGTCGGCGTCGCCGGCGCACAGCACGATCTGCAACTTGGGATCGAGATGCGGAATGGCCTGCAACAGGTAGTACAGCCCCTTCTGCCGGGTGATCCGGCCGACGAACAGCACATAGGGACGGTTGGGGTCGATGCCGAACTGGGCGATGGCGGCGGGATCGTGGACCGGATGGTATTCCTCGGTGTCGATGCCGTTGGGGATCACCACCACCCGGGTCGGTTCGACGTTGAACAACCGCAGCACGTCGTCGCGGGTGCTGCGCGAAACGGCGATGATGGCGTCGGCCGTCTCCAGCGCGGTCTTTTCGATCCAGCGCGACAGGTCGTAGCCCGGCCCGAGCTGATCGCGCTTCCAGGGGCGCAACGGCTCCAGCGAATGGACGGTGATCACCATCGGGATGTTGTAGAGAATCTTGGCCAGGATGCCGCTGAAATGGGCGTACCAGGTATGGCAATGGATGATTTCGGCGTTGCCTTCCAGATCGCTGATGCCCTGGCCGACGAAGGCCAGACAGGTGCTGAGCGCCTTGAGCGGCGAGACGAAGGATTGCGGGCAGCCGGCGAAATGGGTGGTGTCCATCTTGATGCCGCGCACGTGCAACTGACCTTCGTCGACCCTTTGATCGTGGAAACTGCGCACCTCGACCGGGGTCAGCTTGGCCAGCTCGCGCGACAGATATTCGACGTGGACTCCCGCGCCGCCGTAGACGTAGGGAGGATATTCGTTGGTGGTGAGCAGGACGCGCATTGTTGTTGTGCTCCGTTGGCCGGGTCAGCGGCGGTGGGGTGAACGGATTCCGATGGAGCGTCCAGTCGGAAGACCTTGAGGAACAGCATTATGCCAAGCGCCGCGCGGTTTTTGAACGGGCCGGGCGCGGCTCAAAACGCCGCCGCCAGTTCGCGAACCTGATTCAGCATCACCCGCCGCTCGGCGGGGGCGCTGGTGGTGACCTGGTAGAACGCCCGGTGAACGACATGGCGAACCCCGCAGGCGCCGAGCACGCCCTCGGCCATCGGCCGCACCAGCAGTTCGTACCAGCGTTCGCGCTGATAGGTCGCTTCGTCGCCGCCCAGGGTGTTCACGATCAGCGCCCGTTCGTGGGTCAGCAGGCCCCGCATCCCCTCGGGGCCGAAATCGAAGGCGAACTTGCGGGTAAACACCCGGTCGATCCAGCCCTTGAGAATGGCCGGCGGGCCGAACCACCAGATCGGATAGACGAACACCAGCCCCCGGGCCCAGTGGACGGCGTCCTGTTCTCGCCGGGTATCCGCCGGCAAATCGCCGCGCCAGTTGCGTAGCAGGTCCTCGCCGTCCAGCACCGCCCGAAAGCGCATCTGGTACAGGTCGTGGACGCGGGTGGCGTGACCGTGCTCGCGCAAGGTGGCGTCCACCGCTTCCAGGATGGCCCGGTTGAAGCTGCGTGGGTTGGGGTGGGCGTAGACGAGCAAGACGTTCATGCCGCTCAAGCCACCCGCGCGGCGAACTCGTGGTCGGCGAGGCCGAGGATCAGACGATCACCGGATCGCAGCGGTCCCACGCCGGCCGGGGTGCCGGTTAACACCACGTCGCCCGGTCGCAGGGTGAAATGCGTGGAAATATGCGCCATGAGCTCGAAGATGCCGATCATCATCAGTCGGGTGTTGCCTTGCTGGCGCGGTTCGCCGTTGACCCACAGCGTCAGATCGGTTGCCTGAGGATCGGCCAGCGTCGCGGGTTCGACGAACGGCGACAACGGGCAGGACCCGTCGAACGCCTTGGCGATTTCCCAGGGGTGGCCCTTCTTCTTCAACTCATTCTGTAGATCGCGCAGCGTCAGGTCCAGGGCGACGCCATACCCGGCGACGGCGCTCCGGGCGGTCGTGGTGTCGGCGGCGCGCAACGTCCGGCCCACCAGCACCGCCAGTTCCACCTCGTGATGACATTCGCCCCGCCCCGTCGGCAACCGAATGGGTTCGTCCAGGCCGATCAACGCAGTGGCCGGTTTCATAAACAGAATTGGAGTTTCCGGGACGATGTTGCCCAGTTCGCGGATATGGTCGAGATAGTTGCGACCGATGCACACGACCTTGCCGACGGGCAGGTCCAACGGATCGCCTTCCAGATAACGATGCCGGTAAGCCACGATGACCTCCCTCGGGTCTTCCGCAAGATGGGAGTCGTATTGTCGGGGAAGGGGAGACGAGGGGCAACCAATGGGGCGTCGGCCGCGCGCTCGTCCGATCCCGGTCCCGCCGCGGGCTACGGGCTGGGACGAGTAACCCCATCCAAGGGCCGGCTGCCACGAAAGTACCGACCTTCATCGTCCGGGGTGGTGTTTCAGCGACAGGATCGTTAGGGCGCCTGCCCGTAACCCGCCGATTCGGCCGTGGTTTCGGGCGGGCTACGCTGCGCTGGCCCGCCCTACGCCTCGCTCAAGGCGCCGAAGAAGGGTGGTTGGTCGCAGGCCGTCCAAACCCGGGGGATTTGGAATGATTGCGAATCAGCGTGGCGATGTGATCGGCGGGATGCGGTTGACTCAATAGAAAACCTTGTATCTCGTCGCAGTTCAGCGCCCGCAGGAAGGCGAGCTGGGTTTCGGTCTCGACGCCCTCGGCGATCACGCTCAGTCGCAGGCTGTGGGCCATGGCGATGATCGCCGCCGCGATGGTTTGATCGTCGTCCTCGCCGTCGATATCCCGCATGAAGGATTGGTCGATCTTGATGCGGTCGATGGGCAACCGTCGCAAATGCCCCAGATTGGAATGACCGGCGCCAAAACCGTCGATCGCCAGGCGAACGCCCAGTCGCTTCAGCGTCCGCAAGGCGTCGGCGATGCCTTCCCACGCAAGCAGGCATTCGGGGATTTCCAGTTCCAGATAATCCGGCCGCAAGCCGGTTTCCCGCAGAACCCGGGCGACGACCTGGGCAAGTTCGGTGTCGGTGAATTGGTGCGGCGATGCATTGATGGCCATGCGCAACGGCGGCAAACCGATCTCCCGCCAGATTCGGGCCTGGGTGCAAGCGGCTCGAAGCACCCACTCTCCAATCGGAACGATCAGGCCGGTTTTTTCGGCGACGGGGATGAATTCGGCGGGCGTCATGTTCCCGAGAAGCGGATTTTGCCAGCGCAGCAGGGCCTCGACCCCCACGATTCGTCCACTGTCCAAATCCATTTGCGGCTGGTAGTGCAGCGTCAGCTCCCGCTGAACCAGCGCCTCGCGCAGCAAACCCGCCATGTCGAGGCTCCGGGTCGCGGCGGCGGATGTCCGGTTCGAATCAGGCCGCGCATGACTCCGCGCCGCGCCCGCGGCGCAAGGCGGCGCAACCGCGGTGTTTTGCAATCGGCCATCCATGCGACAGGAGAGGAGTTCCGGTGTCCGGTTACGCATGAAAGGCCCCCAGACGCCCGGCGAACTGGACGAATTCCTCGATCGGCGCCGGTTTGGAAAAATAAAAACCCTGCGCGTATTCGCAGCCCAGGCTCCGCAGCAAATCCAGTTGCGCCTGATTCTCGACGCCCTCCGCCACCACCGGGATGCGCAGGCTGCCGGCCATCGCCAGAATGGCTGCCACCAGGGCGCGATCGTTGGCGTTGGCGGCGATATCGCGCACGAAGGATTGATCGATCTTGAGCCGATCGATGGGAAACCGTTTCAGATAGGCCAGCGACGAATAGCCGGTGCCAAAATCGTCGATGTCCACGCGAACGCCCAGGCTGCGAATGGCCTCGAGCCACTGCTGGGCCTGGCGCGTATCGTGGATCAGCACGCTTTCCGTGATTTCGAACGCCAGCCATTCCGGGCGCAGATCGTGACGCTGGAGCAGCGTTCGCACGCTTTCCACCGACAGGCCGTGCAGGATCTGGACGCTGGACAGATTGACCGAGATCGGCGCGCGCCAACCCTCCCGGCGCCATCGCCCGAGGGTTTGGCACACCTGTTCGAGCACCCAGGCGCCGATTTCGTGGATAAGACCGGTCTCCTCGGCCAGCGGAATGAAATCGCCCGGCGACACCAGCCCGCGTCGCGGATGCCGCCAGCGAACCAGCGCCTCGGCGCCGGCCAGTCGATTGCTTTTCAAGTCGAGGATCGGTTGGTAGTACACCATGAGTTCGTGCCGCTGAATGGCCAGCCGCAGGTCGGTTTCCAGCGACAGTTGCCGCAACATCTGGTCGGCCATGACCGGTTCGTACCGTCGATAGGTGTTGCGTCCGGAGGTTTTGGCCTGGTACATCGCCAGATCGGCGTGGCGCAGCAGGGCGTCCACGTCCGAACCGTGGTCGGGGTACAGCACGATCCCGATGCTGCACCCGATCTGAATGGCGGTATTGCTCAAGTCGAACGGTTGCGCAATCCGCTGGATGACCTTCTCGGCGATGGCGTAGGCATTGGAAAGATGGGCGATGCCCGGCAGCAGCAGGATGAATTCGTCGCCGCTGTAGCGGGCCACGGTATCGGTTTCGCGCACACAGGCTTCCAGCCGCTCGGCGGTCTGACACAGCAGTTCGTCACCCCAGGCGTGTCCCAGCGTATCGTTGACTTGCTTGAAGCGATCCAGGTCCAGGAACATCAGCGCCAGCCCTCCGCCGTGACGGCGCACCCGTCTGAGCGCCTGGTCGATGCGCTCGTGCAACAAACTGCGGTTGGGCAATCCCGTCAGAGGATCGTAATTGGCGCGGAAGAAGATTTCCTGCTCGGCCAGCTTGCGTTCGGTGATGTCGCTGAAGAAGGCGACGTACTGGACAATCTGATGGTTCGTATCCTGAACCGCCTTGATGGACATCCACGCCGGATAAATCTGACCGTTCTTGCGGCGTTGCCACATCTCGCCCGACCAATGGCCGGTTTCGGCCAGTATCTGCCAGAAACTGGTGTAGAACTGCGCGTCGTGACGGTCCGATTTCAACATGCTTGGCGTTTTGCCGATCGCCTCGTCGCGGGCGTAGCCCGTGATCGTGATGAAAGCGGGATTCACGGATTGGATGATTCCCGTCGGGTCGGTAACCATGATCGCGCTGGTGGCGGTCTGGAACACCGTTTCGGCGAGCCGTTGCCGCTCTTCGTTTTGCTTGCGCTCGGTGATGTCCAGGATGGCGCTGATGAAGCCGGTCTCGCTCGATCCGGGCGGGTTGAATGTCGCCCGATGGATGATGACCGTCCGCTGTTCCTGGTGGATGCTCGACATGTCGGCTTCGTAGACCTGCAAACCGGCCTGGTCATCGGAGGCCGTTCCCGGCGGCCTGGGCAAACTCCGCCCGCCGAACAGGGTTTCGAAAGCCGGGTTGTGGGTCAGGGCGCGACCTTGGGCGTCTTCCACCAGGATCGGCAACGGCATGGTTTCGATCAGCGCCCGCTGGAACTCCGCCCGCTCCGCCACTTCTCGCAAGGCCTTGCTGGCGCGCAGGATATAACGCACCCGTTGCGCCAGAATGGACCAGATGATCGGTTTGACGATGAAGTCGGTGGCGCCCGCGTCGTAAGCGCGCTGGATGGATATCGAGTCTTCCAGCCCGGTCATCATGACGATGGGGACCTGCGCGCCCGTGGGCATCTGGCGCAGTCGTTGGCAGGTGGCGAAACCGTCCAGCTTCGGCATCATGACATCCAGCAGAATCAAATCGCCGCCGGTCGCGGCGAAATGCTGGAGGGCATCCTCGCCGTTGTCCGCCTCCACCACCACGAATCCATTCATCTCCAGGATTTCCCTGGCGAGCAGGCGGATTGTCGGATCGTCGTCAACCACCAAAATCCGCGCGGTTCCACTATTCATGATCCGTTCACGCGCACCCTTGAGTAAGCGCAGGCTGTAGTTGACGCAACCGTTCAGACCCCTCCCGTCCCGCGCCATGATGGGTTTCGCTACGCTCAACCCATCCTACGAAAAAAGATGGCAATAAAAAATAACAAGAAAAACAATTTGTTGCAGGATAGACTGATGAATGAAACCCATCGATGTGGGGCAAAACCACCAGGGGATCCGAACGGTTACTAGTTGACGACCAGTCTAGGGCGGGTTTGTAAAGCGGTGATCGACCGAATGTAAACTATTGTAACCGTCGGATTCTTTCCGGACTGGGGAAGAGAGGGATAGGAGATGGGACAGGATGGTTTTGTGGAAGCGGTGCGAGGCCGCGGTGCGGATGCGTCTCTTGGGTGATTTTCAGCCGATACCTTACCTACTCTTGACATCTCGTTCCCGCGCCCCAGCGGGAGAGCCTGGCTGGGCCATTTCATTGCAGGAAATCGCCTTAAAAGGACCACCTGAGCTGCCCGTAGACGGCGCGCTCCACCTGCTCGGGAAAAGGGTAGGTTTCCTGCACGTACTCCACATGCGGCGCTCCCAGCAGATTGGTTCCCATCAGCGACAGCTCCCAATCCTTGCGCGGCCGCCAGCCAAAGCGGGCGTTCACGCTGAAGTAGGAGTCGACGGCCGTCGTGCTCGCCGGCGTGCCGATGGCCAGGTCGGACATTGCGTCCACGTAATACAGCCACAGGTCGAACTCCAGATCCGGGCGGATATCGAGGCTCGACAATAGCGAAATCAGATTGCGTGGCTGCGAATCTTCGCGCACCACCGGGATCAGCCCGGAAAATCCCGGCTGGTTTTGCAGATCGACACGCAGATGGGAATAAGCCAGTTGCAGCCGCCAGTCGTCCGTCGCCCGCCAGTTCGCAGCCAGCTCGAAACCCCAAGTCCGACCCTGGACGGCGTTGACGAACAGGGCGGGAATCCGCACATAACCGTCCACCACGGTCGCGAGGTCATTGCGCTGTTGCACGGCGCGCAAGTCGTCGTAATCGTTGTAAAACGCGGTAAGGTCCAGCGACAACCCCGTGGTCGGCCAAGTCCGGTAACCCAGTTCGTAACTGGTCTGCTGCTCCGAGCCGAAGTCGGGATTGCCCTGGAACACGATCAGCGCGGGAAGATCGAGGGGGGGTTGAGGCGGTAACACCATCAGGTTCAGCTCGACGCCCTCGTCGCCGCGCGAGGGGGTGCGCACCGAGCGGGACGCGACCGCCCACACCCGATGCCGGGGATGTGGTTTCCACAACAGCCGCGCATTCGGTTGAAACTCCCAGCCGGTAAAGTCGTTGCGCTCCAACCGAGTACCCAGGGTCAATTCAAGTTCCTGGGGAATCAGGCTGATCTGGTCCTGGACGAAGGCGCTGAACAGCGCGTAATCCAGTTCGGCCGGGTTCATCGAACCCAAGGTCGTGTGTTGATAATGGTCGCGGTAGCGGCGATAGCCCAAACCCCAGATCAGCGCGTTCCAGTCGTTCAACGCGAAAGTGTGCTGAAAATCCAGGTCGAAGGTGTCGACGTCCAAACCCAGTATCGCATCCTGGCGCTGCTGGTTCTGGTAATACATCTGCAAGGACAGCCGCGAGGTGTCCGACAGAATCCGCTCCCAGCGGCCTTGCAGATAACTGCCCGATACCTCCGCCGTATCCCGCTCCAGTTGCGAGAAGGGGGGCGTCAGGGAAGGCGCGAGCAAGTTTTGTTGCAGTGTTCCGTCGTACCGGCCGCCTTGCAGGGAAACGCTGTCCTGGCCGGAAGGCGCCCAGTCGAGCCGGAACCCGCCGCTGCCCAAACGCCAGTCATCCCCGGCATCCTGTCCCTGCTCATCCAGCAAACCGCCCTGGTGCAAGTACTTGCCATATACTCGGAAGTGGGCGTCATCGCCCAGCGATCCGCTGTAGCGAAGGCCGACGATGGTGTTCTCCGGGTTGCCGGCGGTCAGGCTGACCAGACCCTGAGTATCGGCCGCTCGCTTGGTCAGGATGTTGATGACGCCGTTGACCGCGTTCGCGCCCCACAAGCTCGCGCCCGGCCCCCGGATGACTTCGATCCGGTCGATGTCTTCGAGCAAGAGGTCCTGAATTTCCCAATAGGTCCCAGCGAAGGCCGGGGTGTAAATCGAGCGCCCGTCCACCAGCACCAGCAACTTGTTGGCGAAGCGACCGTTGAAGCCGCGGATGGTGATCGCCCACTTGCTGGCGTCGATCCGTGCCACCTGGACGCCGGGCGCCAGCCGCAATGCATCGGGGATGTTGGTGACGCCGCCGCGGCGGATATCGTCCTGGGTGATCACGAAGATGGCCGAGGCGGTGTCCGCCAGCCGTTGGGCCTGCTTGGTGGGAGAAACCACCTGCACGCTCATCAATTCTTCGATGCTGAGTTCGGTCAAATCGGGCGCGGCGGCCTGGACTTGGCCGATGGTTATGCCCAAGCTGGCCGACACAAGCAGCGCACACGAAATTTCTAGCGATTTGGGGTTGCGCAAGGCCGTCTCGGGTCGGGTTTCCACGCTTCAGTCGGCTGGAGATAGGGGTGATCGCTGGTTTTTTCCGATTGCTCATGAAGTCTAAGACGGCCGCTGCTCCAGTTCCAAGGCGTCCCGCGTTTGTCGATAGCGGGTTTCCAGCTCCCGCAGCAATTCGGCGCTGTCCGTCAGCCGCTGCTCCCGTCCCCTTTGCTCCAGTTGCTTGCACACCGCCGCCAACTGGGTCGCCCCCAGGTTGGCGCTGCTCGATTTCAGACTATGCGCGGCCTGCCGCAACGCCTCGCCGTCCTCGGCGGCGACGGCCTCCCGCATCTGTCGGAGCAGTTGCGGCGAGCTTTCCAGGTACAGGCCGATGATCTTGTGCAACAGGTCGGGCGCCCCGGGTCGCTGCAAGGCGCGAATCTGATCCAGGGCGGACCGCGCCAGAGGGGAAGAGGTCGGATCGGACGCAACGGGAAAAGCCGGCTCCGCCGGAGCGACGACCTCGGCGCCCGCTGGCGGCGGGGAAATCGGGGGCGACGGCGCCGCGGGCGTGGGAACGGGGCGTTCGCCAGCGGGCAGCCAGCGCTCCAGCACGGCAATCAACTGTTCCTGCTCGAACGGCTTGCTCAGGTAATCGTCCATCCCCGCCACCAGGCATTCTTCCCGAAAGCCCTTGATCACGTTGGCGGTGAGGGCGACGATGGGCAGGCGCGATCGACCCTCGGCCTGTTCCCAGTGACGGATGGCGGCGGTGGCGGCAAAGCCGTCCAATACCGGCATCTGGCAATCCATCAGGATCAGGTCGTACCGGGTTCGGGTCACGGCTTCGACCGCTTCCTGGCCGTTGGCCGCCACCTCGGCCTGGCAGCCCAGCGTTTCCAGCACGGCGCGCGCCATTTCCTGGTTGACCAGGTTGTCCTCGGCGATCAGGATCCGGCCGGCGAACCGGGCCGAACGAACCATGGGCGACGCGGGGCGCTGGCTGATCGGCTCGGCCACCCGGCGCAGCAACCGGTACAGGGCGTCGTACAGCTCGGCCTGGCGCACCGGTTTGTGCAGCAGCTCCCGCATCCCGACCCGCGCCGCCTGCTCGGCCAGGGTTTCGCCGCCGTTGGACGAGAGCAGCGCCAGCCTGAGCTTGGCGAGCGCGGGATCGGCGCGGATTCGCCGCGCCAGCTCAAGGCCGTCCATGTCGGGCATCCGCATGTCCACGAGCGCCAGGTCGTAGGGTTGGCCCGCCTGGACGGCGTTTTGCAGCCGGACCAACGCTTGGGGACCGTTTTCCGCCTCGTCGTTCGCCAGACCCCAAACCATCAACTGCCGTCGCAGGATTTCGCGATTGGTGGCGTTGTCGTCCACGAGCAGCACCCGCAACCCTCGCCAGTTGGACCATGCCGACCAGAACGGCCGCACGCTCCCGATGCGCTGGGACAGCGGCAGGGTGAACCAAAACCGGGAACCCGCCCCCGGCGTGCTGTCCACGCCGATCTCCCCACCCATCAACCGCACCAGCCGCCGCGTGATGGTCAGCCCCAGCCCAGTGCCGCCATAACGGCGGGTGGAACCGTCCGCCTGGGTGAAGGCATCGAAAATCCGGGCTTGCGCTTCCGGGACAATCCCAATGCCGGTGTCCTGAATCTCGAAGCGCAGTCGCGGCGTCATCGCATCCTGATCCAGGACGCGCAGCCGAACGAGCACTTCGCCCCGCTCGGTGAACTTGATGGCGTTGCCCACCAGGTTCGCCAGGACTTGCCGCAGCCGCACCGGGTCGCTCCGCACCGAGTCGGGCAGATTCAGCGGCAGATCGCTGATCAAGTCCAGCCCCTTCTCATGCGCCCGCTTGGCCAGCAGCAGCATCGTATCCTCCACCAGTTCCCGCAGATCGAACGGCGCGATATCCAGCTCCAGCTTTCCCGCCTCGATCTTGGAAAAGTCCAGGATGTCGTTGATGATCGCCAGCAGGGCGCGGCCCGAATTCAGGATCATGTCGGCGAATCGCCGCTGCTGGTCGTTCAACGGCGTGCCCAGCAGCAACTCGGCCATGCCCAGCACGCCGTTCATGGGCGTGCGAATCTCGTGGCTCATCGCGGCCAGGAATTCCGATTTGGCCCGGCTGGCCGCCTCGGCGGCGTCCTTGGCCTGTTGCAACGCTTCCTCCGCCCGCTTGCGGTCGGTGATGTCCTGCCCGACGCCGGCGAATTCGACGATTCGACGCCATTCGTCGCAGATCGCCCGGTCGGTCCAGTGCTGCCAGCGGATCTCGCCGTTCGGCAGGATGACCCGATGTTCGACGGTGGCCGTGGGGTTTTCCCAGCTCAGGGTGGCTACCCGCGCCTCGACCAGCCATTGATCTTCCAGAGGAATCAACGGCATGAAGCTGTGGCCGAGCAACTCCTCGCGCCGCTTGCCGAAATAGCGGCAGTAGGCTTCGTTGACGAA
>CALGOO010000309.1 GCA_937960715.1 uncultured Candidatus Competibacteraceae bacterium
GGGGGGAAGCCGCTACACGGCAATCAGTGACCAGCGTCTCAGATGGGGGACGCCCGCGCCAGCCGAAAACCGAGGTCGGTGAAGCGGAAGCTAGACGCGCCAAAGTAACGGGAGGGGGCGCGCGCGTAGGTCAGGCCGTAGCCCCAGGCACCACCGCGCACCACCCGGCGAGCGTTACCCACCGGGGCCACATTTCGGGGATCGTCGTATTCGTTCAGACACCATTCCCATACGTTGCCGCTCAGGTCCAAGGAGCCCACGGGGGAAATTCCGTGTGGGTACAGGCCCACCGCCGTGGAGCGGCTCAGTTCGCTTTCGTAGGTGTTAGCACAGTTTCCATTCCATTTCGACCCCCAGGGATAGTCATTCGCCGGATTGCCGCCGGTGGCCGCCTGCTGCCATTCCCACTCGGTGGGCAAGCGTACCTCATAGCCCAGCCTGGCGCTCAGCCAGCGGCAAAATGCCACGGCTTCCAGCCAAGCGACGTTTTCGGCTGGATGGTTGTCGTACCGTTGGAATTGCCGGCCCGGTTTCTCGGGTAGCTGATCCACCCAAAGACCCTGCCACCACTCTGCATTGTGATAGCCGTCCTCCGCGTCCAGGAAAGCGCGGTACTGGCGGTAGGTCACCGGGTACTTGGCGATCTGGAAGGGTTCGATCGTGAAGGCGCCGGCATTCCCTTCCAGCGTCACTTCACCGCCCGGCACCTCGCGCCAAACGATGTCCGGCAAACCGTCGGCGCGCAATCCCACGCCCGGACGAGGATCGCCGAGCAACGCTAGGCGCACGCCGATGATGGCGCGCTGCTCGTGCGAGATGGCCGGCTCGTCCAGCGCGGCCAGCATTTGATCGCGGTCGAGAGGACCGAGGAAGGCTTGCTCTTCCAAGGTGAAGTCGTCTGGTTGCTTGCGCCGCTTCACCATGGCGACGACTTCGACAATCCGCTCGCTAGACCATAGATATTCGGATTTACGGTTGTGGACCAGCCAATCTTCCGTTGCCTGAGCGATCCGTCGCCTCAATCGAAAATCGTCCAACCTGACCTCAATCCAGTTCTGCAATTGTGGCCAGTGGCTGAGCAAAGCCTCGTGCGCCACTTCCACGGTCGGATGTTGGCCCACCTGATCGAAGACCAGCAAACGGGCGTCCGGGCTGGAATAAGCTTGGATGAGTCGTGTTGCCGCTGACCCGCTCATGGATTCCCAGCCAGCCCTTTTGCGGGTGACCACACCTTGTTCGTCCACCTTGACGAGCTTCCAAAATACGTCCTCGAACGCGGCTTGAGCATCGGCATCCAACGAGGTGAAAATCGCTTCCGCCCGTTGGCTAATCGCGCCTTGCACTCGACCGAAACGCTCGTAGGCATCCTTCGTCAGCGTCCCGTCCGGCCGCCGTGCCCGGTACAGTTCCGCCAAGGCGAAGGCCAGCAACGCCAGGACGCCCGGTCCCTGGCCCGTATCCTCCAACAACTGCCACGGCAGGCTGTCCTCGAATCGCAGCCCGGCCAACGCTGCCGGTCCGGTGATCATCTCCAGCAATGCCGGCAACTTCGGCGCCGCCAGCGGATAGGAACCCACTCGCAACAGGGATTCGAGACCGATATCGATACACTGCGGATAGAAATCGGCGCGCACGGTCAAGATCGTCCGAACGCGCGGGCTTTCCACCGCTTTGATCAGCAGGGCGACGAAGCGCTGTTTGTGCTCATCCGCGACCAACGTGAATAATTCCTCGAACTGGTCGACGAACAGCAAAAGTTCTGCTGTCGCCGAGTGGCTTTTCAGGATCAGTCGGACCAGTTCGGCTATCTCTCCTCGGGCACGCAAGCGGTCGGCGATGGCGCGGCCGCTTAAGCCGTGCTGCTCCAATCGCGGTTCCAATCGGGCAGCCAGTGCCAGAAACGGATCGTTGCCCAGTCCGCCGGGGGTAAACCGGACAGGAACCCACCCGTCGGGCAGGCGCGGAATGACACCAGCCATCACCAGCGACGATTTGCCGGAGCCGGACGCGCCCACCACGGCGATAAACCGTTGAAGGGGATCGGCCAGCCGTTTGAGAAGTTCTCGAATTTCTTCGCCCCGACCGAAAAAGATGGCGGTTTCCTTATCGGAGAAATGCCGCAGGCCGGGATAGGGCGAACCAGACCAGGCGGATTGCGGCGGCGGCGCGGCGGGAAGTGGGGATGGTTCCAGCACCTGGACCACGATACCCTCGCGGCCGATGTAGCGGAGCGCCTCGGGTAATTCGCCGAGTCGATCTTGTTCTTTCAGCCAAGCCACGATACCGTCGCATTCCCGACCCGGCGCGAACCCGTTGCAACGCTCCCAAGGGATGTCGAAATAGAGCGCCAAATCCGGCCAGTCCTCGCCCAGCCGCTTGCGCAATTGGAGAATGGTTTTCCCGGTAAGAACTCGCATGAGTCTATTCCTTATGGCGCTGGGTTCAACAGCTTCTTCAAGAGCTTGACCAAGTCCGGTCGGTCAATCCCGGTCAGCCCTTCCGGAATTGGTCCATCTGGTCGCGCTCTTCCAGCCAGACCAGAATGTCCTGGCACTCCCGGCCCGGTGTGAACCCCCGCTGCCGATCCGGCGGAATGCCGAAATAAACGGCCAGATTCACCCAATCCTCGCCCAGCCGCTGGCACAACTTGATCCGAGCCGGGCCGGGCAGCGATTTCGGGAGCGTCGAGTCGGCTTTAACACCCCCAACCTTGTCCGTTGACCGTCGCACCCACTCGACCCGCTCCCGCAACCCCTCGCGAATCTCCAGAAACAACCGCTTGCGGCGGCCGGGTTCGGTGTAATCCTCCTCGGCGGTCCGGTCGCCGCCGGGCAGAAACTGGCGGCTGCTCAACCAAGCATGCCGCCGCCAGTCGCAGGCGGACAGGATGACCGGAAACAGATGGGTTTGCCGGGCGAGGCAACGTTCGATTTCGACGTTCTGGCAATAAGGCGAATCCAGAAAGGCTTGGCTGACCAACACCAGAGCAATGTGCGCATCCTGAAGGTTGGCCTTGATCACCTCGTCCCAAAGTTCGCCGGGGCGGATGCGGCGGTCGGTCCAAAATTCGACGCCGTCTTTTTCCAGCCCCTGTAAAAAGCCGTGCAGGGAGTTCTTGTCGAGATACTCGGCATCCTGGTGGCTGTAGCTGACGAAGACCTTGACGATGTCGCTCATGGGCTGGTTCCTTGATGAAAATATTTCCAGCGCTTTCGGTGTGGCCCCACCGGCTGAGCCCGCCGCGAACGAATCAGTAAGCGAGCATGGATTCCACGCGCGTTCGCGGCATCGCTGGATAGTGAGAAATTGTTACAGATTTTTTCCCTGAAGCGAATCGCCGTCATAACCACTTCTTAAAATGAAGGCCATTCTGGTCCAGGAGTTCGGGTGACCACCTATCGGAACTGGCCGATCGGGTCGACAAGGATTGCTTGACGCCCACCGGACCGAGCGGGAGGAACACGGCCTATCAAGTACAGTGGCCGGATTGATGGAGAAATTGACGCGACTCCTGGAATAATTTCCCGCGCGGCGTGTTTACCCCGGTGAAGGCCATCACCATGGCCCGATGACCACGACCCGATCCATGCGAGGGGAAAACGCCATGCCTCATCCGACTCGTTTCACTTTGGTGCCCGTACTGTTACTCGCCGCCGGCGCGGCCTTGGCCGGTCCCGCCGGCGACAACGCCCAGGCCCACTTCCGCGCCATCGCCGGTGGCCAAGTGGAAAATGTGTTGAGTCAGTACGCCGACACCGCCACCCTGGAATGGGTCGGCGGGCCGCTGGATGGTCGCTATGTCGGCAAGACCGCGCTGGGCGAGGTGTGGGGCAAGTTCGCCAAGGCGCAGGGCGAACTCACATTCAAAGTCTCCAACGTTCAGGAGAGCGCCAATCCCAAGGGCGCGACCGTGACCGCCAACGTGGTGTTCAGCGGCAAGAACGACATCAAGGTCCGCTACGTGCTGGTCTATCGCGACGGCAAGATCGTCGGCGAAGTCTGGCAGATCGATCCGAATCTGGCCGGTTGAAGGGGAGGGGACCGTCATGGGCAAGAACGTGGGCGGTATCGATCCGTGGTGGGATCGATCCTGCTGGCGCTGGTTTTCGTCGGACCCCAGACGCCGTGGGGCTGGATCGGACTGGTGCCCTTGCTGACCGGTCTGATCCGTTGGTGTCCGTTGTATACGGTGCTGGGTTTCAACGCCTGCCCGGTCGGCGGCAAGGCCACCTGACGCAGTCGGATTGCTGCTGTTCGGCGGCACGCTGGGCTGGTTCGCCCACGAGCACGCGCGGCGACCGCTCGTCGCCGACCGAGCCTTCGTGCGCCAGGCGCTGGCGGCGCATGTGGTTTATGTGCCCGAGGTCCGCCATCCGGTGGAAGTGGACGCTGGCCAGCAGCAGCACTTGGTCGCGTGGCTGTCCAAGCAGTTCGGCGCCACGATCCTGGCGCCGGCGTTGGAGGAGCTGGGTTTTCAGTTGCTGGGCGGACGCTTGCTGCCGGCCGACGACAAGCCGGCGGCGCAGTTCATGTATCAGGACGCCGGTGGCCGACGCCTGACCCTGTACGCGCGGCGGGGGCTGGACGGCAACCGCGAAACCGCTTTTCGGTTCGCCGAGCAGGATGGAGTCGGCGCCTCTACTGGGTGGACGGCGATCTCGCCTACGCCCTCATCGGCGATGTGGACCGGCCGGCGCTGGATCGGGCCGCGCACGCGGTTTACCGGCAACTGAATCCCTGAGGTTGCGTCCAGCTTTGGCGTGGTGGCGCTCCCGCTGTTGCCCGAAGGACCGCCATTGATCGGAGTCGTTGCCGAACATCGTGCGACAATTCGGCGCGTTGGGGGGTGGAAACGACGGGCGATGTGGGGAATGATGTTCGGATCGTTCCGAACCAACCGGCACGCTGATCCTCCAAGCCGTCTTCGACTCCCTCATCGAAAAGGTTGCCCGCATGTCGACCATGACCCCCAAGACCACCCGCCTCGTGGACTACGCGCCGCCCCCTTACCGCATTCCGGAAGTGACCTTGCGGTTCGAACTGGGCGAAGACTTCACCACGGTGCATTCCCGGTTGCGGGTCGTCCGCGCCAACGGCACGCCCGCCGGGACCGCGCTGGCGCTGGATGGCCAGCATCTGGAACTGGTCGCGCTGGAACTGGACGGCGCCCCGCTCGCCGCCGACCGTTACCAAGTCGACGCCGACCGTCTGACCCTGCTCGATCCACCCGCCGAGTTCGAATTGGCGGTGGTCACCCGCATTCGGCCCCAGGACAACACAGCCCTCCAGGGCCTCTACCAGTCCAGCGGTAATTTCTGCACCCAATGCGAAGCGGAAGGTTTCCGTCGCATCACCTACTTTCTCGACCGGCCCGACGTGATGGCGGTGTTCACCACTACCCTGGTCGCCGACCGGGCCCGCTATCCGGTACTGTTGTCCAACGGCAATCCGGTCGCCAGCGGCCAACTGGACGATGGCCGGCACTGGACGACCTGGCATGATCCGTTTCCCAAACCCTCGTATCTGTTCGCCGTGGTGGCCGGCCATCTGAAACACATCGAGGACCACTTCATCACCCGTTCCGGCCGAAAGGTCACGCTGCGCATTTACGTTGAGCCCGGCAACATCGACCAGTGCGACCATGCGATGTACTCCCTCAAGCAGGCGATGGCCTGGGACGAGGAGCGGTTTGGGTTGGAATACGACCTGGATTTGTATCAGATCGTGGCGGTCGGCGATTTCAACATGGGCGCGATGGAGAACAAGGGACTCAACGTCTTCAATACCAAGTACGTGCTCGCCAAGCCGGAAACCGCCACCGACGCCGATTATCAGGGCATCCTCGGCGTCATCGGTCACGAATACTTCCACAATTGGACCGGCAACCGGGTCACCTGCCGCGACTGGTTTCAGCTCAGCCTTAAGGAAGGGTTGACCGTGTTCCGCGACCAGGAATTTTCCTCCGATTTGGGCTCGCGCGGCGTCAAGCGCATCGAGGACGCGCGCGTTCTCCGCGCCAGCCAGTTCCCACAGGACGCCGGCCCGCTGGCGCATCCGGTGCGGCCGGACGCCTACATTGAGATCAACAACTTCTACACCGTCACCGTCTACAACAAGGGCGCGGAGGTGATCCGCATGATGCAGACCCTGCTGGGCCGGGACGGCTTCCGGCGCGGCATGGACCTGTATTTCCAGCGTCACGACGGCCAGGCGGTGACCTGCGACGATTTCGTGGCGGCGATGGCCGACGCCAACGACGCGGATTTCACCCAGTTCAAACGCTGGTATCACCAGGCCGGTACGCCGGAACTGACCGTCAACGATGATTACGATCCCGGCGCCCGCCGTTATACCCTGACGATCCGGCAATCCTGCCCGCCGACACCGGGTCAGCCGCGTAAGGAGCCGTTCCATATTCCCTTGGCGCTGGGCCTGCTGGATGCCAAGGGTCACGACCTGCCGTTGCAACTGGAGGGGGAAGGCGAGTCGGGAGGAACCACGCGGGTGCTGGAACTGCGCGAGCCGGAACATACGTTCCACTTCATCGACGTGCCGACGCGACCGGTTCCCTCGCTGCTGCGCGGTTTTTCCGCGCCGGTCAGGTTGAACAGCACGGAAAGCGACGTCGACCTGCGCTTCCGGCTGGCCCACGATCGCGACGACTTCAACCGCTGGGACGCCGGCCAGACCCTGGCGATCCGCACCATCCTGGCCCTGGTTGAGGAGCGCCGACAGGGCAAGGCGTGGGCGCCGCCGGAATCGTTCAGCGCCGCGCTGGGCCGGGCGCTGACCTCGGGCGCCGATCCGGCGTTGCTGGCGCAGGTATTGACCCTGCCCGGCGAGGGCTACCTGGCCGAGCAGATGGACGTGGTGGACGTGGACGGCATTCACGCCGCGCGGCGCTTTGTCCAGCGGACGCTGGCGGAGCGGCTGCGCGAACCGCTGCGGACGACCTACCAGACCCTGCGCGACCAGGAGCGTGACGGCTACCGCATCGACGCCGCCGCCATGGGCCGGCGCGCGCTCAAGAACGTCTGCCTGGAGTACCTGATGCAGCTCGACGCCGTCGAATCGCGGGCGTTGGGTCTGGAGCAGTTCCACACCGCCAGCAACATGACCGACCAAATCGGGGCGCTGGCGGCGCTGATCCATGACGACAGCCCGGAGCGGGTGGAGGCGCTGGCGATCTTCTACCATCGTTGGCGGCGCGAGGCGCTGGTGGTGGACAAGTGGCTAAGCCTGCAAGCGACATCGAGCCTGCCCGGAACGCTGGCCGTGGTCCGGGAGTTGATGGCGCACGAGGCTTTCAACCCGCGCAATCCCAACAAGGTCCGGGCGTTGATCGGCGCGTTCTCCCAGGCCAACCCCTGGCGGTTTCACGCCGCCGACGGCAGTGGCTATACTTTTCTGGCCGACCGGATTTTAGAATTGGACGCCTTCAATCCCCAGATCGCCGCGCGGTTGATGGCCGCGTTCACCCGCTGGCGTAAATACGACCTGACGCGGCAGGAAAGAATGCGCGAACAACTGGAACGCATCCTCGCCGTGCCGGAACTGTCGCCGGATGCCTACGAGATTGCCGCCAAGAGCCTGGGGCGGGAAGGTTGAGAATCTCATCAAGGTTGCTGCGCTGCAAAATTCCGGTTGACACCCGTCGTTGCGGGATGCAAAATGCGCGAAATGATGTTGCGTTGCACAATGCATCTTTAACCCCATGAGTCAGGAGAGCAAGTAATGAGTAACAATCCCTTCAACCCGTTCGCCAACATCGATTTCAGCAAATTCGATCTGAGCAAGTTCGACCTGACGAAGATGTTGGGCGATGTCAAGATCCCCGGTTTCGACATGGACGCCATCATGGCCGCCCAGCGCAAGAACATCGAGGCGCTGACCGCCGCCAATCGGGCCGCCGTGCAGGGCATGCAGGCGGTGGCGCAGCGGCAGGCCGAGATTCTGAGCCAGGCCATGAACGAAGTGTCCGCGATCGCCCAGCAACTGTCCGCCGCGGGCAATCCGCAGGAACTGACCACCAAGCAGGCTGATCTGGCCCGCAAGGCGTTCGAGCAGGCGCTGGCCAACATGCGCGAACTGGCCGAAATGGTCAGCAAGTCCAACACCGAGGCGTTCGCCATCATCAACCAGCGCGTCACCGAGAGCTTGCAGGAGCTGAAGACCCTGGTTACTCCCAAGTAAGGCGCGAAAATTCGCGCCGCTGTCCGAAGACCAGGCCGCCACGGAAATTCCCTGGCGGCCTGGTCGGTTGTTTTTGGGGTTACCGCTGACGTGAAACGGGCGACGCGCTAAAATTAATCAGCGATCCAGCGAACCACCATAGACGACGAGAGGAATTCCGCATGGCCGAGCAAAAAAGTCCTGAAATCAAGCTGCCCGAACTTAAGCTGCCCGAACTCAAGATGCCCGATCCGGCGCAGATGACGCAGCTTTTCTCCCATGTCGCCCAGAAAAGCCAGGCGATCGCCAAGGAGTTCCTGCAGCGCCAGGCCAGTGATGGCATGCATGACCTGCAGGATCAAATGGCGCTGGGCAAGTCCTTCCTGGACCTGACTCAGAAGATCATGAGCGATCCGGCCAAGCTGGCGCAGGCCCAGATGGATCTGTGGAATAACTACATGGAACTGTGGCAAAAGGCCATGCCGACGTTGTGGGGCCAGCCAATGGAAACGGTGGTGCGCGAGCCGAAGAGCGACAAGCGCTTCAAGCACGACGACTGGCGAGACAACCCCCTGTTCTCGTACATCAAGCAGTCCTATCTGCTGACCGCCGGCTGGATTCAGGACATGGTGGCCAACGTCGAGGGTTACGACGACAGGACCAAGAAAAAATTGCAGTTTTATACCCGCCAATTCGTGGACGCCATGTCGCCGAGCAATTTCGTGCTGACCAACCCCGAAGTGATGCGGGTCACCATCGAATCCGGCGGTCAGAACTTGATCAATGGCTTGAAGAACATGCTCGACGACCTTGAGCGCGGCAAGGGCAAGCTGAACATCAAGATGACTGACCTCAGCGCCTTCGAACTGGGCAAGAACGTCGCCATCACGCCGGGCAAGGTCGTCTTCCAGAACGAGATGATGCAGTTGCTGCAATACGACCCCAGCACCCCGGAGGTCTACAAGAAGCCGTTCCTGATTTTCCCGCCCTGGATCAACAAGTATTACATCATGGACCTGCGGCCTAAGAATTCGCTGGTCAAATGGCTGGTGGATCAGGGCTTCACCGTGTTTTTGATGTCCTGGGTCAATCCCGACGAGCGAATGGCCGAATGGGAGTTCGAAAACTATCTCCGGGATGGACCGCTGGCGGCGCTGGATGCCATCGAACAGGCCACTGGCGAAACGGAAGTCAACGCGCTGGGTTATTGCCTGGGCGGCACGCTGCTGGCCATCACCAACGCCTATTTGGCGGCCAAGGGCACTCCGCGCATCAGCTCGGGAAGCTATCTGACCACCATGATCGATTTTTCCCAGCCCGGCGAGTTGGAGGTGTTCATCGAGGAGGAGCAGATCGCCTCGCTGGAGAAGCGCATGGCGGCCAAGGGCTATCTCGACGGCAGCGAGATGGCGAACACCTTCAGCATGTTGCGCGCCAACGACCTGATGTGGTCGTTCTTCATCAACAACTACCTGCTCGGCAAGGATCCATTCCCCTTCGACCTGTTGTACTGGAACTCGGATTCCACTCGGATGCCGGCCAGGATGCACAGTTTCTATCTGCGCAATTTCTACCAGCAAAATCGCCTGAAGGAACCGGGCGGGATCTCGCTGCTGGGGACGCCGATCGATATGCGGCAGGTCAAGGTACCGGCCTACTTCCTGTCCGGGATCGAGGATCACATCTCGCCGTGGACCTCCAACTACATGGGCAGCTTGCTGTTCAGCGGGCCGGTCAAGTTCGTGCTGGCCGGTTCCGGCCACATCGCCGGCCCGATGAA
>CALGOO010000310.1 GCA_937960715.1 uncultured Candidatus Competibacteraceae bacterium
TTGCGGTAGAAAAAGCCGTCGCAGGTGGCGCAGCCGGACACGCCCTTGCCCATGAAGGCCTGTTCCGACGGCAGGCCGAGATACTGGGCGCTGGCCCCGGTGGCGATGATCAGGGCGTCGCAGGTGTATTCGCCCGCGTCGCCGATCAGCCGGAACGGACGTTCCTGGAGCTGGGCGGTATGGATTTGGTCGAAGATGATCTCGGTGTGGAAGCGCTCGGCGTGCTTGCGCATCCGCTCCATTAGATCGGGTCCCATCAAGCCTTCGACATCGCCCGGCCAGTTATCCACCTCGGTGGTGGTGGTCAATTGCCCACCCATCTGTAAGCCGGTAATTAGCACCGGCTTGAGATTGGCGCGGGCGGCGTAGACGGCGGCGGTGTAGCCGGCGGGACCGGAGCCAAGAATCAACAGGTGGGCGTGTTTGCTGCTCATCGGTGAGTCTCCTGATTTTTCCAAGGTTGGCGGACAACGCCAAGGCGCAAGCATCCGTTGGGGAAGACGCTGGCGCGTGGACGCTGGGGGTTGGTTCGGTTCGCTCCCCCCTCGATCGAGGGGGGAACAACTCAGCTCCTTACAGGGCGGCGGAATTCTCGGCCAGGTAAGCGGCCACGCCCTCGGCGGTGGGCTTCATGCCCTTCTGGCCCTTCTTCCAACCGGCCGGGCAAACCTCGCCGTGCTGCTCGGTGAATTGCAGAGCCTCGACCAGGCGGATCATTTCATCCACCTCGCGGCCCAGCGGCAGGTTGTTGACGATCTGGGCCTGCACGATGCCGGCCTTGTCGATCAGGAAGGAGCCGCGCAGGGCGACGCCGGCCGGATGCTCGATGCCGTAGGCTTTGGTGATTTCGTGCTTGACATCGGCCACCAGCGGGAAGCCGACCCGGCCGATGCCGCCCTTCTCGACCGGCGTCTCGCGCCAGGCGAAGTGACTGAACTGCGAGTCGATGGACACGCCGACCACTTCCACGCCCAGCTCCTTGAACTTGGCGACGCGATGGTCGTGAGCGATGATTTCGGAAGGGCAAACGAAGGTGAAGTCCAGGGGATAGAAAAACAGCACCACGTATTTGCCGCGCAGGTCGGACAGCTTGAAATTTTCCTTGATCGAACCGTCGGGCAGAACGGCGGCGGCGGTGAAGTCAGGGGCGGGCTGGGTGACCAAAACGCTCATGGGTGTCGCTCCTCGGGTGAGTGGATGGCAATCAATGCTTGAAAGGGCTCGCAGCTTAGCGAGGGTTCTCTGTCTTTGGAATTTGAATCATCCAAACAAGTCGATAGCCATTGGCTATCCAAATCGCTGGTCTTGTCATCTCCCTGTCATCAAATTGCCTTAATGAAGGGAACCGCAAGACTCCGGCCCGACTTGGGGATGGTGGGAGTCAATATCAAGGGGGGTTATGAACGCGAAACACATCTTGGTCGTGGAGGACGAACGACCTATTCGGGAAATGGTGACGTTCGCCTTGGCCAGCGCCGGTTACGAGACGCGGGAGGCCGCCGACGCCCGACAGGCCCAGACCCTGATCGCCGAGCGTCTGCCCGATCTGATCTTGCTCGACTGGATGCTGCCCGGCAGCAGCGGCATCGACCTGGCCCGCCGGCTGAAACGGGAATCGCTGACGCGCGAGGTGCCGATCATCATGCTCACCGCCCGCGCCGAGGAGGAAGACAAGGTCCAGGGCCTGGAAAGCGGCGCCGACGATTACATCACCAAGCCGTTCTCGCCGCGCGAACTGGTGGCGCGCATCCGGGCGGTGTTGCGGCGCGGCGGGCCAGCGACGGAAGACGAAATCCTGCGCGCCAACGGTCTGTCCCTGGATCTGGCCAGCCATCGGGTCAGCGCCGACGAAACCTTGCTGGACATGGGACCGACCGAGTATCGGCTGCTGGAATTCTTCATGTCGCACCCGGAACGGGTTTACAGCCGGGGCCAGTTGCTGGACCGGGTCTGGGGCAGCAACGTCTATGTCGAGGAACGCACCGTGGACGTGCATATCCGCCGGCTGCGCAAGGTGTTGGAGCCGCACGGCCACGACGCGCTGATTCAAACGGTGCGCGGCGCCGGCTACCGATTTTCGACCCGGTTCTAGCCGTGACGTCCTCTTGGCTGGCGCTGTGGCGGCGGCTGGCGCTGCTGTTTCTGGGCGCGGCGCTGCTGGGCTGGTCGGTCGGTCATCCGACGCTGGCCTTGCTGCTGACCGCGCTGGGGTGCCTGATCTGGCAGTTGGGGCAACTGTACCGGCTGGATCGCTGGCTGCGTGGCGACCGGAACGCCAGTCCGCCCCGATTGGGGTGGGTTTGGGACGACGTCGCCGCCCACCTCGCCCGCTTGCGCCGCCAGAGCCGCAAGCGCAAGCGCAAGCTCAGCAAACTGTTCCAGCAGTTTCAGCAGGCCACCGCCGCGCTACCGGACGCCGCCGTGGTGCTCGGCGAGGACGACCGGATGGTGTGGTGCAACGGCGCGGCCCAACGCCTGCTGGGTCTGTCGCCAGCGCGGGATGTGGGCCGGCCCATTGTCCATTTGGTGCGGCATCCGAGCTTCGTCACGTTCCTGACCCAGCGACGTTCGGGCGACGGCGTGGAGTTTCCATCGCCGGTGGATGACGCCCTGCTGCTGGGCGCCCGACTCGTGCCCTACGGCAAGAAGCAACGCTTGCTGCTGGCGGCCGATGTTTCCCAACTCCGACGGCTGGAACAGATGCGGCGCGATTTCGTCGCCAACGTCTCGCACGAGCTGCGCACCCCGCTGACGGTGATCAGCGGCTATCTGGAAACCCTGGTCGACAGCGAGCACCCGGCCCTGGAAACCTGGCGGCAGCCGCTGCATCGGATGCAGGAGCAGACGCGCCGGATGCTGCATATCATCGAGGATTTATTGCTGCTGGCCCGGCTGGAGGCGCGCAAGGAACCGTCGCCGCGCCAGCCGGTGAACGTCCCGGCGCTGCTGGAGGATATCGCCGACGACGCCCTCGCGCTCAGCGGCGAGCAGGGGCACCAGATCGAGGTGAACGCCGAGCCGACGCTGTGGATTCTGGGTTGCGAAAAGGACCTGCGCAGCGCCTTCGCCAATCTGGCGTTCAACGCGGTGCGCTATACCCCGGCCGGTGGACGAATCGCGCTGCGCTGGTTCGCCGATGCCGGCGGTGTTCATCTGGTGGTGGAAGACAACGGCGAGGGCATCGCGCCCCCGCATATTCCGCGCCTGACCGAACGCTTCTATCGGGTCAACCGTGACCGCTCGCGGGGTAGTGGCGGCACCGGGCTGGGGTTGTCCATCGTCAAGCATGTATTGAACCATCACGGCGGCCACTTGCGGATCACCAGCGAACTGGGGGTCGGCAGCGTGTTTACCTGCGATTTTCCCGCCGAGGCGCGCGTGAAGTCCACGGCGGTCGTGGCCCGAACCGTAACCGATCACCGGTGATAAACTGCGACCATCGCCGTCGAGGGGAGCGCTCATGAAACTATTGCTGGTTCGCCACGCCATCGCCGAGGAGGCGGAGGCTTTCATCGCCGCGGGCGGTA
>CALGOO010000311.1 GCA_937960715.1 uncultured Candidatus Competibacteraceae bacterium
GGTCCAGGTGGTCGGCGAACGCGCGCGCAGCGGGAGTCGCGCTCGGACTCAGGGGGGTGTCCATCTTGACCTGTTCTCCCAATGGCGGTTGGAGTTTGAACGATGGCCCGACGGTGATGGCGTTGCGGGCGGCAATTTCGAAACCGGCGGCGGTACTCGTCCAAGGGGCGGTATTTCCACCGGCATCGGGAGGGGTAGTCCAGCCGGCAGCGTTTCCACCGGCCAATGCGGGAGCGGCGACTCCGGCGCGGATATTGCCCCAGCCGGCGGCGTTTTCACCGGCCAATGCGGGAGGGACGACTCCGGCACGGTCGAATGCGGTTTCGGGGCCTTGGCAGGCACCGAAGGCCGCGCCTGGGTCGGCGTTTCGCCCCGTGCCAACGCACGCTCGAAACGGTCGAAAAACAGCATCGAGCTGGCCCCGGCCACCAGCGCGGCGAAGGTCAGCGCCCAAACGGCGTCGCCCAGCCCGAACCAGCGATGCCGCTGCGCGGCGACCACCGTCGCGTCGTCGGTCCCGCCGTTGGCGTGAGCGGCGGCGGCGAGCTTGCGGCAGCGGGTGTTCAGGGAGCCCGCGCCGCGCAAAATGCCGGCCATCTGCTCGGCGGGAACCATCTTGTGAACGCCGTCCGAGCAAAGCAACAGGATTTCGCCGCAGCGCAAGGCCGCTACAACGCGGTTGGCCTCCTCCACGGCGCCGTTGCCCACCATCCGGGCCGGATCGTCCGCCTCGG
The DNA here is from genome assembly GCA_937960715.1 of uncultured Candidatus Competibacteraceae bacterium. GTDB lineage: Bacteria > Pseudomonadota > Gammaproteobacteria > Competibacterales > Competibacteraceae > Contendibacter. The sequence goes on from CALGOO010000311.1 coordinate 735, forward strand.
CGTTGGGCGGGGGCGTTTCGTTCAGATGGCCGTAGGTGTCGTCGCGGGTGAGAAGCCGCGGCTCGCCGCGCCCGCGCAGCCGGTAGGCGCGGCAATCGCCGGCCCAGGTGATCCGCCAGCGTCGCCAGCCCCATTGCGGCAGCGCGGCCACGAAAGTCGAAGCGCCGGGGCGGTCGGTATAGCGGGCGATCTCGGCGGCCACCGCATCGTCGGCGTCGAACAGCCATTGACGCAGGCGGGCGGGCCGCGCCAGGAGGGCGGGCGTCAGTTGCCGGATGCGCTCGATCAGCGCCTGGCTGGCCACCCGTCCCCGCGCTCCTCCGCCGACGCCATCCGCCACCGCCAGCCGCGACGGCGCCGGCAGCGCCGGGATAAAGCTGTCCTCGTTCTCCTCGTGATAGCTGCCGGGCAAACTGGCGGCCCCAAACTCGATACCGCCGCGCCACCAGGGGCGGGGTGGCTCCGCCGCTCTCACCATGATCGGCGTTATTGGCGCGTTGGGCGATGCGGCGACGGGCTCTCGAACGGCGCTGAGAACGGGGGTGTTCATCGTGCTGGCTCCGCGCCGACGGCGCGCTGTAAAGTCAATCGGCACACGGGCTCGCCCTCCAGCGGATTTTCCACCAAAACGAGCGCCTCGCCCCAGCGCCAGATCGCCTCGTCGCCTTTTTTCATCGGCTTGCCCGCGAGGCTGGCGTCGTTTCTTCCCAGCACTCGCACGCGCAGCCCGCCCTCCTCAAATTTCCGAACTTCCAGATGGTCGCCGGAAACCGATGCGTGCTCGTCGGCAATCGGTACGGGATGCCGGGGCGAGCGCCCCACCTTGAACGGTAACCCGTCAACGCCGACCGGGATGGTTCGGGTTCCCTTCACATCCTCGATCCGGATGACAGCGACCGGATGGCCAGACGTTGGGTGGATGTTTCCGGAAGCGACCGGCGTGCGCGGAGTCGCCGCCCCCGCGCCGACGTTGATCGGCGTTCCCCGCCGGCCACCGCTCCCCGGCACGATCAGCTTCGGATAATCGGCCCGCGAATCGTTGTTCAGTTCGGCCGCAAAGAGGAGTTCGGCGCCGGGCGTCAGCTCCACCGGCTCGGCCGGCCTGCCGCCGGATCGGCCCGGCGAAATCCAGTCGCGTTGCCCCGGCCGGCGAACTCGGCTGCCGTTGGTGGACCCGGCGTCCTGATACCACCAGCGGGCCTCGTGATCCAGCCAGAGCCAGCCGTGCGCGCTGCTGGTGTAGTTCCCCTCCACGGCGATATCGGCGGCATCGCCGTCTTTGCCCAGGACCAGCTTTTGCCCCGGAAAAGGCAGCGACTTGAGAGGGATCGGGTTGTCGCCCCTGGCGTCGTGCAAGCGCCAGCCTTTGATGCCCGCGACATCACCGCTCGGCGCGGGGAGGGCAACACCCTCCCAATCGAACGCGACCATGCAGTCGTCGTCCTGGGTGGCGGCCGGGCCGATCAGTTCTTCGAGCAGCGTATCCTTGGCGGGTGATTGGCCGCCACCCTCATATTTCGGGGATATGCCGACCTCCGAAAGATCGAAGCAATGGCCCGGTATTTTCGGCAAGATTTCGCGCCGGATCGTCCCCGCGATAGCGTCGGACTGGATGTATTTGAAAAGCTCTTGCAACACCTCCTTGGTCGCTTCGTTGAGCGGGCGAATCTCGATCCGCGACATCTTGCAGCCAAAGCGCGGATCCATGGCTTTAAGCCCTTTGATCTTTTCTTGATGAAGGCCCGCGAGCGCTTTGTGCAGCGCCTCCACAACCGCGGTGAATTGGTGAAAATGACCAAATCCACCGCCGGACGAGCCGCCGCCGGCCGCCGACGTCGGTGGAGCCGCTGGGGCCGATGGCGTTCTTCCGCCGCTGGCCGGGTCTCGCTCGCGCCGCGCCCCGAGCGAGACCGCGATGACTGTTATGATGCCCATGCTTCATCACCTCCAGCAGAAAAATTCAACCCGGTGGGGACCGCTGTCGTGCAGGCCCTCCAGCTCGATGTCGAGCGCGAAATCTCCCGCCACCTTTCGGCGAAAGTTATCGAACTGGGGCTGTAGCGTCTTTCCCCGCGCTTTGGCTTCGTTGAGCAGCGCCCGCGACAGGTTGAGGCGGACTTCCATGCGCCGGGCGCTACCCGCCAGCGCTGCCTGGTGCTGTATCCAGTCGCGGATGTCGATCAACACGCCCGGCCAAGGCTGGCCGAATTCGCCGCTCATCGTCAATTTGTCGTTTGGCATTACCGAATGATCCTCCCCCATGGCATCGATCACTGGTCGAGATCGCCGCGCAAGCGCCCCGCGATCTGCAAGGCGATTTCAGCGGCCGGGTTGGGTCCGTGGTCGCCCGCGCCATACACCTTGCCGGTCTCCCGGACCCAGTTGCGCTCGGTGAGCACGGCGATGGCCTTGTCCCAGCGGGTTTGCTTCGCGCTGCCGCGGAAAACGGCGACGTACCACTTATAAGGCCGCAGCTCGCCGCACCCTGGGCTCGATCGGGCCTGCGCCGTGCCCGTTTTGCACCGCTTGGCAATCTCGTTCAACGTCCGCTCGTCGTTGCTGAACGTGGGCGTGCCCGTCTTGCCGGCGATCCAATCGATATCGGCGCAGCCCTTGACGCCGAAAATTTCGGCGCAAGCCGCGCTGGCCGTACCGTCCTTCCGGTGGCTGTAGTTGAGGCCACCGAGGATGACTTGCGCGATCTCCGGGGCGAACGCGATGGGCCACGAGCGCCTGAATGCGTAGCGTTGCAGGGCCAGCCTCGGGGTCGCTTGCGACGGATCGCCCGCGCCGCGAACACCGGCCACCAGAAACGGTGGAAAAAATTCCTTGGCACCATTGGCGGCGGCGGCCAGCGCGGCCATCATGCCCGCCGCGCCCACCGCCGTGACGCGGGCGTTTCCCTGCCCCCAACCTTCCGCCACGATTTCGAGCGGGCATTTTCTCCAGTCATCCTTGGACGGTTGCTCGTCCTCGCCCCACGCGCAATCTTTGATGTCGGCGGGGTCCAGCGGTATTTTCGGCTGCGGCGTGAGGCCGAATCGCGCGTGCCCCAAGCGACTGTCCGGTCGCGCCAGCCAGCGCCCGAACAGGATCGGATGGTCGAGCGGCGTCACCAGGCCGTCTTCCGCGACTTGATCGGGCGCGCGCCCGAACAGCACGCCCCGTTTGCCGCAAGCGCCGGTCGGCGGATCGCAGGCCGCGTTCCAGCCGAAACCGCTCGCCGCCGCCTGCACGGCCCACGGACGCTGGCAGTCGGCGAATCCCCGCTCGGCGCAGAACATGCGGTTGAGAAAAGCGGCGGAATTGGATGTCATCAACTCTCGGCGCAGGCCGGCGGTCGGCGGGGGAGCCTTGACGGTTTGGGTCGCGGCGCCGTTGATTTTCTTTTGGGCCGCCGCCCACTTGTTTTGGGCGCTTTGGATTTTCCGCTGGGCGTCCGCCAATCGCCTTTTCTGCTGGGCCGCCGCGTTCCGGGCGGTCGGTCTTTCCTGCCTGGCGGCCTCGTGTTCGCGCTCGGCCGCCGCCTTTTCCCGTTCCGCCTCCGCTTTTTCGCGCTCGGCCGCCTCGACTCTCTGCCGGGCCGCCACCTTTTGGCTTTGGAGAGACGCCAATTCCGCCGCCAGTAGATGCTGGCCATAGTCGCCGTCGCTCAGAAACGCCGCCGCCATGATCGGCTTGACGGTGGAGGCCGGCATGGCGTCGAAGAACAGTGCCTGATTTTCGAGCGCGTCGGGCCGGAAGGCCGGTTTCCACGGCAGGCGATCATCGCAGCGCTTCGGGTCGCGGCCTGGACCGTCGTAATCCTGTCGGGCGCAGGGGGAAAGCGCGCCGGCCAGCGCCTCGATGCGCCCGCTGTCAATGTCGATGATAGCGATGCCCGCCATGCGCACCATCGCGTTTTCCAGAAGCTGGTGGCCGATGGGTTGCGGCTGGCCATCCTTGCCCTTGCCCTTGCTGTCTTCATCGCGGGTGATCCGCAGCGCCTGGCAGAGCGCCTGAGCGCCGGTGTAGCAGGCCGCGACTTGCTGGGCGAGCGTCTGGGCGCGGGCGTCGATGGTCAGGTCCACGGAGAAACCCACGTCCTGCTTTTCGCCGTTGTCGGTCATCTGGTTGGGGCCGGAGCCATATTGGTCGGGCGGATCGGCGGGGTCGCTTTTGCGCTCGGTCAGCTCTTGGTACAGGGTGCCGCCGGGTTGGCGCAAGGTGTCGAGCGGGCGCAAGATCATGCCGAGCGAAGGCGGGGCCGACCAGCGCGGGTCGTCGGCGGGCAGTTCGAAATCCAGGCGGCTGGCGACGGGCGAGGCGGTCGGCCGCTGGGTTCCCGACGCCGTTCGGGCGGGCCAGCCCGCCACGTCGGCGTTCTCGCAGACGGCGTTGCGCTTTCCCTCGGCGTCGGCGAGGTAGTGGCGCCCGTTTCGCCCGTCGCTCCAGTAGATACAGCCCGGAACGCCTTGCCACGGGTCGCGTTCGGCGATCAGGCTGCTCGGCACTTGGACGATTTGCTCGGAAGACCAATTTTTGATTTGCTGCTTCGGCGTGGTCCCGCGCCAGGATAGATTTTCCAGGGCGCGGCAGTTTTTTCGCGCTTGGGCGAGGCGCGGGTCCGTGACCCCGTTCTGGCGCACCGCGTCCAAATCTTGGCGGCAGGACTTTGGTATCAACGTCCGCAGGGCGTCGCGCAGGTCGGCGCATTTGACCTGCAACCGGACGTTGCCGCGCTGGCTTTCGGGCGACAGCGGTTTGGCGAGGGCGATCTTTACCGCCTCGAACCAGCGCTCCCGATCCAGCGCCACCGGCCCCGCGGCGCGTCCGTCGTTGGCCTTGCCCACCTGGGCGAGATAGGCGTCGAGGGCGTCGAGTTGCGCCGCCATTCGCTGCGCGGTCGTTTCCGTCGGCCGCGCCTGCGGGCGGGTCCAAAAGCGGATGAGATTACGGGCCTCGTTTCGCCAGATCGCAAAGCGGCCCGGGGGGTCGTTCCACGCTTTCTCGCAAGCCGGAACGCCAGCGAGCAGCGCCCGGTCGGTCCAGGGCGCGGCGGGCGCGGCGGGCGCAGTCGGCAAAATGCCGCTTTCGAAGGTTTGCAGCGCGGCGAGCAGGCGCACGCTGTAATACCGGGCGGTTCCTTTGCGGTCATCGCCGGGACCGTTTTCGCGAGCGATGTCGGGATCGCTGCGCGGGGCCATGAAGAGGGCAGCGAGAACGGCAATCGCGAGCAACACGACAAAGGCATTGACCGCGAACGCCAGCAGGCTGCTGGAGCCGGAATCAGGCGCGGACGGACTGGCCATGGTCATGCCCTCCAAGGCGTTTTCAGATTGAGGTTGAGGCAAAGTCCGAGAAACAGGGCGTTGACGTACAGCGACCACTTGCCATAGCTCATGAAGGGATAGGTCACGCCGGTCAGCGGCAAGATCCGCAGGTTGCCCGCGACCGTGACTCCCAGTTGGCAGGCGGTCAAGGCGAGCCAAACGACGCAGAGCCAGCTCAAAAACGCCTGGTCATCCCACACTCTGTTGCCGCTCGGCAAGACGATCATGGCGGGCGTGCAATAGTTGAAAGAGATATAGACATACATTGACACTCATATCAAAATA
>CALGOO010000312.1 GCA_937960715.1 uncultured Candidatus Competibacteraceae bacterium
GCGATATCTCGCCGGCGTTTCAGGCCAAGCTGTTGCGGGTGTTGCAGGAAGGCGAACTGGAACGGGTCGGCAGCAGCCAGACCTTGCGGGTGGACGTGCGGATCATCGCCGCGACCAACCGCGACCTGGAAGCGGCGGTGGAAGCTGGGACGTTCCGCGAGGATTTGTACTATCGACTCAACGTGATGCCGATCTTCATGCCGGCCCTGCGCGAGCGCCCGGAGGACGTTCCCGATCTGGCCCGGTTTCTGGTGGACAAGATCGCCAAGCAGCAAGGTCGGGTGTTGGCGATCACCGACAGCGCCATCCGGGCGTTGATGCGGCACTCCTGGCCCGGCAACGTGCGCGAGTTGGAAAACTGCCTGGAGCGCAGCGCGATCATGAGCGCCAACGGGGTCATTGCCCAGGATGTGATCGAATTGAATGGCCTGAGTCCACGCGGCGCCGGCCCGGTGCTTTTTTCCCTACCGGGCAAGACCGATCTCGAAGATTCCGACCTGGACGAGCGGGAGCGGGTCATCGCGGCCCTGGAACAAGCCGGCTGGGTGCAGGCCAAGGCCGCCCGGCTGTTGGGCATGACCCCGCGCCAGATCGCCTATCGGATCCAAATTCTCGATATCAAGATGCGACGGTTGTGACTGAATGCAATGACCTGGTTTGAACGGTTGACCGGATTCGAGGAAATCTCCCCCCATCAGGTCCGCGAAAATCTTCGGATCGAGGGCGACGCCTTGACTTCGCTGGTCAACGGCAAAACCTATGCGCATGGCCGCCTGGAAACTCCGTCTCTGCTCGAACTGCGCAGTCGGGTCGCGGCCCTGGGGCCGACCACGGGCCGGTTGTCGTTGCGTGAAATCGTCGCCGACGTAACGGAGTTGCACGCCGATCCAACCCAGACGGGTTCATTGTTTCAAGTGGCGTCCCAGTTCAATCTGCTGGAAATGATCTCGCCTCGCATTACCCCCGAACAAGGCGTCGGCATTTACGAAAACGATCCCACTCAGGGGCCGGCGTGCGCCATTGCCGCTGGCGCCGGAACGATTTATCGAAACTATTTCGTTCCCGTGAAGGGTCATGTCGGTCAGTCGGCCCATCATCAGATCGATTGTCTGGCCGATCTCGGCGCGGCCCTGGACAATGCTCATCAGCACTTCTGGAGAATGAAAAACGGTTATGTCCTGGCGTCGCGCGGCGGCCTCGGCCAGCTTTCGAGTCGACTGGCCGCGTCGAGCGAGGACGAACTGGATCGATTGAGGCGGCTCTTGCGGATCGGTCTGCAATGGAATACTCAGGTCACGCTCAAGGATGGCCAGCATCGGGTCACCCAGGCGTACTGTTCCGCCATCCCCGTCGCGTACTCCAACCTCCCCGCCAGACTCTGGGAACATTTCGCCCGTCTCGTGCTCGACGCCGCGTATGAGGCGACGCTCTGCGCCGCGATCCTGAACGCGCGGAGTACCGGCAATCGGCGGGTGTTTCTGACGTTGCTGGGCGGCGGAGCGTTTGGCAACGATCCCGAGTGGATCATGGACGCCCTCGAACGCGCCCTGAAGCTTTATGAGCGCCACGATTTGGAAGTGGCGATCGTGAGCCACGGCGCGTCGAGACCCGCCGTTCAGCAATTGGTCCAGCAATGCTCTCCCTAACGCTGTCCGCCGCCCCGGCTGCTTTTCCGACCCCGCCAGCGCCGGGTTCGCAATTGTGCCGTTACCGACAATCGCCGCTTCCGGGTTGTGGCGAACGCTACGGCGACCCAAATCTCTCCAATAAAAAACAAGAATATACAAATAATTAATAGAATTTCTCGTTCGGCACGCCGGTTGCTAAAAGCTTTCCGACCGCACTCCGCCTTGACCATTCTTCGGGAAACGCCCATGGAACCGATCCGCCAGCCCACCGCCGCCGGGACTCCGCCCGCGCTCCATCCCTGCTATTCCCCGGAAGCGCATCGGTATTTTGCCCGCCTGCATCTGGCGGTGGCGCCGAAATGCAACATCCAATGCCATTACTGCAATCGTAAATACCATTGCAGCAATGAATCGCGCCCTGGCGTGGTGGCGGAATTGCTGACGCCCGAGCAGGCGGTCGGCAAGGCGCTGGCGGTGGGCGCGGTCATTCCGCACCTGGCGGTGGTCGGCATCGCCGGGCCGGGCGATCCGCTGGCCAATCCCGAACCGGTGTTCGCCACCCTGGGCGAATTGCGGGAGAAAGCCCCGGATTTGCTGCTGTGCCTTTCCACCAACGGCCTGGTGTTGCCGGAGCAGGTCGAAAATCTGGTGGCGCACGGTATCCACCATGTCACCATCACCATCAACTGCATCGATCCGGCCATCGGCGCGCAAATTTATCCCTGGATCGTCCATCGAAACCGTCGCCTGCGGGGACGCGAAGCGGCGACGACACTGATCGCGCAACAACTGAAGGGGCTGGACCTGCTGGTGGCGCGCGGCGTCCAGGTCAAGATCAATTCGGTGCTGATCCCCGGCGTCAACGATACCCACTTGCCGGAAGTCAACCGGTGGGTGCGGGACAGAGGCGCGATCTTGCACAACATCATGCCGTTGATCGCCAGGCCGGAGCATGGAACCCATTACGGCATGATCGGACAACGCGAACCGACCGTCGAGGAACTGGCGGCGGTGCGCGCCGCGTGCGCAAGCAGCGCGGGGATGATGAGCCATTGCCAACAATGCCGCGCCGACGCGACCGGAATGCTGGGCGAGGAACGCGGCGGTGAATTCAGTATCGAGAAAGTCGAGGCGATGACGGTGGATCCCCAAGCAGCGATGGCCAAACGGGCGGGAGTACGCGCGGCCATCGTCTCGCGCCTGGCGCGATCTCCCCGGCTGGTGTCGCTGGCGGAGCGGCAATCGACCAAAGTCTCTCGCCGCTCCGCCCCGCCCGAAAACGCGCTGCGGATCGCGGTGGGTAGCACCGACGGCCAACGCATCGACGCTCATTTTGGACATCTGCGGGAATTGCTGATTTTCGATGTGACCGCCAGCGGCGCGCATCTGAGCGAACGGCGGGAGATCGCCCGCTATTGCCATGGGGCGACGACCTGCGGCGAGGGCGAAGCGGCGCTGACCGGCGCGATTCGCGCCTTGCACGATTGCACGCTGCTGCTATGCGCCCGCATCGGCTTCACGCCCTGGCGGGCGTTGCAGGACGCCGGGATCCAACCCGACAGCGAACACGCGGGGGAAGAAATCGCCGCGGCGCTGCAAACCGTTCATGCCCAATGGCGAGGCCGCGAATGGCCAACGCAACCGTCGCACGTCATTTCCACCCACAGCGGCTCCCAACGATGGGGATAGCGGCCGCCAACACCAGGCCGCATCCACGGCCTTCCAATCCACCGACTTCAACGCGCGCGAGCAACTGAAACCATGGCCAGGGCGAAGCTTACTTTTGCGGACGTCAACATCACCGCCACCGTGCCGGCAGGCACCCGGGTGATCGAAATTTCGGACAAGATCAGTTCCGGCATCGTGTACGGTTGCCGCGAAGGCGATTGCGGCACTTGCCTGATGAAGGTGGTCGAGGGCATGGAAAACCTGAGCCAACCCTCGGTGCTGGAGGCTCGAATCCTTAAGGAGCACTTCGCCGGACGGGATATGCGTCTGGCTTGCCAAGCGCAGGTGTTGGGCGACGTGACCGTGCGCCCCGCTTGAACATCCCTACATTTCACCTTCTTACACACTTGGGAGACCGCTTCATGCCCTTAGTCACGTTTTCGCATCCCGACCACAAGACCAAAACCGTTTACGCCACGGCCGGCAGCCATGTCGAAACCGTTCTGAAAATCGCCAAGGCCAACAAGATTCCGATCAACTTCGATTGCCAGGACGGCGAATGTGGGACCTGCCTGGTCAAGGTGACGAGCCTGGATAAGAAGCAGGAGCGCATGAGCGGTCCGCCGACCGAGAAGGAACGTAATCTGCTCAAGCAACTGGGCAAGCTCACCGACGAGGACATCAGCCGCATTCTGGTGGACGACTTCCCGCCACCCTGGCGGCTGGCCTGCCAGATGATCGTGCGCGACGAGGATATTCTGGTGGAATACTGACAAGTTCGCGCCCATGTCGCCAAGCCCGCGCCTGGAATCTCCGGCGCCTTCCAGCGCCGAGCCGCACCGGCAAAGCTATGGCCTGCTGATGGGTTGTAGCCGGGGTCTGCCCAACGACGACGCTTTGGCGCGGATGCTGGCGACCCAGGCCGGTGGCGGTGGTTCGTTGCCGGTCGGCCTGGGGCTGGCGCCCGCCGAGTTCGCCGCGTTGCTGGAGCGGCACTTTCCCGGCGTGATCTGGCCGACCGCGCTCCACCGGCCGCCGCCGGTCTGGGACCCGCGCCTGCTGGAGGAAAAGGCGGAACTGGTCCAATTGCTCGACTCGCATCGAACGGAGCGGGACCCTTCGGAACGCTGGATGAGCGTGATCGTCGCCACCGGCTGCATGGCCAACGATCATCTTTGGGAGGATTTGGGCCTGTGGTCGCGGCGGGATTTGAGCGAATTGATGGCGCGGAATTTTCCGACGCTGGCGGCGCGGAACGACCGCGACATGAAGTGGAAGAAATTTCTCTACAAGCAGCTTTGCGAGCGGGAAGGCGTCTATCTGTGCCGCGCGCCCTCCTGCGCGGTCTGCCGCGATTACGTGCTTTGCTTTGGGCCGGAAGATGCAGCGGCCCGGCCTTGAAGGTCGGACCCGACGGGCGGGAGAAGGGCGGGCACGAGGGTCGAGCCGTGTCCAGCTTGTAGCCGACGCCGTAGATGGAGTGAATCAGCGTCCGATCCGGCGTGACGACCGCCGGTTTCTTGCGCAGGTTCTCGATGTGGCTATCGATGGAGCGGTCGCTCGCCTCATGGTCGGCGTCGTATAGCTGATCGAGCAGGGC
>CALGOO010000313.1 GCA_937960715.1 uncultured Candidatus Competibacteraceae bacterium
AATCCACCGGGCGCCATGCTGACGTGATGGTCGCGGGCGTTGACCAGCAAACGGACCCGCAGTGCGAAAATCCCCCCGGCTTCGCCACCCCCCTTTGGCAAAGGGGGGTTGGGGGGAATTTCCAGCCGGTACGCGACATAAACCGTATTGGCCCCCGGCTCCAGCCAGATGCGTTGTTCGATCACCCGGTCGCCCAGGGCATAGCGCCAGACCGGCATCCGGCCGTGCAGGTGAAAGGATTCAAGATGGACGTGCCCTTCGGGAACCACCGCGCCCCCGCCCCAGCGGTTGGCGAACAGCGGGATTTCCCGGTCGCCGTCGAGCAACGTGGCGTCGGCCTTGGAAAACACCAGCCAGCGGCCGAGCGGCGGATCGACCGGCGCGATCAGCAGCCCGTGATAGCGCCGGGTCAGCGTTCCCGCAATCGTACCGGCGGCATAAGCGCCCAAGCCGTTGCCCAGCCACCACTCGCGCCGCTCGGCCTGGCCAAGGTCGCCGCAGATCGCCCGCCCAAAACGGATAAAGTCCGGCAGTTTGTCGCTCATGCTGGCCGCTCCCCTTGTTGCAACCGCTCCGCCACCCGCAATGCCCAGGCGTAGATGGTCAGCGACGGATTGACCCGGCTGGAGCGCGGCAGCACGCTGCCGTCCACCACGTAAAGGTTCTCCAAACCGTGTACCTTGCCGTCGGCGTCCACCACCGAGGTGCGGGGATCGCTGCCCGCGACCAGCGTGCCGCAGGCGTGCGCCGTACCCGCCAGCGGAATCCCCTTGGCCGCCGCCGGCAGACCGATTTTCCACAGCGAGCGATTGAAGTCGCGCACCAGCCGCCGATGCTCCTCCCGCGCCGCCGGCAAGCGCGCCGGATCGTAGTCGAGTTGGGGATACTGTGCGCCATTGCTCTTGGCGACAACGCGGTTGGCGGGATCGGAACCGTCTTCGGTCTGCAAGAAGAAACCGTAGGCGCGATGGCCGATGGCACGGGCGAACCCGCGTGGCACGAACCCCGGAATCAGGGTGCTGAGCAGTTCACCATCGAAACCCAGGGGCTGAATACTGCTGTGCGGCAACCGGTCGTTCAACAGCAACAGAGTCTTCCGCAGCAGGTCGGTCTTGGGGGTAGCGGAAAAGGCCAACACGGCGCTGAGCAGGTGGCATTTGTAATTGCGTCCCACCGCGTCAGCGCACGGCAGCTTCTCGGCCAGACCGCCGCGGCTCAGATAGCCTTGCAACAGCCGTGGCGAGTGCAACGCTCCCGCCGCCAGTAGCACCGTATTGGCCTCAAATTCGTCGCCACTCTCGGTGCGAACCCCGATCAACCGCTCGGGCCGCTTGGGGTCGAAGATGAAATCGCGCACCGCCTGCCCGGTCAGGATAACGAGGTTAGGCAAGTGCTGGACGCGCTCCAACAAGGCATGTTGACCGTCGGCCTTCAGGTTCTTGACCGAGGCGAAGGCGTCGAAGTGCGCGGCTTCCTCGGGATGTTCGACGATGCGGGGGTCCAGGGCCAGCGCCAGGGGCTGGGCATTCCAACCGGCGCCGTTGCGGGTCAGCTTGCCCACGATGGCTTGCAGATCCGGTTCCGGCTCGAAGCGATGGACGCCCAGCAAGGTTTCGGCCTGCTCGTAGTAGGGCTCCAGTTCCCGATACGAAATCGGCCAGGGCAAACATTGATGCGTCGGTTCGGCCTCGAACTCGCGCGGCTCGAACCGCGCCAGGGCCGCGCCGTACCATTTGGTCTTGCCGCCCAGATTGAAATATTCCTCCGGCTCGAAGGTCTGGCCGTTCCGGTCGAGCCAGTGTTCCTTGCTCTTGAAAACTCCTTGCCGAATCACCTTGTCCACGTCCATGGTGCTGCCGTCGCGCGGCAGTTCCCGCCCTTTTTCCAGCAGCAGGACCCGGCGGCCACCGCACGCCAGAGCATAGGCCGCCGCCGATCCGCCCGCGCCGGAACCGACGATGAGGATGTCGTAGCGTTCGTTCATGGTTGTGTTTCCTTCTCAATAAACCGCCGCCGGGGCGATGACCGCCGCCGTCGAGCCGCGGGTCTTGGCATGGGTGAGGGTGAACAGGAATTCGTGGACACCGCGCCGCGCCAACTCTTCGGTCGCCAGATTCTCCAGACCGAACAATCCCATCTTCACGTACATGGTTTGGGGCACCAGGAAGGGCCGTTCCGGGTCTTCGCCGGGTACCGGTCCGTAGCTCCAGGTGTCGGCGCCGGTCAGGGCGATGCGCTGCGCGTACAGCCAGTTCACGACGTCCAGGCCGGGACCCGGCTCGCCGGAGAGAAACTCGGTGTTGTCCTTGCCCCACAGTCCGCCCCAGCCGGTGTGAAACAGAACCGCATCGCCGGGCCGCAGGGTAACGCCCTGCTTTTTCAGCGCGCCTTGCACGTCGGCCAGGGTGATCACGTAACCTTTGGCCAGGCGTTCCACGCCCTTGTAGGCGGCGATGTCGACCAGCACGCCCCGGGTGACGATGGGCGGCACGGTTTCGGTGCCGAAGCGGTTCAGACCCCACGACTCCACCACGTCGCGCGTGGTCCAGCCGTTGTAAAACCGGTCGCCGATCTGGATGTGGCCGATGGAATCCAACTGGGTGCCGACCTGAAAGGTGCCGACCTGAATCTCGGTGATCCAGTTGATCTGGTTCTTGCCCCAGCCCTTGCCGTCGACGTCCGGGCGGCGCAGGTTGGCGAAATGGGGCGAAACGTCGACGGTCTGGTGCCAGTAGCGACCGGGAAACTTGGGCGTGTCGTCATCCAGCACCCGGCCCAGATCGACCACGGTCCCGGTTTTCACCAGGGTGGTCGCGGCCCGCACCATCTCGGGAGTGATCTCGTTGAGGGTACCGAGCTGATCGTCCGCGCCATAGCGGCTCGGCCACCAGGGCTGTACATCGGCGGGCAAGCCGGTCCGGTCGGCGCGAGAATCCGATCGGGTCGGCGTTCCCGCCTCGCCAGCGGCCCAAGCACCGGTTTGCTGGGCCAGACACAGGCCCAACACCACCACCCGCGGGAGAATGGCATGGCGCGCTACGATCCGCTTCATGTCAGCCCCCCTGATCGAAACCCGGATACAGGGTCATGCCGCCGTCCACGTACAAAGTGGCGCCGGTGACGTAATCGGACGCATCGGAGGCCAGCCACACCGTGGCGCGGGCGATGTCCTCCGGCTCCCCGACCCGACGACAGGGAATCAGCTTCAGCAGTTCCGCCTCGGCTTCGGGCGTCATCCAGGCGGCGGTGTTGATCGGGGTCTTGATCGCGCCGGGCGAGATGGCGTTGACCCGGATGCAGCGCGGCGCGAGCTCCTGGGCCATGGTTTTCATCAACAGGCTGACGCCGCCCTTGGACGCGGCGTAGTTGGCGTGTCCGGCCCAAGGAATGACATCGTGGACCGAGGACATGCAGATGATCTTGCCGGCGACGCGCGACAGTTCCGGCACGACGCCGCGCCGCAGGAATTCACGCACGGCGGCGCGGGAGCACAGGAATTGGCCGGTCAGATTGATGTCGAGAACCTTTTGCCAGTCGGCCAGGCTCATTTCGACCAGTGGGGCATCCTTTTGCAGGCCAGCGTTGTTGACCAGGATATCGATGCTGCCCCAAGTCTCGATCATCTGGGCAAACATGGCTTCGACCTCGTCTTCACGACTCACGTCGGCGCGAATCGCCATTGCTTCGCCGCCAGCCGTTTGGATGTGGTCGACCACGGCGTGCGCCCGATCCGCGCCACCGGCGTAGTTGACGACGACTTTCGCTCCGGCCAGCGCCAATGCCTTGGCGATGGCGGCGCCGATGCCGGAACTGGCGCCGGTCACCAGAGCGCGCTGGTCTTTCAGAACGGGGTCGCAAGCATGGGTTGTCGACATGGAAATTCTCCTTAAGGCAAGGATTCAAGGAATGATTCAAGGGGACAGGGCGGTCTTGACCGCCGGGGGACGCAACGGAAACAACTTGGTTTTATTTCGAGCGGCCAGGCTGAGCAAGGCGGGCGATAGATCCAGACTCACCACGCCCCCCATTCTCCATTTCCTTGAATAAATCTGAGTGGCATCGGTGGAAGCGGAAACAGATGGCTGGCGCATGACATCACCTCATACCCAATGAAACGCGATGAATGATCGAGTCGCCGCCAAGTCGTCCGAGCTGGAAAACTCGGCTGGCGATCTCGGCCTGTCGGCATTTAGCTGCGATCATTAAATCCGCGCGTGGTGATCGAGAACATCTTGGTAATGGAAGACTCGACGACGGGACTGGAATTGACCGTGGTCACTTCGTATTCCGTCCGGTCGTTGAAACCACTAGCCGTCGCCATCGCATCAACATGCCGAACGCTTGGCGTGCTCTGGGTATTGGCGCTGGAATGAGCATTGCTGATGGCGTTCACATAGGAACCGCTGCGATTGAACGGCTCCGCCAGCGCCGTTGTGCTCAGGGTCAGGCTGGAAGCCAGAATCAACAGAGTGGTGGTGGTGATGGTCTTGTTCATGGGGTAACTCCTCATTGGCTGGTTTAGGGATGACATCGTTTGTCGACCCTTATCTAGCAATGTCCGTGCCACCACCAAAATCTCAACATATTATAATAAATATCAATAAGTTAAATTATAGTTCCTCAATCGTGACCAATTGGAAGAGCAATCGATCCCACGATATATCGCAAGGCCGTTGAATGACGCGGCGGGTTGTCGTCATGATTCAAAGAGGATTGCCGCCGATGGCCTGGTAACGGCCTTGCTGACGGCATTCCCACGCGGGAGCGTGGGAACGGGAAGAAGCGGTAAAAGCGACCGGTCAAAGACCGATAGCCGAGGGAGCGGGATAGGATTTAACTCCTGTCGATTACACACAAGTCTCCCTCCCCCCTTGCGGGGGAGGGTTGGGGTGGG
>CALGOO010000314.1 GCA_937960715.1 uncultured Candidatus Competibacteraceae bacterium
CGTGTTGCAGGCGCGGGGGGAGCTGGACGAAGCGCTGCGGATTTACCGGGAGGAACAACTGCCGGTCTACGAGCGGCTGGGAGACGTGCGGGAGCTGCTCATCTGTCGCGCCAAGATCGGGCTCAATTATTTAGCGCGCGGCGCGGCGGGTAATCGCGAAAAGGCACTGGAGTTATTGAGCCTGGCGTTGCGAGACGCGCAACGGTTAAAAATCCCTGAAGCCCAGCAAATCGCCGAGATCATCCAGCAGGTGCAAGCACCGCTGGATTCAATGGCCTCCCCTGGCTAACCCCGCCGCCAGGCGTGGAACCGTTCCACCCAGGCCAGCAATTTCTGGGGGGCGTGAGCCTTCTTCCAGACGCCGGCGGCGTATTTGTTCGCTTCGGCCAGGGTCGGGTAAATGTGGATCGTGCCGAGGATTTGGTTCAGGCCGATACCGTGGCGCATCGCCAGCACATATTCGGCCAGCAGGTCGCCGGCGTGCTCGCCGACGATAGTGACTCCCAAAATCTGGTCCTTGCCCGGCGCGGTCAGCACCTTGACGAAACCGTGCGCCTCGCCGTCGGCGATGGCCCGGTCCAGGTCGTCGATACCGTACACCGTCACCTCATGGGCAATGCCCTTCTCCCGCGCGTCCTGCTCGTTCAGACCCACCCGCGCCACTTCGGGATCGACGAAGGTGGACCAGGGAATCACCGAATAATCGGCCTTGAACGTCTTGAATGGCCGGAACAGCGCGTTGATCGAGGCATACCACGCCTGATGAGCGGCGGTGTGGGTGAACTGGAACGGCCCGGCCACGTCGCCAGCGGCGTAAATATTGGGATAGAGCGTCTGTAAATACTCGTTGGTCTCCACGGTGCGAGCGCGGGTGATGGGAATCCCCAGTTCTTCCAGTCCGTAGCCGGCGGTGTTCGCCACCCGCCCCACCGCGACCAGCACCGCGTCGAACGGAATCCGCGCGTCCTGACCTTCGTATTCGGCGATCAGCACCTTCTCGCCGTTTTCGACCGCGAACCGCCTGGCCGTGTGGTTGACCAGCACGCGGATGCCTTCCCGCCGAAACCGCTCCATGACCAACGCCGAAACCTCCGGGTCTTCCCGAATCAGGATGCGTGGGGCCATTTCCACCTGTGTGACCTGGCTGCCCAGGCGGGCGAAGGTCTGGGTCAGTTCCGAACCGATGGGACCGCCGCCCAACACCACCAGCCGCTTCGGCAATTCGCGCAACTGCCAAACCGTGTCCGACGTGAGATAACCGACTTCCTCCAATCCCGGAATCGGCGGCACGAACGGCCGCGCGCCGGCGGCGATGACGATGGCGCGGGTGGTCAGGGTCCGCGTGCCCTCGGCGGTGGTCGCTTCCACCGTCCACGGCGAGGTGATTTTCGCCGCGCCTTCGATCACTTCCACGCCCAGGCCGGTGTAGCGTTCCACCGAATCGTGCGGCGCGACGTCCCGAATCACCCGTTGCACCCGCTCCATGACTTCGGCGAAATCGAACTCCGCCCCGGCCTGGCGGATGCCAAATTCCGGGGAACGCCGGATGTGCGAGAGCAACTTGGCCGAACGAATCAGCGCCTTGGACGGCACGCAGCCGGTGTTCAGGCAATCGCCGCCCATCCGGTGCTTCTCGATCAGCGTCACCTTGGCCTTGACCGCCGCCGCGATGTAGGCGGTCACCAGCCCCGCCGAGCCGGCGCCGATCACCACCAGATTGCGATCGAAACGCTTCGGCTTGGGCCATCGCGCATACACCCGCCGCGCCTTGACCGCCGCCACGATCTTCTTGGCAACGAGCGGGAAAATGCCCAGCACGGCAAAGGAGATCAACAAGCCAGGCGACAGGATGCCCTGGAGCGAGTCGATCCGGGCAATCTGAGTGCCGGCGTTCACGTAGACCACGGTCCCGGCCAACATGCCTACTTGGCTGACCCAGTAAAAGGTCCAAGCTTGGATCGGCGTGAGGCCCATCGCCAGATTGATGATGAAGAAGGGGAAGATGGGAATCAGTCGCAGGGTGAACAGGTAGAAACCGCCCTCCTTTGCCATGCCGGCGTCGATCGCCTGCAATCGGTCGCCGAACCGGCCCTGCACCCAGTCGCGCAACACGAAGCGGGCGGTGAGAAAGGCCAGGGTGGCGCCAAGCGTCGAAGCGAAGGAAACGATCACCGTGCCCCAGACCAAGCCGAAGATCGCGCCTCCAACCAAGGTCAGAATCGCCGCGCCGGGCAGCGACAGGCCGGTGACCGCCACGTAAACGACGAAGAAAATTCCCGCCGTCAAGCCAGGATGCGCTGCCCGGTAAGTTTCGATGGCGGCCTGCTGGGACTTGAAATAGTCCAGGCTGAAGAACCGCCCCAGGTCGAAGACGAAGAAAGCGCCCACCGAGACGGCGAGCGCCAGGAGAAGCAGGAGTTTTCGAGAATTCATCGATCCCGAACCCCGTGACGCCGGGCAATCCAGTAATCGAGCGAGATCACTCCGGGTCCCTTCGCCACCAGATACAACAGTACGGCCGCCCAGACCCCATGCGTCGGATAAGCGTCCGGATAGACGAAAATCTGAATCACCAGCGTCATGACCAGTAGGGCCAGGGCCGAGAAGCGGGTGGCCAGACCGAGCAGAATCAGGATGGGAAAGAGATGCTCCGCGAACGCGGCCAGCGGCGCCGCGAGTTCCGGCGGGATCAGCGGCAACCGGTATTCGTCCCGGAACAGGGCCACGGCGGATTCGGACAGTCGCGGCAACCCCAGGGTGAAAGTCCCGTCGATGAAGTCGATGGCCAGACCCTCGATCTTGGTTTGCCCGGATTTCCAGAATACGGCGGCGATGGAAAACCGGCCGATGAAGGCGATGAGGGAATCGGGAATCCGCTGGAACAGGGCAATGACCGACAGGACGAAGCCCGCCCAGGGCGGTAGTGGCGCCGACGTGGCGGAGGCGGGCGCGGACCAGGCTGAGGTTGGCATCGTCATGGTCAGGCTTCCGTAGGTTGAACGAGAGCAGTCAGGGCGCCCACTCGCAACAGCAAGGCGAGATGGGCGGTCAGATCGAAGTCTTCACGAGCGGCCAAGGCCAGGGCCGCTGCCTGGCCGAGCGGCAATCCGTCGGCCAAGCTCGCCGTCAGCGTATCGCCACCCGGCGGCAGGGCCAAGACTTGGACGTCCAGCCCAACCCGAACGATCAGGGCGCTTTCCGGGACGGAGGGATCGACCTGAGCCAGATCGCCGTGGCCTTGATGCGCCGCCCACAGCGACACCACCGCATAATCCGAGCGCAGGACGCCCAGCGAGGGGTGACAGGTCGCCCGCAGCGCCGGCAATCGTTCCGGATCCGCCAGCGCGCGGGCGATCCGCTCCGGGGAGATCGGATCGGCGTCGGCGGCATGGAACGCCCGGACGCGCAGCATCTCCAGTCGCGCCACGTCGGCCAGGTAAGGCACGCTCCGGGCCGGCTCGAACCGTTCGATGAAGGCGGGAAAGCCAGCCCCGTACTCCGCCAGCAGGACGGAGCCGGGCGGCGCGGCCCGCACGAAAATTCCCGCCATCGCCCGGAAGAACTCGTCTCCCACCAGATCCAGGGTCACGGGAAAGGTATCGGCCAGCGCATCGATCAGGGAGACCACGACGTTGTTGCGATAAACGGCGAAGCGCCGGGCCGGATCGGAGCCGTTCCAGGCGGTCAATCCCGCCGGACAGGGCGCGTCGGGGTCGAGCAGGGCGGCGGCGAACAGCCGTTGATCGCTCATGCCGAAATCTCCAGCCGGTCGCGTTGCGCGTATCCGATCCACCGTTCGGCGCATCGGGCTTCGGCGATCAAAACCGCCAGCGGCGGAATGTCGTGGTCGCGCTCGATCAAGGTGGGCGTCGGCCCAAGGCGTTCGAGCGCGAAGGCGTAGAGTTCCCACACCGCCGCCGCGATGGCCGCGCCATGCGTGTCGATCAGCAAGGGCGCGCCGGCGGCGTCGCGATCCTCGGCAAAACCCGCCAGATGGATTTCCCCGACTTCGGATAATGGCAGAGCGGCGATATACGCTTGCGGATCGCGGCGATGGTTGACGCCCGACACGTAGGCGTTGTTCACGTCGAGCAGCAGCCCGCAGCCGGTGCGGCGGACGATCTCGGCGATGAACGCGGCTTCGTCCAGCGTGGAGGCGGCAAACTCCACGTAGGTGGCCGGATTTTCCAACAGCATTCGGCGGCGCAAATGTTCCTGCGTCCGGTCGATGTGGTCGCAAACGCGGTCCAGCGTGACGCGATTGTAGGGTAACGGCAGCAAGTCGTTGAAAAACGCGCCACCGTGGGTCGACCAGGCCAAGTGTTCGGAGAAGGATTGCGGCTGGTAGCGGTCGAGCAGCGCGGCCAGGCGGTCAAGATGGGTAGTGTCGAGCGGCCCTTCCGCGCCGATGGACAGCCCCACGCCGTGGATCGACAGCGGGTAGCGGTCGCGAATCCGGTGCAGGTAGTGATGGAAGGGGCCGCCGGCGACCAGGTAGTTCTCGGCGTGAATCTCGAAGAAGCCGAGATCCGGCTCGGTAGCCAGAATCTCGGCGAAGTGCTGGGGCTTGAGACCCAGGCCCGCCCGATTGGGCAAGCCATCGGAGTACGTTCGCCGCACTGGAACGCCGCGCGCTGAAAGTTCGAAAGGCGTTTGCATCGTCATCGCGGGCGCTCCAGCCGAGTTGGCGGTTACGTCAAGCCTTCTTCTCCTTAAACGCCGCCAACTGGCCGAAACCGGTCGGCGAGGTCGGCGAGGCCGTCTTCTCGCAACTGCCCTTCGGCACGTATTTCCAGGCGCTGCCCTGGTGGTCGGTCTTGGAGGTGCCGGCGCAGGTGGTGCCCGGTCCAGCGGCGCAGTCGTTCTTGCCCTTCATGGCGACGCCGTAGCATTTTTCCTTGTCGTCGGCGGCGGACGCCGGCGCGGCGGACAGAGTTAGCGCCGTGCCCAGGGCCAGGGCCAGGGCGGTCGCGGACAGGGCGGTCGAATTCAGGCTCTTGCTCATGGTGCATTCCTCATCGTCGGTCGTGGGCCAAGCTCAAAAAATCTCCTCCGTCGGTGGAGGAGCCAGGGGCGAACGCGCGTGCCGCGCTCGATAGGTGGTTTGCCGAGTCCGCCTAACATTTCTTCACGCCAGCGGCGAGATTACGTGTTTTCAGCGGCTTCAGGGATGTTTACGCAGGCCGGGGGACTTTGGATGCGGGCCTCGCAAAAAATTTTTTGCTGGCTCAGGTAGGGAAGTGGCGCTATCTCGAACGCGCCATCGCCGATCGTCGCGCCGGTCGGCCTCTCGCTCCCTTACTCCAAGGAGTCTGAACGATTACGACGGGTGTATTCGCGCGACGCCCTGCTCGATCAGCTATACGACGCCGACCATGAGGCGAGCGACCGCTCCATCG
>CALGOO010000315.1 GCA_937960715.1 uncultured Candidatus Competibacteraceae bacterium
GGGTTGGGGGGAGGGCAAGTCGTTGGCGCCACTCCGTTTCCCCCTTCCCAACCTCCCCCCGCTGGGGGGAGGTGCCTGAACGCTTACTCTCTTGCCATAACCCGGCTAACGCAACGTCATGAATGCTAACATTTTCTTCATTGCGCGGATTTCGCCAGCATAGCCAACTGACGGAATGCCTGACGACGCAGGATTAACGCTTGTCCGGCCAACCGCGATGCCGGACAATCCAACCCCATTGGCAACTTGATGAGAGACCCATAACAAGGGAGGTATGCAAGCATGAAACGGCAAGTGCGCAAAGCGGTATTCCCCGTGGCCGGCCTCGGAACCCGATTCCTGCCGGCGACCAAGGCCAGCCCCAAGGAAATGCTGCCCATCGTCGACAAACCCCTGATCCAGTACGGGGTTGAGGAAGCGGTGGCGGCCGGTGTCGATACCCTGGTCTTCATCATCGGCCGCACCAAGAATGCCATCGCCGATCATTTCGACAAGGCTTATGAACTGGAAGTCGAACTGGAAACGCGCGGCAAGACCGATTTGCTCCAGATCGTGCGCAGCATTGTCCCGTCCGGCGTGGAATGCGTCTACGTGCGGCAGGCCGAGGCGCTGGGCCTGGGTCACGCCGTGCTATGCGCGCGGCCGGTGGTCGGCGACGAACCGTTCGCGGTCATTCTCGCCGATGACCTGATCGAGGAGGACGCTCGGGAAGGCGGCGCGTTGAGCCAGATGGCTCGCCATTTCAACAAATACCAGTGCTCGATTCTGGGCGTGGAGCGCGTGCCCAAGGAGGATACCCAAAAGTACGGTATCGTCCATCCGCTGCCCTTCGCCAACCGCATCAGCAATGTGGACAGCATCGTCGAAAAGCCGAAACCGGAAAACGCTCCCTCCAATCTGGCGGTGGTGGGCCGCTACATCCTGACCCCGCGTATTTTCGATTTGCTGGCCACCATTCCGCGTGGGGCGGGCAACGAAATCCAACTGACCGACGGCATCGCCGCCCTGTTGAACGAGGAGCAAGTCTTGGCCTACGAGTTCTCTGGCCGACGCCATGACTGCGGCAGCAAGCTGGGCTATCTGATCGCCACCGTGGAATATGGCGCGCGCCACCCCGAACTGGGTGAACGATTCCAAGCCTATCTGCGAGCGAACGCCCATCGGCTCGATCCATCCGCTTCGGCGGCCGCCGATTGACGGCGCGGCATCGACCCGAGCCACGGACGCACTGAAGACTTGATCGATTCCGCCAGTCCCGAGAGGGAGGAAAGTACGATGTCGCAAGGTTTGCTGGTGATCAATGCCGGTTCGTCCAGCATCAAGTTCTCGGTGTTCGCCTTGCCAGTGGATGGTGGCGAGCTGACGCTGGTCTGCCGCGGCTTGCAGGAAAACATCGGCGAGGACGACCCGCATTTCAAGGCGTTCGATCATGCCGGCCAAGTGCTGGCGGACGTTCGACCGACGCCACCATCCGGCCAGTATCGCAAATTGGGGCCGGATCATCGCCGCCGGGCGTCCGATCCGCCCTCGCCCCAGCCTTCCGCGCCGACCTCGGCGGCGATTTACGATCATCAGGCGGCGCTGCGCGATCTGTTGGCCTGGTTGCGGGAATCGCCGAACTTGCCCGACGTGATCGCGGTCGGGCATCGGGTCGTGCATGGCGCCGAGGAGTACAGCGACCCGCAACGCTTGACCCCGGACATCATCGCCCGCCTGGAGCGCTTCATCCCGCTGGCGCCGCTGCATCAGCCGCACAATCTGGCCGGCATCCGCGCGCTGCTCGCGGTGCAACCCGGCCTCCCGCAGGTGGCCTGTTTCGACACCGCCTTCCACCATGGCCAGCCGGAATTGGCGAAACTGTTCGCGCTCCCCCACGCCTACCGCGCGGAAGGGGTGCGGCGTTATGGATTCCACGGCCTGTCCTACGAGTACATCGCCGGGGCGCTGGCGGAGGCGATGGGAACGCCGGCCACCGGTCGGGTGGTGGTGGCCCATCTTGGCAACGGCGCCAGCATGTGCGCGATGCGCGATGGCCGGAGCGTGGCCAGCACCATGGGCTTCACCGCCGTGGAAGGTCTGCCGATGGGCACCCGCAGCGGTTCGCTCGACCCCGGCGTGCTGATCTATCTGATCGAGCGGCACGGCATGGGCGCCAGGGACCTTACCAACTTGTTATACAAGCAGTCCGGCCTGCTGGGCCTGTCGGGGTTCAGCAACGACATGCGCGATTTGCTGGCCAGCGTGGAACCGGGCGCTAGGCTGGCGGTGGATTACTTCTGCTACCGCATCACCCGCGAACTGGGCTCGCTGGCGGCGGCGCTGGGGGGGTTGGACGCGCTGGTGTTCACCGGTGGCATCGGCGAACACGCGGCGGCGGTGCGCGAACAGGTCTGCGCCCGCTCGGCCTGGCTGGGGATCGAGATCGACCCGGCGGCCAACATCGGCGATGGCCGGCGCCTCGACCGGCCGGGCAGCCGAACGGCGGTCTGGGTGTTGCCCACCAACGAGGAACTGGTCATTGCCCAGCATACTTGGCGATTGATGTTGGCGAAGTAAAATTCGGTTCCCACGCGCCAAGCCGGCGGGAACCGGTTGGATAAGGCCGGACGGGCCATGGGACCCATGGCCGGGATCGTCATTCTTCATCCACGCCTCGCGTTCCGATACAATGACCCCCCTTCCATCGCGCAAGCATCCCATGCAGATCGATCCCCACGTCCGCTTTACCCCCCTGGTTTTGACGCGCCTGGGGGGCGTCGGCATCGGCAATCAGGAATGTCCGGCTAGGAAAGGGAGCCGCGAGCAGTTGCGACAGACCCTTGATCGCTTCGAGTATCCGCCCCACGAGGAGCGCCTGGCCGCATGAAGATCCCCAACTCTGAACCCTCGGTCGACCTGCTGCCCGCTACTCCCCTGCGCGATCACGTCGCCGAGACGCTGCGCATCTATTTCCACAACCTCGGCGGCCAGGCGCCCAGCAATCTGTACGATCTGGTGCTGCGCGAGGTGGAGCCGCCCCTGCTGGACATCGTGATGAAATTTACCCGTGGCAACCAGACCCAAGCCGCCATCATTCTCGGCATCAACCGCGGCACGCTGCGCAAGAAACTGCGGCAATACAGCCTGATTTGAACTGGCGCGAGAGGATCATTACAACAGCATGAGCCTGGCGATTTTCGATCTCGACAACACCCTGCTCGGTGGCGACAGCGATTATCTGTGGGGCCGATTCCTGGTCGAGCAGGGCTTGGTGGATGGCGAGTATTACGAGCGCGAGAACCAGCGCTATTACGACCAGTACCAGGCGGGCACGCTGGACATTCATGAGTTCCTGGCGTTCATGCTGCGGCCCCTGGCGGAAAATCCACTGGCCGAATTGCTGAACTGGCGGGCGCGGTTCATCGAAGCCAAGATTCGTCCGATCCTGTTGCCCCGTGCGGCGGAATTGGTGGCGCGGCACCGGGGTGCCGGCGACACCCTGCTGATCGTTACCGCCACCAACCGCTTCATCACCGAACCGATCGCCGAATTGCTGAGCGTGCCGCACTTGCTGGCGACCGAACCCGAATTCGCCGAAGGGCGTTATACCGGCCGCGCCCGCGGAATTCCCTGTTTCCAGCACGGCAAGGTGAAACGACTGGATGAGTGGCTGGACGCGACCGGCCATGATCTCGCCGACAGTTGGTTCTACAGCGATTCCCATAATGACCTGCCGTTGCTCGATCGTGTCACCCATCCGGTGGCGGTGGATCCCGACGCCGTCCTGGCGGAACACGCCCGACAACGCGGTTGGCCGATCATCAGCCTGCGCGGGGATTGAGGGCGTAGCGAAAACGCGCCCCATCCCCCTCCAATCTTGAATTTACCTTGACCTTTCGCCTGCGGAACTGCCCATGTCTTCGAACCTGCTCAACAACGTCAACGTCGCCGCCCTGGATGTGTTGCCCACCCCCGAGGAGATCAAGCGGCAATTACCGATGACCGAAGCCGCCGAAACCACGGTGCTGGCCGCTCGCCGGACCGTGCAAGACATTCTCGATCATCGGGATTCGCGGGTGTTCGTGGTGGTCGGCCCCTGTTCCATTCACGATGTCGCGGCGGCCCGCGACTATGCGCGGCGGTTGCGCGCGCTGGCCGACGAGGTGGGCGACACCTTGTTCCTGATCATGCGGGTGTATTTCGAAAAACCCCGAACCACGGTCGGCTGGAAGGGCCTGATCAACGATCCGCATCTGGACGACTCCTTCAATATTGCCGAGGGGTTGCGGATCGCCCGCGCCCTGCTGCTGGAAATCGCCGAACTGGGCCTGCCCGCCGGCACCGAGGCGCTGGATCCACTCTGCCCGCAGTATCTGGACGATCTGCTGGCATGGACCGCCATCGGTGCCCGCACCACCGAGTCGCAGACCCATCGGGAAATGGCCAGCGGCCTGTCCACCCCGGTCGGCTTCAAGAATGGCACCAACGGCAGTTTGGAGGTCGCGATCAACGCCTTGCAATCGGCTTCCCGGCCCCACAGCTTTCTCGGCATCGACGCGAACGGCCGGTCGGCGGTGGTCCGCACCACCGGCAATCGCTACGGTCATGTGGTGTTGCGTGGCGGCGCCGACGGCCCGAACTACGATACGGTGACCGTCGCTCTGTGCGAAAAAGAACTGCTCAAGAACAAGTTGCCGCTCGACATCGTGGTGGATTGCAGCCACGCCAACGCCCGCAAGGATCCAGCCTTGCAGCCGCTGGTGTTGAACGACTGCGTGCATCAGATTCTGGAAGGCAATCGCTCCCTCGTGGGTTTCATGATCGAAAGCAACCTGGAATGGGGCAACCAGGCGATTCCCGCCGACCGCTCGCGGCTGAAATACGGCGTCTCGATCACCGACCCCTGCGTGGACTGGGCGACGACCGAGCGGATGCTGCGCGAGGCGCGCGCCAAGCTGAGGGAGGCGTTACCGGGCCGGTTTGGGGAGTGATGGTATTACCGGAAGGATCGCGCTCGATGAAATTTTGCAGCCAGTGCGGCGCCTCGGTGACCTTGCGGATCCCCGCCGGCGACAGCTTGCCCCGATACGTCTGCGACGCCTGCGATGCCATTCATTATCAAAACCCGAAGATCGTCGCCGGTTGCATTCCTGAATGGCGGGGTCGTGTCCTGCTGTGTCGGCGCGCCATCGAGCCACGCCATGGCTTGTGGACACTACCGGCCGGTTTCATGGAGAATGGCGAATCGGCGGTCGTGGCGGCGGTGCGCGAGGCGCGGGAGGAGGCCAACGCCGTGGTCGAAAATCCGACCCTGTACGGTTTATACTCGCTGCCGCACGTCAGCCAGGTGTATTTGATGTTCCGCGGCCAGCTCAAGGATGGCGCCGCCAGCCCTGGCGCGGAAAGTCTGGAAGTCAAGCTGTTCGCCGAGGAGGAAATTCCTTGGGAGCAACTGGCCTTCACGGTGGTGCGGGAAACCTTGCAGCAGTATTTCGCCGAGCGCCCGACCGGTGTGTTCAAGCTCCATGTCGGCGATATTATCCGCGAGTCGGACCACCGGTTCCGCATCCATCGTTATTCCTGAGCCGCTCCCAAGGGTTCGCGCTGGCATGGCGTTATGGTTGAACGCTCAAGTCCA
The DNA here is from genome assembly GCA_937960715.1 of uncultured Candidatus Competibacteraceae bacterium. GTDB lineage: Bacteria > Pseudomonadota > Gammaproteobacteria > Competibacterales > Competibacteraceae > Contendibacter. Next base: position 5,618 of record CALGOO010000315.1, read on the forward strand.
TCGCCAGTGCTCAACTCGAAAACCGCAGGAGAGCCTTCATGAAGCCTTATCTCATCGTGGTCGAAGACCCGGGTTCCGACAAGTTGCTCAACGTCGCGCTGGTCCTGGCCGAAACCGAACAGGGCGCGGAAGCCAAGGCGCGGGAGTTGTTTCCCGGGCTGCCCGAACAGGACTTCTGCGTCTATGACGTTCATGAGGCCAACCGCGACTTTCCCGACGGCTGGACCTATCAGGACTGAACATCCGGCCGAACTGTCGGGGAAGCTCCCGTTCAAGCCCCGGACCTTGCCGTGCCCACCTTGGAGACGCTTCGCATGGAGACCGACAGTAACCAAGTCGAGGATAGCATAGCGCCAGCCAGCATCTCCCATATCCTCAAGGAAGGAGAGCAGATGGCGCAAATCTGGAATGCCCAGGACCGCGCCGACTATGAGCAAAACGTGCGGGAAATCCTGGACCGGATGGTTGGGCTGCGCCAAGGACTTGAGCAGCTACGCACCCAGGCCGACGCCATCTGGGAGCGGTTCAGCACCCTTGCGTTGGAGCGGATTTTGTCTCGCCAACTGCGCGAGTTTCTTGAAGGCGGCGAGGCGGAACTGCAAGAACTGGATTTGCGTCTGATCGGGGCCGACTGTGAGGCGGATCGGTTGCGGACGCGGGTTCAGGAACGGCGGCGCGCGCTGGAAGAAAAGATCGCGGTGCTGGAGCCGTTGGCGCACCGAACCTCCACCCAAAGCCACATCAGCATGATGTTGTCGCGAGTGGCGGGGCTGGAAGCGCATCTATTGGGTAAAAGGGACGTGGCGCCGGAAGATCGCGGCGAGACGCGGGACACGGATCACGCCACCGCGCCTGGTGATTTGCTGTACCTGCGCATCCGCTTGTTGACGACCCGGATCGCCATCATCGCTTCCAATCGCAGCAAGCATCTGAGCGAGCTGGATGCCGGTTTGGCCACGCTGCTGCTTGAAGTCGAGCGGATCAAGACCGATATGGCCACGCTGCTGGTCCGGGTCGATTGCATCAAGGATTTATCCCGCTACTGGTTGGCGTACCTCGATATTATCCAGGGAGAGACCGGTTAGGGCGATCTTCAGACCAGGAAACGGCCCGCTCCGGTTTCGACGCTGGACAAAGGCCGCTCGATCGGGGTTCTTGTTGGCGCCCATCAGGAGCGCGCGATATCGGGAGTTGGAACGATGGGTTTTTCCGTCTCCCAATACCGGATTGTCCGATGCCTTTTATAGCGCCCGCACGCCAAGAACCCCCCGAATGGCGGCGATCTGCGCCACCACCGCAGATGGCGCCGGGACGGCGGTGTCCACCAGGGTGCAGGCGATGTCGCCGCGTGATTTGTTGAGCATATCCAGAATGTTGATGCCAGCTCCGGAAATCGCCTTGGATATCTGCTCGATCATGTGCGGCACGTTGGCGTTGACGATGGCCAAACGCGGCCCACCATTGCGCGGCATCGCCATCTCCGGGAAGTTGACCGAGTTGTGGACCGTGCCGTTCTCCAGATAGTCCCGCACCTGATCGGCCACCATGATCGCGCAATTCTCCTCGGCCTCGCCGGTGGAGGCGCCCAGGTGCGGCAGCATGATGACGCGGGGGTGATCCTTCAGCCGATTGGTGGGGAAGTCGCAGACGTAGGTCTTGAGCTTGCCGGCTTGGAGCGCCTCGTGCAGCGCCTCTTCGTCCACCACCCCCTCGCGCGAGAAGTTCAGCAGGGTCAACTCCGAGCGGTTGTTCTTCAAAAACTGGGCGTTGATCAAGTGACGGGTGTCGTTGTTCAGCGGAACGTGCAGGGTGATGAAATCGGCCTGCGCCGCCATTTCGTTGACGCTGAGCACCTGTTCGACCTGCGAGGACAACTGCCAGGCGTTGCTGACGGTGATGTGCGGGTCGTAGCCGATCACCC
>CALGOO010000316.1 GCA_937960715.1 uncultured Candidatus Competibacteraceae bacterium
AGCGATTCCAGGGTGTAGAGCAAGCCGCCGCATTCGGCGTACAGCGGTTTGCCGGCCTGATGATGCCGCCGCAACGACTCGCGCATGGACGTATTGCTCGCCAGCGTATCGAGATGCAGTTCCGGGTAGCCGCCGGGCAGATAAACGCTGTCCACTTGCGGCAATTCCTGATCCGCCAGCGGCGAGAAAAACACCAGTTCCGCGCCCAGCGCTCGTAGCGTGTCCAGATTGGCGGGATACAGGAAGGCGAACGCGGTATCGCGGGCGATGCCGATGCGGGTGTTTTTCAGCAGGGGCGGCGGCGTTTCCATGCTCGCGGCGGGGAAGGAAACCGCTGGCGGCAAGCGGGCCAGCCCCGTGTTGGCGACCCGCGCGGCGGCGCTTGCCAGCCGGCTTTCCAGATCGGCGATTTCGGCGGCCTGCACCAGGCCCAGATGCCGGTCGGGCAGGGCGATTTCACCGTCGCGCGGCAGCCAGCCGAAATAGCGCAAATCCGGCGGCAAGCTCTCGGCCAGCAGTTCGGCGTGGCCCGGTCCCGCGACCCGGTTGGCCAGCACCCCCGCGAAGGGGAGTTGCGGACGGTAATGCGCCAGGCCGTAAGCGACCGCGCCGAAGGTCTGGGCCATGGCGTGCGCGTTGATCAAGGCCAGCACCGGCACGCCGAACAGCGCGGCCAGATCGGCGCTCGATGGCGTACCGTCGAACAGGCCCATGACGCCTTCGATCAAAATCAAATCCGCTTCCTGGGCAGCCCGGTACAACAGGGCCTTGCAGTCGCGTTCGCCGACCATCCACAAGTCCAGTTGATAAACCGGTTGACCGGAAGCCCGCTCCAGGATCATCGGGTCGAGAAAATCCGGCCCAGTCTTGAAGGCGCGCACGATGCGGCCGTGATTGCGGTGATGACGCGCCAGCCCGGCGGTGACGGTGGTCTTGCCCTGACCGGAGGCCGGGGCGCTGAGCAGGAGGGCGGGGCAGGTGGCGGACATGGCGTCGAAGGTAAGGGCAAGGGATGGAAGATTAACGAGATGGAAGATTAAAGTCTTTTGCCTTTTATCGCTGGCCTTTTGCCTTTACCCTTACCGGATGCGTCTTGAAACCTCCGAAACTCGACAGCCCCTGCGCCATGGCTACACGACCGGCGCTTGCGCGACCGCAGCCACTCTGGCGGCGACGTACCGGTTACTGGCCGATCTTGCGCTCGATCGGGTGGAAATCACGCTGCCGCGCGGCCAGCGGCCCGTGTTCCGGCTGGAATACTGCCGGTTGACGGCGGCGGGAGCCGAGGCGGCGACGATCAAGGACGCCGGCGACGATCCCGACGTGACCCATGGGGCGCTGATTTTCGCCCAAGTGGTGTTGAGCGAGTCGCCGGGAGTGCGTTTCCATGCCGGGCCGGGCGTAGGCACGGTGACCCAGCCCGGCTTGCCCATTCCACCGGGCGAGCCGGCCATCAATCCGACGCCGCGCCGGATGATTGCCGAACATCTGATGCGACTGGCGGCCGAGCAGGGCTATCGCGGCGGCTTCGAAGTCGCCATCGGGATCGAGAACGGCGCGGAACTGGCGTTGAAAACGCTCAATCCCCGGCTGGGCATCGTCGGCGGATTATCCATCCTCGGCACGACCGGCATTGTCCGACCGTTTTCCTGCGCCGCCTATGTGGCCTCCATCCAGCAGGCCATCGACGTGGCTCGCGCCAACGGTCTCCTCCACATCATCGCCTGCACCGGTGCTACCAGCGAGCAAACCATGCGCGCGCATTATTCGTTGCCGGACATGGCGCTGATCGAAATGGGCGATTTCGTCGGGGCGGTGCTCAAACACCTGCGACGCGCGCCGGTTCCCCGCCTCACGCTGGCCGGTGGTTTCGGCAAGATCAGCAAGCTGGCGGCGGGCCATCTGGATTTGCATAGCCGCAGTTCCAGCGTCGATCTCGTATTGCTGGCGGTGGAAGCGGCGGCGCTGGGCGCGGACGCGGCGTTGCAAGCGGCGATGCGAACCGCCAACACCAGCCAACGGGCGCTGGCGTTGGCCCATGCGGCGGGTTTGCCGCTGGGCGACCGAATTTGCGTCATGGCGCGCGATCAGTCCCGCATCATTGCGCTGCCGGAGGTGGCGGTGGAAGTGTGGGCCACCGACCGCGAGGGCCGGCCGGTCGGTCATGCCGATTTTGCTTGAGCATGTTCGCCGGCCCTTGCTTTGCGGGGGGGTTGAATGAATAGCGATTCTCTCAAGATGACTTACACGTACGCCTTTCGAAATGGCGCCACCAAGACCTTCGACGTGCTCCTTGACCGAAAGACGCTTGGTCTCAGGATGAAACCTCCCGTCCGGCCGCCATCCTGGACTTTCCTAAGGCAAGATCAGTGCGCGAATTGTTCGCTTGACGCGCGCGATCATCCGTTCTGTCCCGTGGCGCTGAACTTCGCCGACATCGCCGAGCACTTCGCCCACGCGGTGTCCTACGAGGAGGTGCATGTCGTGGTCACCACCGAGGAGCGGATTTATTCAAGGGATACCACGCTCCAGCAAGGCTTGACTTCGCTCCTGGGCATCATCATGCCTACGAGCGGCTGCCCGGTTCTTGAGCCGCTCAAACCCATGGTGCGGTTCCACCTTCCCTTCGCGACGATCACCGAGACGGTTTTTAGGATGGTCTCCATGTGTCTGGTCGCTCAGAATCTGCGCCATGGCGAGGGGAAATCATTCGACTTTGGCCTTGGCGAGTTGGCGAAAATTTATGCCGAGGTTGCGATCGTAAACCGGGATTTCGTTCGACGCCTGCGCGATGCGTCGATGGAAGACGCCAACATCAACGCGTTGGTGGGCCTTGACTGTTTTGCCACCATGGTTCCCCTGATCGCCGAGGATACACTCAACGAGATCAAGCAGTATTTCTCGGCCTTTCTAAGGCAGTGACGGGGAAAAATGCGCGTCCTGATTCTGGGCGGCATCGGCGAGGCGGTGGAACTGGCGCGGCGGTTGGCCCCGATTCACCCGGTAACCTATAGCGTCGCGGGCAAGGGGCGGGTGTTGGAGTTGCCCTGTGCGACGCGGGTGGGCGGTTTTGGCGGCGCGGAAGGTTTGGCGGCGTTTCTGGGCGAGAACGACATCGAATTGCTGATCGACGCCACCCATCCCCACGCCGCGCGCATCAGCCGGAACGCGGCGCGAGCGACTCGGTTGGCTGGAATTCCGCTCTGGGCCTACCGGCGCCCAGCGTGGCGACCGGGACCCGGCGACGATTGGCGCTTCGCGGCCGATTGGGCCGGGATCATGGTGGCGTTGCGGGAATTTCACCGACCGTTTTTCACCATTGGCCTGGAACCCTTGCGCCATGTGGCGGAAATCCCGCTGGAGCAGCATTGGCTGGTGCGCTGTCTGGCGGCGGAACCGCCCGCCTCTTCGCGCCTGACCCTGTTGTGCGCCACTGGACCCTTTACCCTGGAGCGGGAATTGACTCTACTGCGGGAAAATCGGATCGACGTGTTGGTGGCCAAGCACAGCGGTGGCGGCGCGGTCGAGGCCAAGCTGGCGGCGGCGCGACAACTGGGCATTCCTGTCGTGCTGCTGGAACGGCCGGCCCTGCCAGGGGTGGATCGGGAATTCGCCGAAATAGCGCGACTGGCGGCCGAGTTGGGGCAAAGAGGGTGAATGCGGTTTTATTTTTTGGATGAGGTATCAGTGGGTTGGGTGTTGGCGGCGAAGATATGAAACATCTTTTCATCCCATTCCGCCGGCAAGCATTGCGCGACTTTTTGGGTTTGCACCGATAGGCGAATATCCTCGAGAGTCACGGTGACCCCTCGAATAAAGGTGGCGCAGTCGTTGGTGGTCAAGCGAGTGGACGGGTCCGCCGGGCGCGAGCTTTCGACCAGCAGGGTTCGGTTTTTGCCGGTGCGCACCACCCGCACCTCGCCCGCCGCGTTTCGGCTGAACTGGCAGGGAGCCGGAAAATCGAAATCGACCGCCCCAGTTTTGCCGGCGCCTTCGTAAGTCAAGCGACAGCCAGCCAGGCTCAGCTTGAAGTTACCGACATGGGCGGTTTGCGCGCTCGATGGCGCGCTCGATTGAGCCGAAGGTGGTGGAGGTATTGGCCGTCCTTCGGGAAATTCTTTTCCGGCATGACCGGGGTTGCAGGCGAGAACCGCCAGGGAAAGCAGCAGGCACCTTTTCTCGATCATCCTAAATGACCTCCCAAAACCAGGTTTGCTTGCAGGAATCGATGTATTCGCCGGTTTTGGTTTCGCCATTGTTCCAAAGATCGAAGTGATCGCCGCGACCGCCGCGAAAACCGGTGATGTCTTTGAAAAAGAGCAGGCCGGTCTTGCCGTTGACCGTGGCGCGGCTTTCGTTCGCCGTTTTGGAAATCTTGGGACGACCCACCTGCTTCCACAGGTAGTTGGCCAGGGACTCGGCGCCACGCGCGTGGCCGTGCTTGCATTTGGGCTCGGTGTACTGGGTCAGATGAAAGCCGGCGTTGATGAGGCAGACGCTCATACGAATCGCGCATTGATTTTCCCAGCCCTGATTGCAGGGATGTTGTTCGGTGGGGTAGCTCGACCAAAGTGAAAGGAAGGTGGGTAGCGTGCGTTTGGCCATGGATTCCTCCTTATTGAGTGTGAGACTGATGTTAGCAAGGTTCGGGCCAACACAATAAGATCCGATTTCGTGTCAATAAAATTACAAATTTAGGGCTTGCAGCCGTTCCTCGAAGCGGGGTTTGGTGATGCCGTCGTGGGGGGGCCGAGGCGTCGAAGATGATGTGGGCCTTGGTCAAGTTCCGCCGTTTCGCCCGCTTGTCATCAAGCCCCAACATTAGCGTGATCCTGTCGGCGTACGGGTCCGCCCCTTGAGGGCGCGCCAGGGCGAGCATGACCTTGCCGCCGCCGGAGTACGCCGCCAGGACGATGCGCTCGACTTTGCCCGGGTCGTCGAATGTGGGAATCGGCGGGCTGGGCTTTTCCTTTTGCAGTTCCGCCGAGACCAGGGGCAAGTACCATTGCGGAACGTCGGGTGGGATGGTGTCCGCCTCGTCGCCGCCCGGAATACCACCCTGCGCGATCTGCGAGAGGGTGGGCGCTCAAAGTGACCTGCTTACTGGATTTGGACTGTCCAAACTGGTCCGCAAGTCGTGATCGGTTTGCTGGAAATAGTCGCGAATCGAAGTTTGGCCGGTGCCGTGCGGGAAGAGGATGAGGTTGGCTTTCTCGCCGGCTTTGAAACCGCCCGATTACCCACAAATGCCAACCAATTATATGATTTTGATGAGTTGGCCGCCGTGGACATCGCGTCAGCGTCCACTTTGCGATGGTTGGTCGAGGTTTTCCTTGAGGACTGGAAGTGAGCTGAAGGATGGGGTGGTTGGCCCCTCATCTGGGCCACATGCAGCAGTTCCAGCGCGCCCGCGATCCCGGCCCAACCCGCCCTGCCCGGCTTGGCTCAAGGCGTGGACGACATAGGGCAACTGGCGGTTGCCGTGGCCAAACAGGGTCACGCTCAGATTCAGGATCG
>CALGOO010000317.1 GCA_937960715.1 uncultured Candidatus Competibacteraceae bacterium
TTTCCATCTCCGGCCTGGCCCGCCGGCTACCCCGCGCTCGACTGGTTACGCCCATTGACCACTTGGATATAACCCTCCTTCACCAACAAGCTTCTGATCGCCTCGGTGACTCGCCTGCCGTAATCCCCGGAATTGGCGGAAAACGTGTTGATCTGAACCGATTTGATCAGTTCCGGTACGTCCTTGGGGGGCATCAGGATTTTTTCGGTGACTGGGGTGGCGCAGCCCGCCAGGAACAGGATGATCAGAGATGAGAAATGCCTCACTGGATTGCTGTTACGAAACATAATTCGCAGTCTCATGATGAGTGTTATAACAATAATGCTTCGGAGAAGCTCAACGAAGTCGCATATGTCTCAGTCTACCTCAAAGTCGTCGCGATTTCCTCCCATCGCTGGCCTGACCGTGCGCGCCGCGTTCGACGGTGGTGCGGGTGGTGGCCTTCTACCGCCTGATCTCATACTTGACCTTCACCAACGACCACGCGACCTGCCGGTTGAAGCGGTCGCCGGTCCAGGGTTGCCGCAATGGCTGGACCAGGGCGGTCAGATACGTTTCCGGCCGGGCGATGACCTGCAAATCCTTGTGCTGGTTCAGCAAGCTATCCAGCGGCACCGGATCTTCGCTGACGATGGCCAGCAGTTGACCTCGACCGACGGGCTCGCGGGCGCGAAACTGAAAGCCGTAATAGGCATCCGGAATCGTGATCGGCCGATTGGCGACAATCCGGTTCTGCTTGCCTGCCTTATCGCTGAACTGGTTGGGGAAAATCTGGGTAACCTGGCCCCGGGCGTCGAGGTCCAGCACCACTAGATAACCGTCACGGGGACTGGTCACCCGGATTTGCATCACCTCCCCCAGACGAAAAGCAGCGCTGGGCAAAATTTCCAGCTTGGCTTGCACCGGGTTATCGTGGGCCAGCAGTTCCGTGGCCAGTTCGGGAACCGGCATCGGCTTCATAGCGAAGGAAAATACCGGCTGTCCTTGGTAAGCAGCGTCGATCTCCAGGGTCGGGGTTAGCCCCAACGCGCAAGCCGGGCCTCGTCGCCGGCAATAATCCGCCGATTCCTGGCGGATATAGTCCAGCAGCTCCGCGTAGCTCACCTCGCCATTGCCGTTGCGATCCGCCTTCCGGTCGCGCAGACCAGTCAGGAAACGCCGGGTGAACACTCCGCCACGCGGCGTGGCTTCCTGATCCACCAGGGCAACCTGGGCGGCGGAAACAGCGCTCCACACCACCCGCTGACGGTCGCTTTTGAGCAGGCTTTCCTCGCGGCGGTGATCCGCCAGCGACTTGCTGAAATCGCGGGTCGCCTCAGCGGAACCGGGATCGAGGGTTTTGCGGGCGCGAGTATCGCCGGGATCGAGCAAGCCTCGGGTGACGGTGCCCGAGTGACAGGAGTCGATGATCGCCGTCGTTTGTCGGTCGGCCAATCGGTCGAAGCGAGTTTTCAATTCGTCGTCGCTGATCATGTTGCGATATCCGCCCTGGCCGTCCGGCTCGGTGTCCACGCTGACCAGCGTCTCATCGAGTCCGTCCGCCTCGTCGCCGTCGGTGTCCGGCATCTGGTAGCCGTGGCCGCTGTAGTAAAACAGTACCCGGTCGCCGGGCTGGCTGCCCTCGATCAGCCAGCGTTCGATGGCGGTCAAGATGCCAGCGTGGGTGGCGTCGCCGTCGAGCAGGACTTGAATCCGTTCGGGGCGGTAGCCCAGCGTGTCGAGGGCGAACTGGTGCATGTTCCGCACGTCGTTAACGGAACCTTCCAGCGGTTTGACCTTTGGGTATTGATCGATGCCGACCAGCAGGGCGCGGTCCGCACCGCTGGCGATGGGGGTGACGAACAGCCCCAGCAGCAGAGGCAGGAGCAGCGGTCGGTAAGCATTTCGATTCATGATTCGATACTCTCAAGACCTGCCGCCCGGCGCGGTGTACAGACCCAGCACGCCCATTTGGTAAGTCCCCCAGTCGGTTTCCCGCAGGATGCGATCCAGCGCGTCCGCCTCGGGTCGGCCGTGCAGGCCGCGCAACTGGGTTTGGAGTTGAGTCGGCTCCGTGGGAGTGACAACCGCAACCAGGTGATCGGCGCCGAACGGAGGGATGATCTTGATCTTGTCCGCGAGACTGAAGGGCTGGTCGGTCGGCACGGTCCTGGAATCCTTGGGCATCGGGTAAAGAAACTGCACCGTGCCGTTCGCCGCTAGATTGAACAGGGTGAGAGTGCCGTGCCGGTGACCGTCCAGGACGACGGAGATCACCGTCCCTTCCCGATGCAGGCTGTCGTTTGGTTCCAGCCGCAGGCGCAGGCTGTGGGGGGCGCTCAGCGCCTTGATCGTGGTTAGCAACCGCCACTTGGCTACCACTTGCCCCAGTGTCGCCGCGTCCTTGATGTCGTGGGCGACCACATCACCCTGGCCGCTGAGCACCTGCCATTGGCTGGCGTCCCACACCAGGTCGGGAATTTGGTCGCCCGACGCGGGTTCGACGCCCGGAACCTGGCCAAACAGTGCGCGACTGTCGGGTTCCGCCAACCCTCGCACCCGCAGGCGCAGCGCCGATGGGGCGGGCAGCCGCGCCGCCGGTGGTTCGGCCGCCGGCAGAATCGCCCGGTGCGAGCTTTCCAGCGGTTGCAGGGTCGGGTGCTGGCGCGATTCGGCGTACATTCGCACCGTCTCCTCAACGTAGTTCCGCAGTTCCTGCCGGGTCAGGATATGATCGTGGTTGGCGTCCGCCGCACCGCGCAGGGCCTGAGCGAAAGACCAGCTCAGGGCACCATGGGGCTGGCCATCGATGACCACTTCCGGCGTGGTTTCGTTTTCCCGACTGGCGGCCAGAAAAGTGACGTTGGGTCGCTGCGGTTCGTCGGGTTGGGTCCGGGCGACCGGTGGCGGCAATTCGTCGTCCTTGATCGGGCCGTAGTCGCCGATGGCGCGGCTACCCAGAAAGGCGGCCCGGGGATCGATGGAGCGGGTCAGCGTGCCCGAGTAGCAGGCGTCGGCGACGAAGAGGATGTTGAGTTGGCTGGCGGCGCGAAACCACTGGTCGAGTTCGTCGTCCACGATGCGCTGGCCGTTGCCTGGCCGGGTTTCCTGGAAGCCGCCAAGCACCAGGGTTTCGTCCTTGCCATCGGCTTCGTTGCCGGGAATCCGTTCCGGCTCCCGGCCGCCGTGGCCGGCGTAGGTGAAGATCAGGGTATCGCCGGGCTTGGCCTTGGCGACCTGCCGGTTCCAGGCGTCTCGGATGGCCTCGCGGGTCGCTTGTTCGTTTAGCAGTAGCACGATGTCTCGGACCCCCGCCGTTTCCAACGCCGCCCGAATGTCGCGGGCGTCGTTGACCGCGCCTTTCAGGGAAGGCTTGTAGCGGTATTGGTCGATGCCGACCACCAGCGCCAGCGTCGTCGCCGGCACCGGCGGAGCCAGTAGCGCGGTTAGCAACACGGCCAACAGGGTGCGACGTAGCCAGGTCTTTGCGATCATGGCTTGACTCCTGGCGAGTCGTTCCGGCGCAGTTCCACCCGCCGATCCAGGCGATAGCGCTCTTCCTCCGAATACGCCTGGGGATCGTCCAGCGCCATCGGTTCCGATTTGCCGCGCCCTTCGGTACGGATGGCGCCCGCATAGTTCTTGGCTTGCAGAAAGCGCTTGACCGCCTCCGCGCGGCGCTGCGACAGCGCGAGGTTGTAGGCGTCGTCGCCGCGGGGATCGGTGTGGCCGATCAGGGTGATTTCCCCCTGGCCCTGACGGGTGAGGAAATCCAGCAGGTCGGCGGCGGCGGCTTGGCCCTTGGCGTCGAAGGCGGTCGAGTCATACTCGAAGGTAATCGGCAAAGCCACCTGCTCCGGGACAAAGCCGCGAATGTGCCCAGCAGCCAGCCCCGCCGGCTCGCCGGTGGAGCGACTGGTCGGGGTCGGGGGGTAACGGTCGGCCAGCAGGCGGCCGCGCTCGGCCTTTTTGAAAATGGCGCCGATCTGGGCCGGGTCGGGCGGATCGGGGGTCAGGTTCCGATCCGCGATGATTTCCAGCGCTTCCTGATAGTCCTGCGTCGCTCGGTAATAGTCGTGGCGGTCGTAGCGCAGGTCGCCGCGCATGGCCAGGCCTTGCCACGGACGGGCGTAGCTCAGGGCGCGGTCGAGCGCTTCGGCGACATCGGCCTTGGGGTCTTGCCGGAGCTGGGCCTGAGTCTGGCGCAAGAGTTCGTTGCTGACCCGCTGGCCCAGCTTCGCCCGGAACGCATCGTTACAATCTGGGGTTTCGCGGGCTTGCCGATAAAGGGTTTCCAGGGTGGCGAGGTCGGCATCTTTCACCCGCTGATGGATCGCTTGGCAGTCGGACCAGGCTGGGTCGGCGAGAGCCAGGCCCAGCATGCCTAGCAGTGGCAATATTCGGATCAGCATCGGACTTCTCCGTTCTTATCGGGGTGATTCAGCGGGTTTCGGGACAAATTCCACCAGTAGTCGCCGGTCCGGGGGTGGGCGCAATCCGTGGCTGGCCAGCAACGCCGCCAGTCCCACCGGAGGCGGATCGGGCAACCGAACGTCGATGAACCAGCTTTCGGCCTGCTGGATTGGCTGGGCCGCGATCCCCAAGCCGGCCAGGGCTTCGGCCAAGGCGCGAGCGGCGGCCGCCGGCGGGTCGGCGCGAACGACAACGGGCAGCCGGAATGGCTTGCTGCGAGGTGGCGATTCCAAAGCTGGCACGGTTTCCGACGCGGGGCGGTTCGGTGACCACAGCATCGGAGCGATGGTGATACTCGCCAGCCCCGCCGCGAGGCCCGCCAGCAGGGCCGGTTGTCGCCACCAGGGTCGAGCCGGCGCGGGCGGCGCCTCGCGCCGGAGCTGGAACAACAGCCGCTCTCGACCTCGGATCAGATCGGCGTCGGACAGTTCGTCAAGCGGTCGATCTCGCTGCTCCAGCACGACTTGGCGCAGCATTTCCGCTTCCTGGCGGGTGCGTGGGTCGGCGTCCGGCGCGGCGCGCCCCGCCAGCAGATTGAGCCAGTCGTCGGCGTCCCGGTCGGGCTTGGGTGGAAGTGGGTCGGTCATCAGTCGGTCCAGCACTTTGGGTTGTGATGGGATCGCGCGGGGCGAGGATGGAGCGCGGGTTCCATGATCGCTAAAGACGGTGGTTTCAGCGCTCTGTCAGGTTCGCCGCGAAAATATTTTTGGGGTTGCGGGCCGAGGAGAACCTGACAAATGCTAACGAGTTCCGTCTTGGGAGAGAATGAGAACCGGTGCGACAAAACTCCAAAATTTATCGCGCCGATCATGGCGGGCGATGGGGGTTAAATTCGAGGGGGTGGACTCATGAGGATCGACAGGCTTTTTTGGCGACGCTGGCTGTGGGTGTTGCTGCTGTGGCCGGTGGTGGCGCTGGGCGAGCCGCGCACGGCGCTGGTGGTGGGCAACGCCGGCTACCGCGACAGTCCATTGAACAACCCGGTTAACGATGCGCGGGACCTGGCCGAGGTGTTGCGGGCGATGGGTTTCGAGGTCGTCCAGCGGGAAAACCTGGACAAGCGCGGG
>CALGOO010000318.1 GCA_937960715.1 uncultured Candidatus Competibacteraceae bacterium
CCGCCGCCACCGTGCCGACGCCGATTTCGGAGACCAGTTTGACGCTGATCGCCGCTTTCGGATTGGCGTTCTTCAAATCGAAGATCAGTTGGGCCAAGTCCTCGATGGAGTAGATGTCGTGGTGCGGCGGCGGCGAGATCAGGCCGACGCCGGGGGTGGAATGGCGGACCCTGGCGATCCAGTCGTTGACCTTATGGCCGGGCAGCTGACCGCCTTCGCCGGGCTTGGCGCCCTGGGCCATCTTGATTTGGAGCGCGTCGGCGTTGACCAGGTATTCGGTGGTAACGCCGAAGCGGCCGGAGGCGACTTGCTTGATGGCCGAGCGGGCGGAATCGCCGTTTTCGAGCGGGACGTAACGGGCGGGGTCTTCGCCGCCCTCGCCGGTGTTGGATTTCGCGCCCAGCCGGTTCATGGCGATGGCCAGGGTGGTGTGCGCCTCCCAGGAAATCGAGCCGAAGGACATGGCCCCGGTCGCGAAGCGCTTGACGATTTCGCCGGCCGGCTCCACGTCTTCCAAGGGCAGCGGTTGGTTGGCGAAACGAAATTCGAACAAACCGCGCAAATTGCGCAGGTTGTCGCGCTGGTCGTTCATCGCCCGGCTGTAATGTTTGAATTGCTGGTAGTCGCCGGAACGCACCGCGTGCTGGAGCAGCGACACGGTTTCCGGGGTCCAGGCGTGGCGTTCGCCGCGGATGCGGAAAGCCAGTTCGCCGCCGACATCCAGCGAATCGCGGTACAGCGGCGCGTCGCCGAAGGCTTGCTGGTGGCGGGCGACGGCTTCGCGGGCGATTTCCTGCAAGCCCGCGCCCTCGATCACGCCTTGGGTGCCGGTGAAATAGCGGTTGATGAACTCCTCGGCTAAGCCGACCGCCTCGAAAATCTGCGCGCCGCAATAGGATTGATAGGTGGAAATGCCCATCTTGGACATCACCTTGAGGATGCCCTTGGCGACGGCCTTGGTGTAGTGCTCGTGCGCTTCGGTTTCGCTCTGCGGCGGGCTCAAGCTGGCGTGCGAGACGGTGAGGGTATCGAAGGCCAGCCACGGATTGATGGCTTCCGCGCCGTAGCCGGCCAGCAAGCAAAAGTCGTGGACCCGCTTGGCCTCGCCGGTTTCGACCACCAAGCCTACCTCAGTGCGCAGTCCGGTCCGGATCAGGTGGTGGTGGACGGCGGCGGTGGCGAGCAGGGCGGGGATGGCGATGCGGTCGGCGTCCATGTCCCGATCCGAGAGGATCAAGATATTGTCGCCTTGGCGCACCACGTCGGCGGCTTCGCGGCACAGGTCTTCCAAGGCTCGCGCCATGCCATCGGCCCCGCGCTCGACCGGATAGCAGATGCTGAGGGTGTGGGTGCGAAAGGCGCGGTCCACGTGGTATTCGATGCGGCGGATGCGCTCCAGATCGACGTTGGCCAGCACCGGCCGCTTGACCTCCAGCCGTTTCTGGGTGCCGGCGCTGTGCGGGTCGAGCAGGTTGGGGCGGGGGCCGATGAAGGAGACCAGCGACATCACCAACTCCTCGCGGATCGGGTCGATCGGCGGGTTGGTGACCTGCGCGAACTTCTGCTTGAAATAGTCGTAGAGCAGTTTGGGCCGGTCGGAGAGCACCGCCGGGGGGATGTCGCGGCCCATCGAACTGATCGGATCCTCGCCGGTGATCGCCATCGGGTCGAGGAAGGCGCGGGTGTCTTCCTGGGTGTAACCGAAGGCTTGCTGGCGGCGCAGCAAGGTTTCCGGATCGGGGGCCATGGGGCCGATTTCGGTCGGCAGGTCCTTGAGGTGGATCTGGGTGGCGTCCAGCCACGCCTGGTAGGGCTCGGCGGCGGCCAGTTGGGCCTTGATCTCGTCATCGTCGATGATCCGGCCCTGCTCCAGGTCGATCAGCAGCATCTTGCCGGGCTGCAAGCGCCATTTCTTGACGATTTTTTCTTCCGGGATCGGCAGCACGCCCATCTCGGAGGCCATGATCACCTGATCGTCGTCGGTGACCAGATAGCGGGCGGGGCGCAAGCCGTTGCGGTCCAGCGTCGCGCCGATCTGGCGGCCGTCGGTGAAGGCGATGGCGGCGGGGCCATCCCACGGCTCCATCAAGGCGGCGTGGTACTCGTAAAAGGCGCGGCGGCGCGGGTCCATCAGCGGGTTGTCGGACCAGGCTTCCGGCACCATCAGCATCATGGCGTGCGGCAGTGAGTAGCCGGCGGCGAGCAGCAGCTCCAGCGCGTTGTCGAAGGTCGCCGAGTCGGACGCGCCGTCGCCGATCAGCGGCCACAGCTTTTCCAGGTCGGACCCGAGCTTGTCGGAACGCATGCTGCGGCGGCGGGCCAGCATCCAGTTGATGTTGCCGCGCAGGGTGTTGA
>CALGOO010000319.1 GCA_937960715.1 uncultured Candidatus Competibacteraceae bacterium
CCGCGAGCGCCTGCAGGCGTTCGAGGGCATCGTGATCGCCAAACGCAATCGCGGTCTGAACTCGGCGTTCACCGTTCGTAAGATTTCTCACGGCGAGGGGGTGGAGCGGGTGTTCCAGTCTTATAGCCCGGCCATCGCCGATATCACAGTCAAGCGTCGGGGCGACGTGCGCCGCGCCAAGCTGTATTACCTGCGCGGCCTGGAAGGCAAGGCAGCCCGCATCAAGGAAAAGCTGTCCTGAGACTTGGTGGCGGAATTGGAGCAATGGGGCGATTCTTTCGGGGTCGCCCTTTTTCGTTCCGGAGCATGGAGAAATGAATGATGCGCGATGAATGGGTCGCGTGGCTGGATCTGGCTCGGGCGCTGGCGGCGGAAGCCGGCGCGCGGATCCTGGCAATTTACGCCACGGCGTTCGGGGTCACGACCAAGGAAGACGACAGTCCGTTGACCGCTGCCGATCTGGCCGCGCATCACACCATCCTGGCCGGATTGCGGCGCCTGACCCCGAACGTTCCCGTATTATCCGAGGAATCAGCCGCCCTTCCGTTCACCGAACGGTCGCGCTGGCGGCGCTACTGGTTGGTGGATCCACTGGACGGTACCAAGGAGTTTGTCCAGCGTAACGGCCAATTCACCGTCAACATCGCCTTGATCGAGGAACGCGAACCGGTGCTTGGCGTCGTGCGCGCGCCGGTGACCGGGCTATGCTACTTCGCGGCCCGTGGTTACGGCGCGTTCCGCGAAGAGCCGGGCCAACCGCCGCGCCCGATTCGGGTCAAGCCGTTGCAGGGCGGCCAACCGGTGCGGGTAGTTGGCAGCCGTTCCCACGGTGGGCCGGGTTTGCAAAAATTCGCCAGCGCGGTGGGCACGCACGAGCTGGTTACCATCGGCAGTTCGCTGAAGTTTTGCCAGGTGGCGGAGGGCGCGGCGGATGTGTATCCCCGGCTTGGCCCCACCTCGGAATGGGATACCGCCGCCGCCCAAGCCATCGTCGAAACGGCTGGCGGTCGGGTGGTGTCGGCGGAAACCGGCGAACCGCTGCGTTACAACACTCGTGAATCGTTGTTGAATCCGTATTTCATCGTCTACGGCGACGCCAGCCGTGACTGGTTGCGCTACGTTCCGCGCGAGGGTTGACCATGACGACGAACTGTCCTTATCAGGCCGTGATTGCCACACCGTTGGGTCGAGTGGGTATCCGCATGACGGGCCATACTGTGAGCGCGCTGGATTATTTGGCCGCCGATGCGCCCGAACAGCCGCCGGTGAACGAAGCGGCGCAAACGGTGGTCGCGCAACTGGAAGCCTATTTCCGCGATCCCCGTTATCGATTCACGGTTCCACTGGCGCCGGACGGAACCGCGTTCCAGCAACGAGTTTGGGTGGCGTTGCAAACCATTCCAGCGGGAACCGTGCTGACCTACGGTGAACTGGCGCGGCGGCTTGATACCGCCGCTCGCGCCATCGGCGGCGCTTGCCGCAATAATCCGATTCCGATTTTGATTCCCTGTCATCGAGTAGTAGGCCGACAGGGGCTGGGAGGTTACGCGGGTGAAGTCACCGGCGATCCGCTGGCAATCAAGCGCTGGTTATTGCGGCATGAAGGCGTGGCGGTCAACCAGTGATAGAAAAATCGCTCCCAAGGTTTTGAGTAACCGTTACTTCAGCTTGTAGGCCTGCAACTGCGCGCCGCCCCGGTTGCCGAGCATATAGTCCACATTTGGCAGACGGCGTAGCGTATCGGCGATGGCGTTTCCCTCCCAGATGATCGTGTAATCCTTTGAATCCTCGTCGTAGGTCATTCCCCCTTTTTTGCCTTCACTCGTCGGCGGTTGCTTGACGTTCGGCGGCGGCGTGTCGAAGGATTTCACACTGCCCCGTTCGGGTATCCAGACAAACTCCTTGGTTGCATTCACTTCGAAGCGCCACCAGCCAATCATCCATTTGGGAGCCTTGGCCGCGATCTTCATCAGGATTTCGATGTCGACCCACCCTTCAAGGTTAGCGGGGTTCCATGGCTGTTGTTTTCTTCTGATGATGTCGAAGCCTTTCGTGTAGTCCAGCCCTGGTCCACCCTGCCCCGATTCCACGGTGTTCCACAGATCGCCGGCGAAATCGAGCGAAACGCCCATGTGCATCTTGCGTGGCTTGAACACGTCGCCATAGCCGGGTCTTTTACCACTATTGGCCGGTATCCATGCCTCCCCCAGGTTGGCTTTCTTCAACTTCTTCTCGATGTCGAACTGCCCAAGGGGGATCGGCGAGCCGATGGCATTGCCGAGTTGAACGACAAACGCATTACAAGTTGTCGTAGTGGGTAGCCCAGCCGTGCTTTGGCCCGCGTCGCGCCGTTTCTTCTTTTCGACATCTTCAACTTTCCAACTGGCTTGAAGGGCTGCCTGTGATGAGCCCGTGAGCCTGGTGAACAGTGCCGCTGTGCTACCGTTTGAGGTCACATCCTTGTTTGAGGGAACCTGATCGAGGAATTTTTTTGCTGTCTCGCGAACATTAGCCATGGTCTCACCCTCCGTCGTGTCTAGATGTAGCCTGTATAAGGTTTCTCAAGCCATTTTGAGAGACTGTCGAAAAACTCTTCATTGATTTTTAAGAAAAATTTTCCTGGGGTAGGCCATATCCGACTGTGTAGGCCAAAAACCGGCTGGAAGCCCGAATCGACAGTCATATAAATCAAAGAGTTAGTTTTTATACAGGCTCTGAATATAGATGTTGGGCTGGAGGGACGCGTGGTGGGTGTGAGCATACTTTGTCACCTTGAAATCCCGCCGTTTGCCCGCATATCGGATTCCAAACCCGTGAACCATCCAGGAGCCCCTCATCCATGACCGTCGAAGCCCATAAGGAAACCCTTGGTTTTCAGGCCGAAGTGCAACAACTGCTGCGCCTGGTCGCGCATTCCCTATACTCCCACAAGGAAGTCTTCCTCCGCGAGCTGATCTCCAACGCCTCCGACGCCTGCGACAAGCTGCGCTTCGAGGCCCTGACCGACAGCGCCTTGTACGAAACCGATCCCGAGCTGAAAATCCGGGTCAGTTTCGACAAGGACGCCCGCACCATCACCGTCGCCGACAACGGCATCGGCATGGACCGGCAGGAAGTCATCGACAACATCGGCACCATCGCTCGTTCCGGCACCCGCCAGTTCATGCAAAAGCTGACCGGCGATCAGGCCAAGGACGCCCACCTGATCGGTCAGTTCGGCGTCGGCTTTTATTCCAGCTTCATCGTCGCCGACAAAGTCGTCCTCTTGACCCGCCGCGCCGGCATGGGCGCGGAACACGGCGTCCGCTGGGAGTCCAACGGCGAGGGCGAATACACGCTGGAAACCATCGACAAGCCCACGCGCGGCACCGAGGTCATCCTGCACTTGCGCGAGGACGAAATTGATTTACTCACCGAATGGCAGTTGCGCTCGATCATCACCAAGTATTCCGATCACATCACCCTGCCGGTGATCATGCCGGTGCA
>CALGOO010000320.1 GCA_937960715.1 uncultured Candidatus Competibacteraceae bacterium
GGATCGCCACCGTGGCCGGGACCGGCGCGGAAGGCTTCGCCGGCGACGGCGGCCCGGCGATCCAGGCGCCACTGAGTTCCCCAACGGCGGTGGCGGTCGCCCCGGACGGCAGCGTGTGGATCGCCGACGCGGGTAACTATCGCATCCGCCGGGTGGGGCCCGATGGCCGCATCGCTACCGTGGCTGGCACCGGCGTGGCGGGTGGATTTGGCGAAGGCGACGGTGGCCCCGCCACCGAGGCGCAACTGGCCTATCCCCATCACCTAGCCCTGGCTCGGGACGGCACGCTGCTGGAAGGCCAGAATCTGGCTGTCCAACTGGGCCAGCCGGGTGAGGCCTTTGGCGATCAGTTGCGGTTCGAAGGTGCCGTTGCGATCCCGCGGCGTTTGAATCGGCACCTCGCCCAGGTCGCCCTTGAGCGTTTTACCCGAATAGCCGTTGCGGCTGTTGCCGCTGCCGCGTCCGGCGGGCGCATGGCGCTCGTAGCCCAAGTGCTCGTCCAGCTCGGCCTTCAAGGCGCTTTCCACCGTCAATTTCAGCAACTGTCGGCTCAAGGCGGTGATGTCCTGTTCGCTCTTGATGTGTTTGGCCAACTCGCCGGCCAAGGCTTCCAACCCCGCAGGGTACATTCGATCCACCGCTCCAAAAGGTACGCTCATCGTCGATTCTCCCAGACACCTCGGTGTCACTGTTTTCCTAAGAATGAGCATTTACACAATCGAATGTACAGCCTCGCCCGATCACTTGCATGGCTTCTGGATTCTGCCGCCGGACGATGCCGACTATTCGACCCACTGGATACGGATCAAATCCCATACCACCCACCGTTGCGCCGTTTCGCTCAAAATCGCTACCCGCGATTCCCCTAGCGGCTCTCCAAGCGCGGCGTCGGCGATTTTCATTTTGAGGCAAAATACCGTTCCATCCGTAACCATCTTTTCAAGCGTGCCGCCCATGACAACCGACCGCCCCGATACTGCCCCCCTCGCGCGGGTTATCGCCTACCATCAGGCGAGCAAGCATCACCTGAACCGCTACGCGCCCAGTCCGGGTGGGCTCGACTGGGCTAACCAGCCCGATCCGTTTCGCCGTTTCGCCGGGGTTCCGCATATCGAATTACCGTTGCGGGCCGATGCCTTGGCAGCCTTGTTCGAGTCGGTGCGCCGGGGCGAGCGGCCAACCGCGCGTCCGCTGGAACGCGATTCGCTCGCGATCCTGTTCGAACTGGCGCTGGGGCTGTCCGCCTGGAAGCAGCATGGCGGCTCGCGCTGGGCGCTGCGCTGCAATCCGTCGAGTGGCAACCTGCATCCGACCGAGGGCTATCTGATCTGCCCCGCCCTGCCTGGCCTGAGCGCCGGCGTTTACCACTACCTGAGCCATGATCACGTGCTCGAACAGCGCGCCGCGCCGCGCCGCTCAACCTGGGGCAACGAGCTATCCGGCGGAGTGGTGCTGGCGCTGACCGGCATTCACTGGCGTGAAGCCTGGAAGTACGGCCTGCGGGCCTACCGCTACTGTCAGCACGATTGCGGCCACGCCATCGCCGCCGTCGCCTACGCCGCCGCCGCGCTGGGCTGGCGGGCGCGGTTGCTGGCCGGCTGGGGCGACGCCGATTTGGCGGCCGTGCTGGGGCTGGACCGGGCGGAAGATTTCGCCGACGCCGAACCCGAAAGCCCGGAGGTCGCGCTGTGGGTGGGACTCGAACCGCCGCCGGCGGATTTATCGCCCGACACGCTGGCGCGCGATCTCTCCTTCACCGGCCGCGCCAACCGGCTGAGCCAGGCCCAACGCGCCTGGTCCGGCATCGACGCGGTTGACCACGCCACCCATCGGCCGGGTGCGATTCCAACACCCACCTTCCACCCCCTTCAACGCCCACCCCTGGCTCAGTCGGGGTGCCAGGCCAGCGCCGCGACGCTGATTCGCCAACGGCGCAGCGCGGTGGCGTTCGATGGCGTGACCACTCTACCCGCCGAACGCTGGTTTGGGATGCTGGACGCGCTGCTACCGCGTCCGGACGCGCCGCCGCTCGATGCGTGGCCGTGGCCGCCGCGCGTGCATCCGTTGCTGTTCGCCCACCGGATCGACGGCGTATCGCCCGGCCTCTACTTGCTGGCGCGGACGGCGGAGGCACTACCGGAATTGCGCGGCGCGTTGCACGGTGAATGGGAGTGGTCGCGAGTCGAACCGGCGCCGGAACATTTGCCGCTGTACCGGCTCACCGTGGGTGACGCTCGCGACGCGGCGCGAGTGATTTCCTGCCATCAGGATATCGCCGCCGATTCCTGCTTCGCGGTCGGCTTTCTGACCGAGTTCGTCGGTCCGCTCCAGGGCCAGCCGTGGGCATACCGGGAGCTGTTTTGGGAAACCGGCCTGCTGGGGCAGGTTCTCTACCTGGAAGCGGAAGCCGCCGGCATTCGCGCCACCGGCATCGGCTGTTTCTTCGACGACGCCATGCATCGATTATTGGGGCTGGACGGCCTGGCGTGGCAATCGCTTTATCACTTCACCGTCGGCGGCCCGGTCGAGGATCGGCGGGTGCGCAGCCTGCCGCCTTACGCGCATTTGCATTGATCAAATCGATGGGATTTTCGGAATTCAAGGATGAATCCATTCAATAAATGGAGTTTTTCGCGTCTTTCTGCACATGCATGTCCACGGTGATCTTTCCAGCCCGTTCGAACTGGAGCGCGACCGCGAAGCGCCGCCCTTCCTCCAGCGGTTGTTCGAGGTTCATCAGCAGCAGATGTAGCCCTCCGGGTTCCAGCCGTACTTCTCCACCAGCGGGGATTTCAATGCTTTCCACGGGGCGTGTCGTCGGCGTATCGCCTGTTCCACCGTGGGCGCGCAACTCGACCTTCCCGGCTATTTCCGTCAAGGCCGAAAGCAATTTGTCGGACTTGCGACCGTTGTTCTTCAATACCAGATAACCCACGCCGCTGGCGCCATGGGTGACCCACCGAGCCGTCGGCATGGCCCACGGATGGACGATTCTGATATCGCCCAGCCGATAGCCATGACCGCTGGCAAAGAACGGTAACCCGATCAACGCCAGCGTGGCGAGCAAAGAAAGAAATCGTCTCGGGATCACTGAAAAGTCTCCTGAAATTGATCGGCGTGGTCCCGAATCGAAATTTTCAGCGATTGCATTCGGCGGAGGCGACCCGGCAGTCCGTACCGGTGCGCTGGCATTCGGCGAGGGCGGCTGCTTCGGCGGCGGCCGGAGTATCGCCCAGCCCCACGCCGAACCCGGCCTGCTGACCCAAGGCCAGTGTGCCGCATTGACCAGGGCCAAACTCCAGGACCACCCGACAGTCGGCGACGAGGCAATCTTCGAGCACCAGTTGCCGCACCCGCTGGGGATCGATCACGCGCCAGCGCAACCGCCAGTCCCGCGTGCTGGGCGCGTAAGCCACGGCGCCGTGGCTGCCCACAGTGCCCAACCCCGCGCAACCAGCGGTTAGCGCCAGGATGAGGACCATACCGAAGCAAACCTTCATGACTTCATGCCCTGAACACCGCGACCGCCCTTGCCATAACCATCCGGGGGTTTCCGCATCGTTTCGCCGCCGCCACCGCCACCACCGCTCGGGCCGCCACCACCGCCCGCACCACCGCCGCCGTGATGAGCATGGGCCACCGGCAGAGAGAGGGGGTTGTACGGAGTGGGCACGGTCAGAATCAGGGCCAGAGCCATCCCCGCCAAGCGATAGCCAATGGCGAACCCGCCAGTCAGGCCGATACGGAGAGATTCACGGGACGAGCGTTGTTTACAATTGAACACGGGCCACGATCTCCAAGGTGGTCAATTACAGCGGGAATGCTGGGGAAAGTTACCGAACGGGTCGGCGAAGCGTGGATCACACAGGAATTCCCAGTCCGTGAGGCTCTGGAAAAAAGCAATGACATCCTGCTTTTCCTGCGGCGTCAGCGAAAACCCGACGATCAATTCGCTTTTGTACGGGCTCTTCGCCCCATCGCCGGCCAACGGTCCTTCCTTGATCAGCCGCCCGCCGCGCGAGTAGTGATCCAGCACCTGTTCCAGGGTGGCGATGGAACCATCGTGCATGTAGGGTGCGGTCAGCTCGATGTTGCGCAAGGTAGGAGCCCGAAACCGTCCCATGTCGGCCGGCCGCTGGGTGAATTCCCACAAGCCGCGATTGTTCAGCGGATAGTCGCCCGTCCCGCCGATGTTGTAGAGGCCGTTGTTGTGAAACTCGGCTTGCGCGAGTGTTATCCCCCCATGGTTGACCGACTGGCTGAAGTTGAAACCGCCGTGGCAGTGAAAACATTCCATCCGCTCGGAGAAGAACAACTCCTGGCCACGTCGCGCCGCCGCGCTCATGGCATTGCGATCACCTTGAAACGTAGCCTTGTCGTAGGGCGAATTACCCGAGATCAGAATCGACTCGAAAGCCGCGATGGCCTTGGCGACCCGGTCGGCGTTAAAGGGATTGGTTTCGCCCGGATAGGCGTCGGCGAACAGCTTCTGATAAACCGCGTCGTGGCGGAAACGATCCAGGATCTCGGTTTCGTGGTCGCTCCAGCCCAGTTCCAGGGGAAACTCACCAAATATCGGGATGAGCGCCTGGGCGTGAAGGGTGGCAAGGATCGGGTTGGCCCAGTTGAAAGTGGCGTTGTAGACCACGTTGGTCAGGCTCATGGCGTTGCGCGGGTGGTCCTCGCCGGTGGCGCCGATGGACGTCAGCCGACCGTCGGTAAAAGCGCGCGCCGGCTGGTGGCAGGAAGCGCAGGCCATGGTTTGGTTGATCGACATCCGCGGGTCGAAGAACAGATGGCGGCCCAGTTCGATCTTGGCGTTGGTCAGCGGGTTATCAGCCGACTCCCTGGGAGTGGGAAATCCCTGGGGCAGCGACCAGGAATAGCCCGAACCGGTGGTTGGCGGCGACGCTTCATCGTCGCCGCCGTCGCCGCCACCGCAGCCGGCCATCGCCAGCAGCGCGCTCAGCAGCAAAGTCCAACTAAGCCGTTGACTCATCACGGCTTATGGACGCTAAACAACCGTTGAGGAACCACCTTGGAATACTTCTCGGGTGTCGCTCCGGCCCCGGCCACGTAGGTGAAGTCCAGGTTCAGGCGTGGCATGATGGGAATGCACTCGGGATCGGAGTTGGCCGACATGCAGCCGGAAGCAGTATCCGGGGTGTTGAACGCGACGTTCGACGCTTCCAGCGCGGCGCCGATGTTCATGACGATGTGGTCCCGGCTCGCGTCGAAGTTATCGAGACAGAATTCGGCGATGTTCGGATAACCACAGGCGGCGGTGGGGGGAGCATTAGGATCCGAACCAGGGCACTGGGTACTGCCCAGATGAATATGGAATGCGGTTGCCCGGTCGACGTCGCCGGGAGCGCCCGTCCCGTCGATGCGGATGAACTTGCGCCCGCCTCGCCAGTTCCACAACATCCCCGAACTGTTCAGCGGCGAGGGCGCGGTGGCGTCGTTGATGTGGTTGAGGGCGTAGGGAACACCAACCTTGAAGCAGACCCCCGTGAAGCTCTCGTTGGCCACGGCTCCCTTGACCACGGCGTTCGACGGCAGGACGCCGCCGCCACAATTTTTTCTCAGATCCAGCAAGGCGACGTTTTGGTATTGCCAAACCCCGTCCTGATCCAGATCCAACGCCTGTCGGCTGCCATCGGATTTGACCAGCGCCACGTCGTGGACATAAAAACGCCAGTCATTGACCTGGTAGGTGCCGGGTTGACCGATGCCCACGTTACTGTAGGTAGCACCGCAAGTGAAATCCTGGCCATCGACCTGCGCCTCGAACAGCACGCTGACCTGACGTTCGGTTGGACCGTTGTCATCATCGCCGCCGCAGCCGGCCAGTAATGCCAGCGCGACACCCAGTGCCGTAGCGCTTCGAATCGGGAACAATAACCGCCGGTCGCAAGAACGGGTCATGCGGGATTCTCCTGGGATTGGGCAAGTTTTGGGATGAACCACGAAGGGCGTGTCGCTTCGCGTTATCCAATTATGCTAAGTCGCGGAGAACAGGGTGGGAATGCGACAAATTGCCGCATCCACCAGTACAGCGGAATCGCCACAATGTATCTGCTGTCCTGTCAACAGCGCCGTACCCAAACCTGCCTCCACAAACGCCAGGCGCACCCGATACACCGTCGAGGCGCCACACTCGACCGCTTCGGCAATCCGCCCGTCGTCCCAGTCGAACCCGCCGTTGCGCAAGGCGGTTTCTCCAGGTCGGAGATGCGCGCATAGCATCATCCGCCGCGCCCTTGCTCGTAAGCCGCGTTGCGGCGAAGCGGCGAACCGCGCCAGGTGGGATGCGGTCAAACTCGCCGTTCATTGCCTGTTTCCGGAGAATGCTCATGTCGTGGTTGCGCCGTTCCGTTCAGATGCCCCGCCCGGAGGATGCGCCGCCGGGCCGTTCCACGCCGTTGCCCGTGCCGGTGCGACACGCCGTCAGCGATCATCCTCTCCAACCGCCGTTTCCCGTCGGCATGGACCAGGCACTGTTCGGACTTGGCTGCTTCTGGGGCGCGGAGCGGAAGTTCTGGACTCAAACCGGGGTTTACAGCACCGCGGTCGGTTACGCCGGCGGCTTCACCCCCAATCCCACCTATGAGGAAGTGTGCGGCGGTCTGACCGGGCACGCCGAAGTGGTGTTGGTGGTGTTCGATCCCACCGTCGTCACCTATGGGCGGTTGCTCAAGATGTTCTGGGAGGCGCACGATCCCACCCAGGGCATGCGTCAGGGCAACGATGTCGGCACGCAATATCGCTCCGTCATCTACGTGCATGACGCCGGCCAGCGCATTGCCGCCCTGGCCAGCCGCGACGCTTATCAGCGGGCGCTGGCCGCCGCCGGTCATGGCCAGATCACCACCGAAATTGCCGATGCGCCGCCGTTTTACTACGCCGAGGACTATCATCAGCAATATCTGGCCAAGAATCCCGGCGGTTACTGTGGCCTGGGCGGAGTCGGCATACCTTGCTTCGAGGGTTTGGCGGCATGACGGTCGCGGTGCTACCCGCTGACGCCGATGGGGAACTGCGTGAAGCCGCTGAGCGGGTCTTTCGGTTGCGTGGCCTGCTGGTGGGCGCGGCGGTCGGCGATGCCCTGGGCCTGCCGGCGGAAGGGTTGTCTCGCCGGCGCGCGCGGCGGTTGTACCAGGGCCAGTGGCGGCATCGGTTGATCTTTGGTCGCGGCATGATCAGCGACGATACCGAGCATACGATCTTCGTCACGCAAAGCCTGCTGCGCCATCCCGATTCGCCGGAACGATTCGCCCGTCGCCTGGGCGGGTGTTTGCGCGGCTGGCTGCTGTCCTTGCCCGCCGGCATCGGTTTCGCCACGCTGCGGGCGATTTTCAAGCTATGGCTGGGTTTTCCGCCGCATCGTAGCGGCGTCCGGTCCGCCGGCAACGGTCCGGCGATGCGGGTGGCGATCATCGGCGCGTTCTTCGCCGCCGATCCCCAACGACGGGCGGCTTACGTCGCCGCCTCGACCCGGATCACCCACACCGACCCCAAGGCGCTGATCGGCGCGACCGCCATCGCCGAACTGGCGGCCTGGGTCGTGCGCGACCGGCTGACCCAATCTCCCTCTCTTGAAGCATTCATCGCCCGGCTGCGCGCCTGTGATCCGGACGACCGTGACTGGCTATCCCTGACGGACGCCATCGACCGCGCCGCGCGCGAGAATCGCACCGTCGCGGAACTGGCGGATCGGCTTGGGTTGGGGGAGGGTGTCACCGGCTACATTTACCACACCGTTCCCATTGCGGCCTATGCCTGGTTCCGGCATGGCGGCGATTACCGGCAAGCCTTGACGGCGGCGCTCGATTGCGGTGGCGATACCGATACGGTCGGCGCGATTGTCGGCGCGCTGGCGGGCGCGATGGTTGGGGAGCAGGAGATTCCGGAACCCTGGCGGACGGGTATCGCCGACTGGCCGCGTTCGCTACCGTTGCTGCGGATTCTGGCCGAGCGGTTGGCGACCGTCGCGGCCAGCGGTCAGCCCACCGAGCCGGTGCATTATTGCTGGCCGGCGATCCCGGCGCGCAATCTGGCGTTCCTGCTGATCGTGCTGGCGCACGGGTTCCGGCGGTTGCTGCCTCCATATTGACAGTCGGGTCGCCGACGGGGACGCTAGGCGCTCCAGCCATTCTGGTATATGCTACGTTGCACTGCAACATCGCTTACCCGGAAAGGCACGGCCATGACCACCGCCATTCTCGTCGTCCCCACCGAACAACGGGTTGGGTTGACCACCGTCGCTCTCGGCCTGCTGCATGCGCTCGACCGCGAGGGCATTCCCGTCGGTTTCTGTAAACCGATCAGTCAGCCGCACGCCACCGACACCGGCCCGGAACGCTCGACCCGGCTGGCCCGCGCCGTCACCAGCCTGACCCCGCCCGAACCGATCCCGATGGCCGAGGCCGAAAACCTGCTGGGCCACGGCCGGGAAAACATCCTGCTGGAAGAGGTGATTGCCCGGTACGAACAGGCTGCCCAGCACGCCGCCATCGTCGTGGTCGAGGGACTGGTCGACACCGAGGAACAGCCTTATGGCACCCACCTCAACGCTCGAATGGCGCAAAGCCTGGACGCCAAGGTCATCATCGTCGCCGCGCCCGGCCACGACACGCCGCGCCAGGTGGCCGACGCCGTGGAAGTGGTGGCCCGCGCCTACGGTGGCATTCACCACGAACGCCTGCTGGGCTGCGTCATCAATCTGGTGGATGCCCCCGTGGACCCGGCTGGCCACATCCGTTTCGACTTCAGCCGCGCCGAAAACGGTTCCGGTGTCAGCCACGAGGCCGAATTTCGGGCCGAGTGCGCCCGGCACTGGCCGGAAACCTTCAAGTTGATCGGCTGCATTCCCTGGCAACGGGAACTGATCGCGCCGCGAGTGCGGGACATCATGCACATGATCGACGCCCAGGCGATCAACGAAGGCCAGTTGGACCGGCGCGTCACCCATGTGGCGCTGGGCGCCCGCACCCTGGCCAACAGTTGTCAGGAACTGCGACCCGGCGCGATGGTGATCACCCCGGGCGACCGCGACGATTTGCTGCTGGCGGTCTGCATGGCGACGATCAGCGGCACCCGCCTCGCGGCCATCCTGTTGACCGGCGGCCTCAAGCCCGACCCGCGGATTTGGAAGCTGTGCGGGCCGGCGCTCGACGCGGGCCTGCCGGTGCTGACCATTCCCTACACCACCATGCAGTCGGTGCCGTACCTGCCCTACATCAATCTGGAAATACCCCTCGACGACCGCGACCGCATGCAGCGTGCCACCGAGGCGGTGGCCTCGCACATCAGCCTGGACTGGAAGGAGCCGCTGCTGACCGCCCTCGCCGAGCGTCGGTTGAGCCCGCCGGCGTTCCGGCACATGCTGGTGGAGCGCGCCCGCCGCGCCAACCAGCGAATTGTCCTGCCCGAGGGCAACGAACCGCGCACCATCGAGGCGGCGATCATCTGCCACCAGCGCGGCATCGCCCGCTGCGTGCTGATGGGCGACGCCGGGCGCATGC
>CALGOO010000321.1 GCA_937960715.1 uncultured Candidatus Competibacteraceae bacterium
TCGTTGGCGCCACTCCGTTTCCCCCCTCCCAACCTCCCCCCGCTGGGGGGAGGTGTCTGAACGCTTACGCCGTTCATATCCCTTGGTGGTTTCGCCTCGTATTGATGGGTTTCGCTACGCTCAACCCATCCTACTAAAAAACAATGGGTTGTAGGATGGGTTGAGCGTAGCGAAACCCATCGCCGTAAGGGACGAGGGGAGGTCTGAACGCTTACTCTGTTTGATCCGTGATTCAGGCGAGGGGGTATCATGCCCGGTCTCAGGTTTCTACCGCGGGAAAAGTGACGCGAAGAAAGAATTCGACCCTGATTTCCTGAAAGTTGGCGACCACCCGGAGTGATCCCGATTGAGCCACCAGCCCACCGCCGAACAGCTCGACACGTTCATCGCCACTTGGCGCGACAGTACCTTGAAGGAACGCAGCGCCGCCCAAGAGCACTTCATCGGCCTGTGTCGCCTGCTGGGTCTGCCATCGCCAGCCGAGGCGGACCCGCTGGGCGAGTGGTTCTGCTTCGAGAAGGGGGTGAAGAAGACCGGCGGGGGCGACGGCTGGGCCGATGTCTGGCGCAAGGACTGTTTCGCCTGGGAGTATAAGGGTAAACACAAGGACCTGGGCGCGGCCCTGCGGCAGTTGCGGCAGTACGCGCCCGCCCTGAACCACCCGCCGCTGCTGATCGTCTGCAACCTCAGCACCATCGAGATTCATACCCATTTCACCAACACGGTCGCCCAGGTCCATCGCCTGAGCCTGGACGACTTGCGCGACCCCGAACAGCGGCAACGGCTGGGCTGGGCCTTTACCGATCCGGATCGGCTCAAGCCCGACCGCACCCGCGCGGCGGTCACCGAGGATGCCGCGAAGCTGCTGGGCAGCCTGGCCCAGCGGTTGCGCCAGCGGGGGCATGACCCGCAGCGGGTAGCTCACGTCCTCACCCGCCTATTGTTTTGCCTGTTCGCCGAGGACATCGGCCTGTTGCCCGGCCAGTTGTTCAGCGGCCTGCTGGCGGAAGCCCGGCAGTCTCCGGCGGAGTTTCCCGCGCTGGCCAGCGAGTTGTTCCGGGCCATGCAGCACGGTGGACGGTTCGGGCTGGCGCGCATCCCGTGGTTCAACGGCGGGCTGTTCGACGACGCCACCTGTTTGCCGCTGGAAAAAGCCGATCTCGATACCCTGCACTCGGCCGCGACCCTGGACTGGTCGGCCATTGAACCGGCGATTTTCGGCACCCTGTTCGAACGCGGTCTCGACCCGGACAAGCGCAGCCAGTTGGGCGCGCATTACAC
Organism: uncultured Candidatus Competibacteraceae bacterium; assembly: GCA_937960715.1. Classification (GTDB taxonomy): domain Bacteria; phylum Pseudomonadota; class Gammaproteobacteria; order Competibacterales; family Competibacteraceae; genus Contendibacter. Next base: position 1,282 of record CALGOO010000321.1, read on the forward strand.
CGACACCGGCTCGATTCGTCGGTTGATCGAGCCGGTGATTCGGGACCCGCTGTTGGCCGAGTGGGCGACGGTGAAGGGCGCGATGGCCGCCGATCTGGGCAAGGGCACGCCCAAAGCCCGGCAGCAGGCCATCCATCGGCTGAACGGCTTTCTGGAGCGGTTGCGGACGTTCCGGGTGCTCGACCCGGCCTGCGGCTCCGGCAACTTCCTCTATCTGGCGCTGCGCACGCTCAAGGATATCGAGCATCAAGTGATGCTGGAGGCCGAGGCGCTGGACCTGCAACGCGGCTTTCCCGCCGTCGGCCCGGAAGCGGTCCTGGGGATCGAACTCAATCCCTACGCGGCGGAACTGGCGCGGCTGACGGTGTGGATCGGCGAGATTCAATGGATGCTCGGCCATGGCTACAACCTCAACGCTCAGCCTATCCTGAAGCCGCTGAACACCATCGAGGGCCGGGATGCGCTGTTGACCCCGGAGGGGACTGAGGCGACCTGGCCCCCGGCAGACGCCATCGTGGGCAATCCGCCGTTTCTGGGAGACAAAAAGCAGTTGGCCGAACTCGGCGACCAGTATGCGGGATTGCTACGCCGGGTCTATGCGGGACGGGTTCCTGGTGGGGCTGATCTGGTGTGCTACTGGTTCGAGAAAGCGCGGGCGCAGATTGAAGCCGGGCAGGCGCAACGGGCCGGACTGGTGGCGACGAACTCCATTCGAGGCGGGCAAAACCGCAAGGTATTGGAACGCATCCGCGAGACCGGCACGATCTTTCACGCTTGGTCGGACGAGCCGTGGATTAACGAAGGGGCGGCGGTTAGGGTGTCGCTGGTGGGGTTTGGGAGTCGTGAAGCCGGGGGGATTTTGAACGGCCAACCGGTTGCGCAAATCTACGCCGATCTGACCGGACAGGCTCTTGATCCCAATGGCAGTTGTGTAGATTTGACGCAAGCCAAGCGGCTGGTGCAAAACGCCAAAACATCATTTATGGGGGTTACGAAATCAGGCCCGTTTGATATTGCTGGAGACTTGGCTCGAACGTGGTTAAAGCAACCTAATCCGCATGGAAAGCCAAACAGCGATGTGCTGTTTCCATCGGTCAATGGCCAGGATTTAGCCCAGCGGTTATCCGATAGTTGGATCATCCATTTCGGAGAAAGAAATGCCGTAGAAGCGGCTTTGTACGAGGCTCCTTACAACTATGCGTTATGCCAGGTCAAGCCTAAACGTTTGAAGAGCAATACACTGAAAAACAGAGAAATCTGGTGGCGCTTCGAGCGGGCGCGCCCAGAGATGTTCATGGCTTTCGGGGAGCAAGTTCGTTATATCGCTACCAGCATGGTTGCCAAGCATCGGTTCTTCGTTTGGTTAAATCGTTATGTAGTTCCAGAAAACGTTGTGATCGTTATCGCCCGCTCCGACGACACCACCTTTGGCATCCTGCATTCCCGGTTTCATGAGTTGTGGGCCTTGCGGCTCGGCACCAGCCTTGAAGACCGCCCCCGCTACACGCCCACCACCTGCTTCGAAACCTTCCCCTTCCCTACTGGCCTGACCCCCAACCTCCCCGTCAGCACCTACGCCGATGATCCCCGCGCCCAGGCCATCGCCGCCGCCGCCCGCCGGCTCAACGAATTGCGCGAGAACTGGTTGAATCCGCCGGAATGGGTGGAGCGGGTTCCCGAAGTCGTGCCCGGTTATCCCGACCGCGTGATTCCAAAGCCCGAACACGCCGCCGGGTTGAAGAAACGCACGCTGACCCATCTCTACAACCAGCGCCCCGCCTGGTTGGTCAACGCTCACCGTACCCTCGATGCGGCGGTGGCCGCCGCCTACGGCTGGCCCGTGGACCTGAACGACGAGGAGGTATTGCGCCGGCTGCTGGCGCTGAACCAGGAACGGACGGGCGGCTGAAATCGGCGCTACTGGATGACCGACCATCAGTGATCCATTTTCAATACGATCCTGACTGGATCGCACCCGCGCCTATTGAGACTCGGTATTAGAACAGCGCCAGCGCCTCCAAACACCGGCGGCGGTGGGCGTCGCCCTGGGCAGGTGGAATCCGCACGCCCGGCAGCAACAGGCCATAGCGGCGACCTTCGCTCTCGGCCTTCAACACCCATTGACAGAGCTGGGCCAGCCGGGGTTCGACGCTGTCGATCCCCAGCAACCGCCAGTCGAGCCACAGTTCCGGCCGGGCCTGATCGGTGAACTGCTTGACCAGCAGCGGTCCGCCGCGGGTCGCGGCCTTCCAGGCGATCCGGCGCGGCGAGTCGCCGGGCGCGTACAGCCGGAAGCCGGCGTAATCCTCGCTGCCGAGGCCCTGGTCGCCCAGACCGGTCCCGGTACTGCCCGGCAGCGCCGCCGGCAGCGGCCGTCGGCCTCGGGGTTGCGGATAAACCAGGCACGCCTGTTCGAACTCCACCCAGCTCCACGCCTGCAACAACCCCAGTGGATAGCGGGTCAGCACCCGAACGCGCCCGGTTCGCAACCAGCCGCGCCGCTCGGCCGCCACTCTCATGGTCACGACCGCCGCGCCGCTGGCGGGTAAATCGGCATAGCACGGCGGTTGGTCGCGCCATTGCAAGGCGATGCCATAACGCGGCTTGGGGTCCGGATTGTCCAGCCGAAAGGCGAACCGCGCTTCCTGGCCGGCGAACACCGGCTCCGCGCCGCTGGAAGCCACGACCAGTCCCAGCAGATTGTCGTGCGCCTGCCACATGCTGTTCAGCGCCACCGCCGCCAGCAGGAAGGTGAAGGCGAACCCCATGCTGTTGCTGTAGTTGATCGACCACAGGAAGAGCAGAAACAGCAGGGTGGCAAAGGCGTAGCCCTGCGCGGTCGGCAGGATATAGATGCGACGGCGGGTCAAGCGGACCGGTTCGCTGGATGGCCGCTGGCCGCGCGTCACCCAGCGCTCGAACCGTTGCCGCAGCACACCCACGAGCGGGAGACTCAGGCGGGCAGGGCCACGGCGGCGCGCAAACGCCCGACCAGATCGGCGGAGGTTTGTTCGAGATGCTCCTCGCCGGGATGGAGTCGATGCCCCACTACCGCCGGCAACACCGTCTGCACGTCTTCCGGCAGCACGTGGCCGCGCCGGTGCAACAGCGCCCAGGCCCGGGCCGCCCGCAGCAGAGCGAGACCGGCGCGCGGCGACAACCCGCCCCGGAACAGGCTGGACTGGCGCGAGAACGCCAATAGGCCCTGTATATAGTCCAGCAACGGCGGCGCGGCATGTACGCCAGCCACCCGCCCCTGCGCCTCGCGCAACTGCTCCGGGGTCAGGCACACCGGCAATCGCGCCAACACGTCGCGGCGGTCTTCTCCCTCCAGCAACAACCGCTCCGCCTGAGCATCGGGATAACCCAGTTCGATCCGCATCAGAAAGCGGTCGAGCTGCGATTCCGGCAGCGGGAAGGTGCCGATCTGGTAGGCGGGATTCTGGGTGGCGATGACGAAGAACGGTTCCGGCAGCTTGCGGGTCTCGCCCTCGATGGTCACCTGCCCCTCCTCCATCGCCTCCAGCAACGCGCTCTGGGTCTTGGGGGTGGCGCGGTTGATCTCGTCGGCCAGGATCAATTGGGCGAAGATCGGGCCGGGATGAAACACGAAGGTCTCGCGCTGGCGCTCGTACACCGCCGCGCCGAGGATGTCCGCCGGCAACAAATCGCTGGTGAACTGGATGCGCTGGTATTGCAAGCCCAGGCAGCAGGCCAGGGCGTGCGCGAGGGTGGTCTTGCCCATGCCGGGCAAATCCTCGATCAGCAGATGGCCGCGCGCCAGCAGGCAGCTCACGGCCAGGCGAATGGCGCGCTCCTTGCCGAGAATGGTCGTGCCGACCTGCTGGACCGCCTGGTCCAGACGGTCTTCCAAAGTAGCGGCCATGTCAGGTCTGGGGGCGCAGATCGCGCTTGAAGCGTTTGAAGTTTTCCACGTAGCGGCCGGCGGTCCGCCGCATCCGTTCGATTTCTTCCTCGGACAACGCGCGGACGATCTTGCCGGGCGAGCCCATCACCAGCGAGCCGTCCGGAATGATCTTGCCTTCGGGAATCAGAGTGTTGGCACCGATCAGGCAGTTCTTGCCGATCACCGCCCGGTTCATGATCAGGCTCTTGATGCCGATCAGGCTGTTGTCGCCGACGATGCAGCCGTGCAGCATGGCCAGATGGCCGACGGTGACGTCGCGGCCGATGGTGAGCAGGATGCCGGGATCGGTGTGCAGGATCGAACCGTCCTGGACGTTGGAATTCTCGCCGATGGTGATGACGTCGTTGTCGCCGCGCACCACCACGTTGAACCAGATGCTGGCGTTCTGCTCGAGCACCACCGAGCCGATCACGGTGGCGTTGTCGGCGATGAACCAGTCCTCGCCATGAAACTCTACCTTGCGGTCGCCGAGGGAGTAGATCACCGGGTTCTCCTTCTCTGGGGGCTTGGAAAAACCGGTTCAGTATAGACGAGCGGCCGGGCGCCGAAAGCGAAAATATGGTCAACGCCCGCTCCCGGCTCTTCCAGGCATCGGGGAGCGCGGGCGCGGGGCCGGCCGCCGGACCGCTGGAACGGCTTGCCGGCATTCCCACGCTTGGAGCCACCCGATTACCCACAAATCCCCCTCCCCCCTTGCGGGGGAGGGAACATTTGCTTATTATTTTGTTATTAATCAATAATATGAAGATGTGGGTAATCGGGTGGCTTGGAGCGTGGGCGCGAGAACTCCAATCCCTCGCTCGCTCGTGGGCGAGCAAGCGAGGGATGCTCACGCGGCTTCCCAATCGCGCTGGCGGTTCATCCCGTGCTCCCGCCATTCGCTATTGCGCACCTTATGCACCAGGGCCATCAGCCTGTCGTCGGGCGCGTCGCTCAAACCCCGGATCAGTTCCGCGAACAACACCGGCCGCGCCACGATGACCGAACGAACGTCGCTGGCCACCTTGCCCGCCAGCGCCAGCAACAAATCCGCGTCTTCCCCCAAATCCGCCGCTATCCGCCGAATGGTCTCCTCCGAGGGCGGCGGCGCGTCGCCCCGTTCGATCCTGCCGAGATAGGTCGGCTCCACGCCAATCCGCTCCGCCGTCCGCCGGATGGAGTAGCGGCTGTTCACGCTTTGGCGCTGCTGGCGCAGCAGTCGAGTATACGTCCCAAAGATCATATGGTTTTTACCTCAACTTTATATTTTATATTTGGCTTTTCAATCGGATGGGCAGCTCACGGCCTCCCTGGCCAATTAGGAATGCAAAAAAAAAGCCAATTCACGGCAAGCGGCGACCGCCGCTCGCCCGAACGCTAATCGGGCAAATTTATTGAGGAAATTAAATTGGCGGGACGAAAAAATTTTTGGGAGGGGGGTTGGGAGGGCGCCAAACCGAGCCGGCCGTTTCAAATTGCAACGATTGGGCGTTCATGCGTTTCATTTTGAAACGTCGAGGGCGGGGTCGGGCTGCGAGCGGTAGTTCTTCAGGCGGCGCCATACGGTGGTGCGGCTGACCCCCAGGTCTCGGGCGACCTCGTTCAGATCACCTTGATGGAGTTCGAGGAGCCGTTCGATTTCCGACCGTTGGAGCCGTTCCAGCCGGGTCATGCCGGCGGCGTCCGCGGCGGCGTCGGGCAACCAGTCGCCGGCTTCGATTCGGGGACCGTTGCTCAGAATCAGGGCGCGCTCGATCAGATTTTCCAGTTCCCGCACATTGCCCGGATAATGGTAGCGGCACAGGGCCTGCAAGGCGGTCTCGCTAAAACCGCTCGCCTGGCTATTGAGCCTGCGACGGTGTTTTTTCAAGCAATAATCCGCCAGCAGGGGAATATCCTTGATTCGCTTTCGCAATGGCGGAATGTGGATGGGAAAGACATTGATTCGATAATACAGATCCATCCGGAAATGGCCCTTCTGAACTTCGGTCCACAAATCCCGGTTGGTCGCGGCGATGATTCGCACGTCGACCTGTCGGTATTCGTTCTCGCCGACTCGCCGAAACCGTCCTTCTTGGAGGACTTGCAATAATTTGACCTGAAGCGCCGCGCTCATTTCGCTGATTTCGTCCAGGAACAGGGTTCCGCCGTCGGCGACCTCGAACAGTCCCTTGCGATCCTGGATCGCATTGGTGAATGCGCCGCGCTTGTGGCCGAACAGTTCGCTTTCGAGCAGATTTTCGGGCAAGGCCCCGCAATTTTGTTCGATGAACAGCTTGTCGCCGCGGAGTCCCCGCTGGTGAATATGGCGGGCCACCAGGGTTTTGCCGGTGCCGGTTTCTCCGGTGAGCAGGACCGCCACCGAATTGTCGGCGACCCTGTTCACCAATTCGAAGACGCTTTGCATGGCCGCAGTTTGCCCGATGATATCGGCGTCTTGCAAATCCTTGTTGATTTCATTGCGCAAGAACCGATTTTCATCGCTCAGGCGTTGGTTGGCGATTTGCAATTCCTTGAGCAATCGCTGATTCTCCAGGGTCAGTTGGTAGCTTTCCAGCGCCCGCTTGACGATGATCCGGAGTGCCCGCCGTTCCCAGGGCTTGGTGATGTACTGATAGATGTGGCCGTCGTTGATGGCTCGAATCAGCGAGGCGATGTCGGTATAGCCGGTCAGGATGATGCGAACGATGTTGGGATCGATTTGAAAGACCTTTTCCAGCAGCTCCGCGCCGGTCATCTCCGGCATCCGCTGATCGGCGATGACCAGGGCGATTTTCCGCTGTTTCAGGATTTCCAGCGCCTCGGCGCCGCTGGCGGCGGTGAATACTTCGTACTCCTCGGCGAAGGTGAGGGTAAGACTGCGCAGGATTTCCCTTTCGTCGTCGACGACCAATAAGCTGTACTGTTTCATGCCGCTTTCCTCATCGAACGCACCGGCAACTCGACCGTAAATTCAGTTCCCTCACCCACCTGGCTTGTCACTCGAATTTTTCCTCCGTGTTTTTCGATGATGCCATAGCTGATGCTCAGTCCCAGTCCCGTTCCCGAACCGACCGGCTTGGTGGTGAAAAAGGGGTCGAAGACACGGGTCAAATCGTTTTCCGCAATGCCGGCGCCATTGTCCCTGATCGCGATTCTGGCCCAGTCACCATCCAGTTCCGTTCTGATCCAAACGTCGCCTGGCGGCTTTCGGATGGCTTGCGCGGCGTTTTGCAACAGATTCATGAAGACTTGATTGAGTTGGCCTGGATAACATTCCACCAGCGGCAGATAGCCATATTCGCGATGGACGACGATTCGATCCCGATATTCCTTGGCGAGCAGACTCAGGGTGGAGTCGATGCCTTCGTGCAAATCGGCCAGCACCAGGCCAACGTCGTCGGTGCGAGAAAAAACGCGCAAATCCAGGACGATCTTTTTCATTCGTTCGGCCCCTTCCCGACAACTGGCGATCAATTCCCGCAAGGTTTGCAAAGTCGCGTCCACCTTGGTCGTTTCTTTCGTTTGGCCGTCGTGGTGGGGGTGGGTCGAATGGTTCGATGGGCCGGCGGTTTCATGGATTCCGATCAGCCCCGCCAGACGTTCGACATAATCCTGGGCGAATTCCAGGTCGCTGTAGACGTAACTGATGGGATTGTTCAATTCATGGGCGACGCCAGCCACCAACAATCCCAGCGAGGCCATTTTTTCCGAATGAACGAGTTGTTCCTGGGCGCGGCTCAATTCCTGGTAAGCGGCTTCGATTTCTTGATGGCGTTGATGCAGTTTCCGATTGGCGGTCGAAAGCTCTCGGGTGCGTTCGGCGATTTTCGCTTCCAGATCGCGGTTGGTTTCTTCGAGCAAGCGGCGGCGCTCGTGCTCGGCCGCCAGCGTCCGGATCAGCAGGTGGCCGCCATAGACCAGGGCGAAGCTCATGACGGTGGATAGAATGGGAAGCCAAAGATTCATTTGAGCGAGAACCAGGTAAGCTGTTGCCATTGTCAAGACCGCCAGCGCCCCCGTCGCAATCAGGGCGGCGACCGGCTCCAGCCGTGCAACAAGCAAACTTGCGGCCAATGTCGCCGACAACAGCAAAATCCACTGGCCAAGCCCGCCCAATTCGCTGATGAACCGCCCTTCGAGCACATTATCGATGATGTTGGCCTGAATCTCGACCCCCGCCGACGGACTTCCGGCGACCCAGGAAAACGGGGTGAGAAAGGTGTCGCCCGACAGGCGTTGCGGTTCGGGGATGGCTTCGAGCAGGCGGCCCACCAGCACGATCTTGCCGGCGAAAGTTCCGGGAGGCAGCATCCGTTCGTAATGCAGGGCCTGGTAGTACGAAACGGTCTTGATCGTC